>CAZZBE010000237.1:1534-5823 GCA_964652715.1 uncultured Desulfobacteraceae bacterium
CATCGGCCTGCTCCCCGGCTCCCGGGACCGGGAGGTCGCCCGCCATCTTCCCTTGATGCTGGCCGCGGCGGAGGAAATCCGCGCCAGCCGGCCCGACGCGGATTTCTTCGTATCCCTGGCCCCGTCGGTGAAGGCCGCTCATGTGGCGGCCATTATGGCCGGGGGCAACGGTTTTTCGCCCCGGCTCGTGCCGGGCGGCGCGAGCGAGGCGTTCCGGCGATGCGACCTGGTGATCGCCGTCTCCGGAACGGTCACCCTTGAAGCGGCCCTCCACGGGATCCCCATGGTGATCCTCTATCGGGTCTCGCCTTTGAGTTACTGGCTGGGGCGGTGCATGATCCGGGTGGAGCACATCAGCCTGGTCAACCTCATCTCGGGCCGGGCCGTCGTTCCCGAACTCATCCAGGGCCAGGCCACGCCCGGAAATATCGCCGAGGCGGTCCTGGGGTTCATCGACCATCCGCATCGCTTCCATCGGCTGAAAAACGAGCTGGCCAACATTCGCCACCGGATCGCGTCGGCGGGCGGCGCCGGCGCCGGCGCCGCCGACCGGGTGGCCCGCATCGCCGCCGACATGCTCCGGGGCGGAACGGACGCGTTACCATGACGCCGGCCGACACAACCTATCGGGATTCATCCCTTAAGTGGCGGATCGCGGGGGTTCTTTGCAAGGGGATTATCGATCTCATTTTCGCCACCAGCCGGATGGACGTGGAGGGAGAGGAAGTGGCCCGGCCCCTTCTTTCCTCCCGGCGCTTCATCGCCGCATTCTGGCACTCCCGCATCCTGGGCCTGAGCTACCGATACCAGGGATGGAACGCCATCGCCCTGGTCAGCCGGTCCGAAGATGGAGAAATCATCGCCCAGACCGTCCGGCGGCAGGGGTATGAAACCATTCGGGGTTCTTCCTCCCGGGGCGGCCTTCGGGCCCTGTCCCGGCTGATCAAACTGCTGAGGCGATCCCCCCGCCCGGCCATCATCATCCCGGACGGCCCCCGGGGCCCCCGGTTCAAGGTTCAGCCGGGCATCGTCCTTCTGGCATCCAAGACCGGATACCCGATCCTGCCCCTGACTTACAGCGCCCGGCGCATCAAGGTCTTCGCCAGCTGGGACCGGTTCATTTTGCCGGCGCCGTTCAACCGCTGCCGGATCGTTTTCGGATCGCCGATCCACGTGCCCGCCAACGCCGACCCCGCCGCCCTGGAACGCCGTCGCGCGGAACTGGAAACCGAACTCAACCGCATCACACGGGAAACCGACGGTCGTTTCGGCCATCGCATCCGATAGAGCTTCGTCAATCCCCATGAAAAACCCCTTCAGAGCACTGTTCAGGCCGCGATACCGGTATCTTCTCACCCTTATCAAAGAAAACCGGCTACGGCTTTTCGTCGCCATGATCTGCATGCTGGTGGTGGCCGGCGCCACCTCCGCCACCGCTTTTCTGGTCAAACCGGTCCTGGACGAAATCTTTGTCAAAAAAGACATGGCCATGCTGCGGCTCCTTCCCCTGGGGGTGATCGTCATCTACCTCCTCCGGGGCCTCGGTCTTTACGGCAACGCCTACCTGATGAATTATGTAGGGGAGAGCATCATCCGCCGGCTGCGGAACCGGCTCTACGACCAGATGATGGACCTGCCGCTGTCTTTTTTCCAGTCGGAGCGCACCGGCGTGCTCATGTCCCGGATCACCAACGACGTCAACATCATCAAATCCATGGTCTCCGACGCCGTCACCTCCTCGCTGCGGGATTTTTTCACCATCATCGGACTTACCTTCGTGATCTTTTACCGGGACTGGAAAATGGCCCTGTTCGCCATGATCATCCTGCCCCTTGCCTTTTTCCCCATCGTGGAATTCGGAAAACGGGTCCGCCGGTACAGCACCGGCTGCCAGGAGGCCATGGCCGAACTCAGCTCCTTTCTCCACGAGACCTTTTTCGGCAACAAGATCGTCAAGGCCTTCGGCATGGAGGAACGGGAAAAGCAGCGGTTTTACGACAGGACCCGGCATCTCTTCCGGCTGGATATGAAGCAGGTGGTGGCCCGGTCCCTGTCCGCGCCGGTCATGGAGTTTTTGGCCGGGGTGGGGATCGCCTTCATCATCTGGTACGGCGGGTCCCGGGTCATCAACGGAACCTCCACCGCCGGCACCTTCTTCTCCTTCACCGCCGCCGTCCTCATGCTCTATGATCCGGTGAAAAAAATGACCAAGCTCAACAACACCATCCAGCGGGGGCTGGCCGCCGCCGACCGGGTCTTCGACGTCATCGAACGGGAATCGGACATCCGGGAGGTCCCCGACCCCGCGGTCATCCGGCGCCGGCCCCACCGGGTCTCGTTTGAAAACGTCAACCTGGCCTATGGCGAGGCGGTGGCCCTGCGGGGGATCGATCTGGATGTCCGGGAAGGGGAGATCGTGGCCCTGGTGGGCCGGAGCGGCGGGGGGAAGACTTCCCTGGTCAACCTCATCCCCCGGTTCTACGACGCGACGGAGGGCGCGGTCCGCATCGACGGGCTGGACATTCGGGAGGCGTCCATCCGGTCCCTCCGGGACCAGATCGCCATCGTCACCCAGGATACGATCCTTTTCAACGATACGGTGGCCAACAATATCGCCTACGGCCTGCCCGACGCGGACATGGCCGAGATCCGGCGGGTGGCGGAAGCGGCCTATGCCCTCGATTTCATCGAGAGGCTCCCCCAGGGATTCGACACCAACATCGGCGAACTGGGCGGCAACCTATCCGGCGGCGAACGCCAGCGGATCTGCATCGCCCGGGCCCTGCTGAAGGATGCGCCCATCCTCATCCTGGACGAGGCCACCTCGGCCCTGGACACGGAATCCGAGATGCTGGTCCAGAAAGCCCTGGAGAACCTGATGGCGGGCCGGACCACCTTCGTCATCGCCCATCGCCTCTCCACCATCAGCCGCGCCGACCGGATTCTGGTCATCGTCGGCGGGCGGATCGTCGAGGCGGGCGAGCACGAAACGCTGCTGGCCCAAAAAGGCGAATATTACAAACTGCACCGGATGCAGTTCAACAAGACACTGGAAACATAGACATACGCCGCCGGAACTGCGGCGGTCGAAAGGAGGAAACGACCATGACGGTGACCATCAACGATCACGACTGGGTTTATGGGGTGGTGATTTTGGGGAAAACGCCGGGCGACGATCAACTGGCGGGGCAGACCCTGCCGGAGGAGGGCGTCTCTTTCATCCCCGCTTTCCAGACCAAGGAGGAGGCCCTGAAATGCTACAATCTCCTGGCCCTCGACCCGGAGAAGAAACACGAGGTCCAGGCGATCCTGTTCGAGGATCTCAAAGCCCGGGCGGCGGAAAACGGCTTCATGATTTTCGTGCTGGACGGGCAGGGCAAGGTGCTGGATAAGATCGGGTAGCCGACGAATCCTCATTCACGCAAAAACAAAAGGGGGGCGATTCGCCCCCCTTTTGCCGTTTATGGCCCGCCGCCGCACCCAAGTCGGGACGGCGGCGGGAGTGTTTTGAACAATGTTATTCCATGACGCTCTCGTCGGACAGCGGCGTCACGCCGAGACCGACGTACCGGATGACCACATCCTCTTTGTGGAAGATGTAGACCGCTTCCTGGAAGACCTGGAGTTCGATGATCCCGTTGGCCACGAAGACATCCGGGACCCGCAGCCAGTCGAACACGCTCTGGGGCTGGCCGTTGAGAACGACATCGCCGGGGATGCCGTCGCCTTCCAGCAATTCGCCCCATGCGCCGTCAACCGTCACGGACTGGCCTCGCTCATCCACGCCGCCGGCCGCCACGAAGAGCGTGCCGTCGATGCCCACCTGGAGGGGCGAATCCCACAGTCCGATGGTCCCGTTGACGGCCGTCAGGTTCGCCTCGGCCGCCGTCAACTGGGTTCGGGTCGAACCGTCGTCCAATATCGACCCTTCGGCTTCGATGTCGGCCGTTCCGGTGGTGGCCACCTCGCCCAGGACGATGTCCGCGTCCGCGTTGGAAAGGGACAGGTCGCCGCCGTCGGCCGTGACTTCGTCGAAGGTCACGCCGCCGCCGCCGGACTGGTTGAAGACGATGCCGCCGTTATCGGTGATCAACTCTCCCACCGCGGCGTCCGCCGCTGAAGCATTGGAAAGCCCGATATCCCCGGACGTTGTAGTGCCATTGATTTCCAGGGCCGCCAGCTCCAGCGGATTATTCTCGCCGATGCCGTCTTCGGCCGTCAGGGTCACGGCCGCGCCGGTGATGTCGGTGAGGTCATCGTCCGTCGCATCGTCGATGGCCCCGCTGGAG
>CAZZBE010000237.1:5923-7255 GCA_964652715.1 uncultured Desulfobacteraceae bacterium
GCCGGTGATGTCGGTGAGGTCATCGTCCGTCGCATCGTCGATGGCCCCGCTGGAGGTCAGTTCCACATCCCCTTCGCCGGCATTGATCTCGCCAATCGGCAGGTCGCCGATGCCGTCGAAGACGATATCGCTGTCATCGGCGGTGGTGTCCGCGTTCAGGGCAACGAGCGCGACCACATCCACTGTCGAATCTTCCCCGATGCCGCCGGATGTAGCCGTCAGGGTCACGGTTTCGCCGGAGATGTCCGCCGTCTCGTCGTCCGACAGGCTGTCGATGTCGCCCATGGAATTCAAAACGACATCTCCGGCGGCGACAACGGAACCCGCCGTGATGTCGCCTTCACCGTTCATGACCGAAATATTCCCGTCTTCCGTCAGGATATCCGCCAACAGGATATCGTCGGTCTCCTGGATGAAAACATTCCCGGTTCCGGAGACTTCCAGATCGGCGGAATTGATGTCGGTGATCAGGTCGATGCCCGTCACCGCCTCACCGGTCAGCACATCGGCTGTGACGCCGTCGCCGCCATCCACCATCGCAATGCTCTCGGTCGCGGCCAGGGAAACGTCGCCTTCGTCTCCGGCATCGACAAGGCCGATCTCCAGGACCGCGCCCGTGATGCTGATGTCGTTTCCGTCGGCGTCCGTCAGGGACTGAACGTCCGTGACCGTCACCGTTCCGCCGGTAGATGTCACCTCAATGGCGCCGTTGGCGCTATCTACATCCAGGAGGTCTATGCCGTTTTCTTCCGTCACCGTCACAAAGATTCCGGCGCTGGCATCCAGGCTGTTGACCTCTGTGTCGAGCGTCATGGAACCGCCGGCGTCCGCCGTCAGCATGTCGGCAAGGATCACGCCCTCCGCATCGGTGATGTCGTCTGTCGCATCCAGGTAAACATCGCCCGCACCGGCGTTGATATTGCCGGCCGGAAGGTTGCCGACGCCGTCGATGAGAATGTCGCCATCATCCGCGGAGCTGTCCGCATTCACCGCCGCGGCGGCGGCAACATCCACAATGGAACCCGTCCCGATGCCGCCCGCGGCCGCCGTCAGGTTAATCGTATCGGCGGTCGCATCGGCGGTCTCGTCGTCTTCGATGCTGTCGATGGCCCCGGCCGCCGCCACATCGATAACGTCGCCTTCGGCCGTCACATCGCCAAGGAGGACGTTGCCGCTGGTGGTCGTGGAAAGCGCCACATCGTTCCCGTCGCCGCCCGCGGTGACCGACTCGGCCGCCAGGTCGGCGTCGTCCACATCCACGCCGATGTCGCCGTCGGCGGTCTCGGCCGTTTCCACCGTCAGGTCGCCGCCGCCGGACTGGCTGAACAGGAT
>CAZZBE010000238.1:0-7229 GCA_964652715.1 uncultured Desulfobacteraceae bacterium
CTGCATGGTTCGAATCCTTTCCCGTGGTCCACCTGACCGAGGCCGCGCCCCCCGGAGCGCCCGCCTCCCAGGCCCACAAGCGACTGGATCATGCGCCGCTGGTCAGCGGCATCGCCAAGGGGGTGCGCGCCCTGTCCGAAAGGGGCGGCTCCCTGTCGGAAATGGCGTCCTGGGCCGAAGCCGAAACGCCCGGGCCGGTGGTTCTGGAATTGGCGGGATCACAGGAACCGCCCGCCCCCATGCCGGCGGCCCGTCTGACGACCGGTAAAGCGGACATGATCCTGGACCTGATCGAAGCGTCCCAAAAACCACTGGTCATCGCCGGGTCGCTGGCCGTCCGGCAGGGCTGGACCCGCCGCTTGAATTCCCTGAACATTCCCGTTTTTTGCACCGCCGGGGCCAAGGGCGTGGTCGATGAAACCTTGCCCCATGCCGCGGGCGTCTACACCGGCGTCGGCGGCGAGCTGGCCCCTGAATCGAAGGTGATGCTCCAGTCCGATTTGGTCGTCTCTTTGGGGCTGACGGCGCGAGAGGTGCTCGGGGCAAAACCGTTCCCCTGCAAAGCGGTCACGGTGGAAGCCGTGGAAACCCCGGGCGTCGAAGCTTTTTCGTTCCTTCAAAGCAGCGGAATCGACGGGGCCATGCCGGTCCTGGACGCGCTGCATCAGAAGAATTGGGGATTGGACCTGCTCAGCCACGTCAGATCCCGACTACATTCCCATTTGGAAAACGGCTTTCTGCCGGCCCAGGTGTTTCAAACCGTCGACCGCCATTTCGATGGGCGCGTCCGGGCGGTCATGGATACCGGCTATTTTTGCACCATCGGCGAACATGTCTGGCCGGCCCGCCGGCCGGAATGGTGTCTTCTGGCCGGTCAGAGCCGCTACATGGGAACGGGCCTGCCCATGGCTTTGAGCGCGGCGCTGCATGACCGGTCTGTACCCACCATCGCGTTTTTGGGGGACGGCGGCGTCGGCATGTATCTGAGTGAAGCCAAAATCGCCGCCCGTTACCGCCTGCCCTTGCTGTTCCTTCTCATGACCGACAACGCTTTCGGCTCCATCCGCACCACGGCGATTCAAAAAGGACTGACCCAGTCGCCCCTGGTGATGGACGGCGCGTCATGGGTCGGGGTTTTCAGCGCCATGGGCGTCCCGGGCGAACGGGCGGAAAATTTAACGGCCGCAAATTCGGTCCTGGCCCATTGGAATCCGCTCAATGGGCCGGCCTTCCTTGAAATCCCTTTTGACCCGGATGCCTATGAAGCCATGGTCAAAGGCGTCCGGTAACAAGGATTCGCGATGAAACAACACCACATGCTCATTCTCGGTTGCGGCAGCGTGGGAAAACGCCACGCCCGCAACCTGGCGGGCCTGGGTTGCCGGATCTCCTGCTTCGACCCCCGCGAGGACCGTCGAACCGAACTGGCGGCGGAAACGCCGGTAACGGCCGCCTGCGCCGATCTAAAGGAGGCCCTGTCGGTGGACGGCATCGACGGCGTCGTGGCGGCGTCGCCCACAGCCTTCCACGCCGATCAGACCATCCGCGCCCTGGGTCTCGGCCTGCCTGTTCTTCTGGAAAAACCGCCGGCCAAAACCCTCCCGGACGCCAGGCGCATGGCGGACGCCATGGAAAAAACCGGCGTTCCGGTGCTCCTGGGATACACCTGGCGCTGGTGGCCGCCGCTGTCAAGGGTCCGGGAACTCCTGGATTCGGGCAAAATCGGCCGCATCCGCCATGTTCAATTTCACATGTCCGCCCATCTGGCGGACTGGCACCCCTGGGAACCCTACCAGGATTTTTTCATGTCAAGCCTGGAACTGGGAGGAGGAGCGCTCCTGGACGAAAGCCACTGGATCGACCTCATGCTCTGGTTTTTCGGCAAACCGCTCAGCCTCTTCGGACAGGTTGAGAAAAACTCCGATCTTCAGATCGAAACGGACGACAATGTCGACGTCGTCGTCACATACCCGGACGGACTGCGCATCACCCTTCACCTCGACCTCTACGGCAGACCCCATGAGAAGTTCATTCGGTTCATCGGGGAAGGGGGAACCATCTTCTGGTCGGCCGAGCCCAATCAAATCCGCATCGGCCTGAAGCCAGAACAAGAGTGGGCCCAGGAAGACTTTACCTGCGACAGGAACGATATGTTCGTGGAAGTAGCCAGGGAGTTCATCGCTGTCTGCAACGGCGACGAAGTCAAAACATGCCGATTGACGGATGGCCTCGCCGTCATGGAACTCATAGAGAAGATCAGAAAGAGCCACCAAGAGCAAAAGGCGGTCCGGTTGGATTAAAAAACATGAGTCTCAACGGCCTGAACATCCTGGCGGTCGTCCCCGCGCGCGGCGGGTCCAAAGGCATCCCCCGAAAAAACCTCCGGTCCGCCGGGGGGGTGTCCCTGGTGGCCCGCGCCGCGCGGACGGCAACGTCGTTGCCCTGGATAGACAGGGCCGTCCTTTCCACAGACGACGAAGAGATCGCGGCGGAAGGCCGGCGGCACGGGCTGGACGTTCCCTTCATGCGACCGGAAGCCCTTTCAGGCGACGTTGCCCTCGCCGTGGATGTCTGGCGTCATGCCTGGCTGGCCTGCGAAGCCCATTACGGCCGGCGTTTCGACCTGTCGGTGTTCCTCGAACCGACCAGCCCTCTACGGCGGCCCGAAGATGTCGAACGCACCGTGCGGACGCTCATGGACGGCGGCCATCCCGCCGCCGCAACCGTCAGCCCGACCCCGGCCCATTATTCCCCGCACAAAACCCTCACGATTTCGGAAAAAGGCGTCATCGGATTCTACATCCGGGACGGCGCAAAACACAGCCTTCGCCAGGGCATCCCTCGATATTATCACCGCAACGGGATCTGTTACGCCGCAACCCGCGAACAGGTGGTCGAAAAGGGACGGATCATCGACGCCGACGCCGCGGCCGTCGTCATCGACCGTCCCGTGGTGAATATCGACGATCCCTTTGAACTGGAACTGGCGGACTGGCTGCTGGAAAGGGAAAACCGCTAAAACATCGGATCTGTCCGATGACGTCTTTGTTCACCCGTCGTCCCTGACATCAACGGATTCCATATCGTCAACACGCAACAGGTCCTGTGTCGAAACATCCCGCACCAGCCTGTGCCCGACGATTTCGTCAATGCGCTCCGGAGAAATGCCGCTTCCGGGCTTTTTGGCGGTCAAATGGGATCGTTGCAGGATGGTTCCCGTCGGCAGATCCTCCCGGAGGGCCAGGCTTTTGGTGAACAGCGCCCTCACCGGCGCCAGTTCCGCCGCGATCCGGTCTTTTTCCAGGGGATGGGCGTGCATTTTCTCGGTGAAGCGGACGCCCTCAACCAGCTGCGCCAATTCCGAAATGGTCACCGAGGCGGGCGCGTCGGGGCCGAACATCCGGCGGCTGAAGGTCACATGGACCTCCACGATCTCCGCGCCCAGCGCAGCGGCCGCCAGGGAGGGGAAAACAGTTCCCGAATGGTCGGAAAGGCCCACGGCGCAACCGTATCGGTCCCGGAAAAGGGTCAACAGGTTCAAACCGACCTTTTCCGGCGGCGTCGGATACAGGGTCGTGCATTGGAACACCGTGAGGGGGAGATCCGCGCCCCGGATTCGCGCCACGGCATCGTCGATTTCCGCCATCGCGCTCATGCCGGTGGACAGCAGCACCGGCAGCCGCGTTTCGGCGATGCGTGCAAACAGATCGGCGCTGCTCACTTCCCCCGAAGCGATTTTCCATGCGGCCACGCCGACCCGGCTCAACAGGTCGACCGCTTCAATGGAAAAGGGAGAACTGAGAAAAAACAACTCCCGTTCCTCCGCATGGCGTTTGAGGCCGCGCCATTGATCTTCCGTGAATTCCATCCGCCGCCAGTAGTCGTAGCGCGTGGCGTCCTGATAACTGAACTTGACCCGCCAAGGCTCCTGGCGGGTGGATTCGGCCCGGGCGATGTGAGTTTGAAATTTCACGGCGTCGGCGCCGGCGTCGGCCACCGCGTCGATGAAGGCATGGGCCGTGCCCAAACTGCCGTCGTGGGCCTGGGCGATCTCCGCCATTACCAGGCAGCGATGACCGTCAGGGTCGGGCGTCATCGGCATAGCGTCTCCTGTAGAAAGCTTTGATATGATCCCGCATCCAGCCGACCGTTCCGGAAATCAAACCGATCAGCCAAAGGGACTTCCGCGGCGCGATCTTCGCCTGTTGCCGGAACCCCATGCCGGCATGGAGGGAATACCGCACAAATTTGGCGTAGGCATTGATCAACGCCCATCGGGTGTTCCGGGCCGCATGAAGGGTGATTTCATCCTGGAAATAGAGCTGAAAGCCTCTGGGATTTCCCATTCGAAGACGAAACCGGTCGGAGGTCAGGCCGCCCCGCTGGTATTCGTTTCGCTGGACCACTTCGTTGACGTACAGGGTTCGATATTCCCTCGCGATCCGTTTCCAGACCAGAGACGGCCGCAAATACCGTTCCCCTGGAAACACTGGAAACGGGAACCTTAGCAGCACGTCCACCCGCTTCATGCCCCTTTTCTCGCCGCCAACGCGATGGACTTTTTCCATTTCTAAGTAGTCGGCATCCATCACGTCTTCGGGAAACGGTTTTCCTGAGACTTTATCCCTGGCCATGTCGTAAGAGAGGGCTTCCACACCCACGAATCCATCCCGTTCTGCCTCTGGAATCCTGTGCCAGTGATAGAGCAGCCGGTCCAGGGACTCCGGCGTTAGTTCATCATCCGAATCCAAAACCGTAATGAAAAACCCTTTAGCATGACAGACAGCGGTATTGAGGGCAACATGTTTGCCCTGGTTGGGTTGTCTAAGGTACCGCACTGGAAAATCGACTGCTTCCCGCCACTCCGATATTAAATCGAATGTGTTGTCCGTTGAGCCATCATCAACGATAACGACTTCAAAATCCCGGCAAGTCTGGGCCTCAATGCTGCGTAGGGCTCTGAGCAGCAGGTGCGCCCGGTTGAAGGTGGGAATGACCACCGAAAAGGAATAAGGCATGCGGGATTCCATCTAAACGACATTGCCCATTGAATGCTCAGTTTCCTCCCATCGCCTAGGCTTGGGGTCCCATGGCGTTGGGGGCGAGCAGGTACCGCAAATAGGCGTCGATGACCCTATCGCCGCCGAAACGGGCGGCCCTCCTCTGGAGCGCGGTTGGATCAGGGGGCGCCTTTAGCGCTTTCAGCATCGCCGCCGCCAGCGCCGTTGCATCGCCCATGGGGACCAAAGGCCCGTATCGCCCCTCATCCAGAATCTCCCGGGGGCCGCTGGGGCAGTCGCTCGCCACAACCGGAACCTTCAACGCCATCGCTTCGATCAAGGCCGTCGGCAGTCCCTCAAAAAGGGAAGAGAGCACAAAGAGACCGGCCCGCAGCAGATATGCGTAAGGATTTTCCACAAACCCGGGCAACGCCACGTCCTCTTTGAGTCCGAGGTCTGCTGCGAGGGCTTCCAGTTGGGAACGAAGGGGGCCTTCCCCCAGAATCATGAGCCGGCAGTCCTGCTGGCGCCGGACCTGGGCAAACGCCTGAATCAGGGTCCCGAAATCCTTCTGGCGTTCCAACCGGCCGATGCCGAGGATGACCGGCGGTTCATCCGGCAGAAACCAGGGGTGTTCGGGGGGAACCTGCGCCCGCTCGAACAGAAGGGGCGTCACCACCGGGTTAAACAGTGTCTTAACCTGCTCCGGGCGAATTCGCGTGTGCGCCGTCAGATCGTCGGCCACGCCCCGGGATACGGCCGAAATGCCGTCGGCCCATGGATAGAAACGCGAAATCGACCGCCAGCGAAGCCATGTGTTGATCATATTTTCCCCTTCAAGCCCACTGGAAACATTGTTGCGAACACTCAACACCACCCGGGTTGCACCGCCCCTTATCCGCCTGGACCACGCAGCCAACAGATTGTAACGGTGCCCCGCCGCGAACAGGGCATCCGGCCGCGATGCATTCAGGTACCCCGACAGCTTCATCAATTGACCGCTTTTGTGTTTGGCCTTAAATGCAACCACCCGGATATCGGAAGCAAGTCGGGGGGTGGACAGCAATGTATTTTTGGGCGGAAACGCGATGATTTCCACATCCACGCCCCGTTGCTTGAATTCGTTGGCCAGGTTAAACAGATTGGTGGTGATGCCGCCGTGGGCAGGACTTTTTTCCCGGAAACACGGACCGAAAATGGCCACCCGTTTGCCGGCGAAACGGCAACCGCCTTTTTCCTCGCTACCCATTAATCAGCTCCAACCTATTCCCGGATTTTTCTATCTTTTACCACTTTTCCCCGCTCGACAAGAACCGCCGGATCCGCCGCCTTTTATCCCTAAGATGTCCAACAAACAGGACCGTTCCCTTTCTCTGCTCAAGAAGGTTGTAATTTCTCGAAAAAAGCCGCCGACGCCGATTCAAACAGCCCTTTATACGCCCGCAGGATCACCTCGACGCGCATGTCCGGCGGGGAGTCCATTTTCGGCACAAAATTTGGCCTTGATCATTCTTTCGGCCATTTTGGGGCGAACACAAGGTTCGCCCCTGCCGAAATCGCCGGGTTGCGCCGTAGGGGCGATCCTTGTGATCGCCCTTTTTGGCCGGGATTTTGATCAAGGCCCAAAATTTTAACCAGCTGGTTTTTCGAGTGAAAACAATCCCGCACGTCATAGTCAGACAGCTTAACGAACAGAAATTCGAAACACAAGAAAACCCTGCGGCCCATCCGGAAATCAAGTTGTCGCTTTACGTTCTTTCGCCACCGCTTCCGGTCCGTAAACAACACCACGGGAACCACCAGCGCCTGGGGATGGGCCTCGGCCATGTCGGTGGCGTAACGCAAAACCTTGTAAATCGAAAATTTGCTTTTGTCCTCCTGAAATTCCACCAGCCACAACAGCAATTGCCTTCTCTCGAATTCAAACAAAATCGGCATGTCCAGCGAAAGCCCCGGTCTGTCAGACGCCGCTTTTATTGATCAATTCTGAACAACATTTGCAAAATCCGACAAAGAACTCGCCATAGCGCCCCGTTTCAGCATCGTTTCCAATTCAGCCAAATCTGTCGTAGAGCCAATCTTTTCAGAAATTTCAAGAGGAACCGAACCAAATTTCGTGTTGAGGACCGCCACGACAGCCTGCCGCATTCCTTCCTCCCTTCCTTCCTTCCTTACCTTTATCTTTTATATATTCAGCAAGCATAACCGTCTCTTTTCTCTCCTCTAAGG
>CAZZBE010000239.1:0-7226 GCA_964652715.1 uncultured Desulfobacteraceae bacterium
AGCAGCGTCATTCGTTCTCGAAAAACCGTTTCAGTGTTTCGTAAAAGATTTCCACGCCGATCTCCAGCACCGTCTCGTCGATGTCGAACCAGGGGGAGTGGAGGGGACTGAAAATCCCCTTTTCCTTGTTGGAACAGCCCAGCCGCATGATGGCGCTGGGTCGCTCCAGGGTGAAGTAGGAAAAATCTTCGGAGCCCATGATGGGCGGAAGGTAGTGGGCGTTTTCTTCCCCCAGCACCGCGGCGCTCGCCCCATACAGCGCATCGGCCACGCCGATATCGTTGGTCAGCACCGGCACGCCTTCGTTGATCTTGAAATCGCAGCGGACGTTGAAGGTCTTTTCCAGTCCCAGGACGATGTCCTGGAGCCGGTCGAACACCGTCCGGCGGATCTCCTCGGTGAGGGCCCGGATGGAGCCCTCCAGATGGGCGGATTCCGGGATGACGTTGGCGGCGCCGGGGGCGGAGAAGGTCCCCACGGTGACCACCGCGGATTCGGTGGGCTTGATGTTGCGGCTGACGATGGTCTGGACGTGCTGGACAAAGGCCGATGCGGCCACGATGGGGTCGTTGCCCTCCTCGGGTCGGGCCCCGTGGGCGCCTTTGCCGGTGACGGCCAGGGAGAACCGGTCCGCCGAGGCGTACCCTTTCCCCCGGAAGACCCCGGCGGAACCCACGGTCAGGTCCGGCGACATGTGGCCGGCGATGATCCGGTCCACATGGGGGTTTTCCAGAACGCCCTGGTCGATCATGGCCCGGGCGCCGAGGCCGCGTTCTTCTGAGGGCTGGAAGAAGAATTTGACGTGCCCCTTCCGGTCGCTCATGAAGCCGGCGTCGATGACCTTTTTGGCCACGCCGAGCATGATGGCGGTGTTGGCGTCGTGGCCGCAGGCGTGCATGACGCCGTCGTTCTCGGATGCGTAGGCGGTCTCCGAGAGTTCCTGAACCGGGAGGGCGTCGATGTCCGCCCGGAGGCCGATGACCGGGCCGTCCCCGGTTCCCCGGATCAATCCGACAAGGCCGGTCATGAGGGGAATCCGCTGGACGGCTGCGCCCATATCCTCGAGGGCGTCGGCGATAACCTCTGTGGTGCGCAACTCCTGGCCGGAGATCTCGGGGTGCTTGTGGAGATCGTGTCGGATCCCCTGAAGCCATCTAAAAAACTCCGGGTTCCGCGGAAAACTGGATCGGCTCATGAAAACCGGCTTTCTGGGGCTGTGGGTTCGGGTTCGGGAAGGCTCGAACAGATGCTTCCGTTCAATATTTTAGTACAGCTACAGAAAATGAATGGATATGTCAAGAACCGATCGACAGGGACGTCAGAAAGTAAGTGGGACGGATTTCTTCGGGGAGTTCGGCCGGGGCCGCGCCGGTGACCCCGGTGGCCGCCAGGGCCGAATCGAGTCCGGCGGCGTTGGCCCCCCGGATGTCCGTTTCAAGCCCATCGCCGATCATCACCATATGCCGCGTGCCGCTCTTTGCCGCGGCGGCGTTGAAAATCGGCGCATGGGGCTTGCCCAGACGCGCACACCGCCATTCCTGGCCATGGGGATAACGATATCGGAGGGCCGATTCGAACATGGCGGCCAGGGTCCCGGAGGCAAACCCAAAGCTGGCGTCGGATTTCGGGTAGATCAAATCGGGATTGGGCACGATGAGGTGGAAGGCGTCTCCCCGGTCGGTCTTTTTAAACAGCGACGTCAGGACGGCGTCCATGGTTTCGAGAAAGGGATACCCCTCTTCGTCGCCGATCACCAGGACGTCGAAATCCACGCCGGGTTTCACCAGCTCCCCGCCGGCTTCGGCGACGTACTGCGCGCTGTCCGGCGGGCCGAGCACCACGCACCGGGCGCCGTCCAGCTTTTGGTCCTGAAAGTGGTCCTTCAGAAGGCTTCCGGAAGTGATGATCCGATCCGGGTCGATGTCCAGGCCGAACCTCTGGAACCGGTTCGCCAGGGTCGTCGCCAGTTTCGACGCGTCGTTGGTCAACACGTAGTAGGGTTTTCCCCGGTCGTTGAGGCCGTCGATCAGTTCCGGGGCGCCTGGAAGGGGTCCCTCCCGGTGAACCAGAACGCCCATCGCGTCGAAAAGCAGGGCGTCATAGCGCTCGATCAGTCGGTCCATGGTGGTCTCTTTCATCGTCGCCGCCTTCCCTGATATTGAGTTTTACGCCGTTTTTCCGCCTTGACACGGTCCGGCCGATCCAATAGAACCCTCCACCAGTTTTCAACTGGAGAGATCGCCATGACCGCATTCGCCATTCGTTTTTATCGATCCGCCGCCGGGCCGCTGCTGATGCTCGGGGCGGCCATGTCTTTTACCATCATGAACATCCTGGTCAAGATCGTCGGGCCGGAGTTCCGGGTGTGGGACCTCGCCTTCTACCGGTTTTTCGGCGGGTTCGTCATCCTCACCGCTTTTCTGGGCCGCGCCGGGAACCCCTTCAGGGGCTACAACATCCCGCTGTTGATGGTCCGGGGCTGCACCGGATCCATCGCGCTGGTGCTGCTTTACGGGGCCATCCGCCTGCTGCCGGTCTCCACGGCCATGGTTTTGTTCTTTTCGTTCCCGGCCTATGCGGCCATCTTCTCGTTTTTAATCTTCGGCGAGCGGGTAACGCCCGTAGGGATCGTCTGCATCGTCGCCGTCATGACCGGGGTGATGATCCTGTTCGATTTCCAGGTGGGGGGCGGCCTGATGGGGCAGGTTTTCGGCGTGTTGGGGGCGCTGTTCGCCGGGCTGACCGTCACCCTCATCAAGGCCCTGCGGGCCAAAAACGGCCCGGCGGTCATCTATCTCTACCTGTGCGCCATGGGGATGATGGTCACCTTCCCGGCCTACGCGTCCGGCCCGGTTCTCCCCTGGCCCCCGGATCAACTGGCCATCTGCGGCGGCATCGTGCTGACGGCCCTCACCGCCCAACTGCTCATGAACCACGGCTTTTTCTACTGCACCAGCCTGGAAGGCGGCGTGTTCATGTCCATGGAAGTGGTCTTCACGGCCATGATCGGCATCGCTTTTCTCAATGATCCGGTGGGGTGGCGGTTCTTGGTCGGGAGTCTGTTGATCGTGGGGAGCGTTTTGGCGTTGAATATCGCCAAGGCGCGTTCGGGCTCATAGAAACCAACTAATCCTTCGGCTCGAAAGCCGCGCAACCAAACTCCTCTTCATCCCGCTGGTCAAGCCGATTGAGATTGCAAAGCATCTCCTCATTCGGATCGTCGTCCTTGGCGCAAGCGATGCACATAAAGGGTTTCGGCACGAGATCGGGGTTCAACTCGTTGCCATCGTCATCGAAATATCGGGGTTTGCCGTCGGGGATGTCCATTGTTTTCTCCTTTCCCACTCAAACGCCGCTATGAAGGCCTTTGAATAACTACCCGAAAGCGATTTTCTTGTTCATCGTTGAAAAACTCGATCGCGGGATAATATTTGAGGGCTCGCCGGATGCCCGTGCCAATGCCCCGGTAGGGCATGAGCTTTGAGCCGAGCCCATGCAAAATCGGGTTGCGAGGGATAGAATTTCCCGCCTTTACTTGCTCCAGTGTCAATGCATTCGGAAGTGCGCCGGGCGAGTGAAGCTCTATGCGATCCGTAAAGACAAAAATTTTCTGAGGGGCCGAGACGAAATAGTTGCGGTGTATGAGCATGTTGACCAGCAATTCTTCTAATGACTCAGGCGGTATTTCAGGGATGCCTTCAGTATTGAAAGACTGATTCATCTGTTGTTTTCTTAGGTTCCGAAGAATAAACGCTTTAGATATAGCCAGTTGCCGCGGTAAAGTTCCCGCAAGATCTTCACTGTCAAGGTAGTGACTGTCCGCGGGATCTGTCCCCGGAAAAGCAACCGCCTTGGTCATCAGCTCCGGCCTGAACCTCTCGGGGTTCTTCCCAAAAAAAAGCAGGCCGGCCAAGGTTAGCTTTTCCTTTCTGGCGAGGTTCAAATTTTCCAAAAGGCGCGCGTGAGGGGTTGCTGTTGGATCTATGGCCTCGCCATACTCCCTGGCATAAAACCTTTCGAAGGATTCCCGGTCCATATCCGCTATAGAGGTTCGCTGAATCGGTTGTTCGTCGGCATAAAAAACATGGCTGTCCTGGAAAATGCGGCGCAGTTCCTCTCGCGAAGTAACCCGCCGCTTATCCCCCATATTCTTCACCCAAATCGCGCCCGCCGTGTCGAAATGCGGCTTGGAAAAACTTTCCGGAACCGCAACGACGAGAATATTTTTTCCTTCGACTTTGACGACTTCCGAGCTGGGAAAAAGCGGCTCGCGGATCTTGTCCGATGCAACATTGGCGACCCGTGAATTCAGATCCCGGACCTCCTCCGGCTTCAATCCTGTAATGGAACCGTCGTCTTCGACGCCGAAAAGGATTCTCCCGCCCTCCGAATTGGCGAAAGCGCACATCTCGGCGGCCAGCTTATCCGGACTATCCAGGATTCGTTTAAACTGAACCGTCGAAGTTTCCCCGAGGGCGATGATGTCTAAAAGATCTAATGATTCCATGCTTCGTAGATTCGTTGACGTTTTCTGAAAGCATCCACGCCGCCTTCCATCACGGCGACCACTTCATCCTGCACGGCCGAATTATCGATTGAACCGGACACTATACGGATCCCTCCCGGCGCGAACTCGCACCGGAAGATCCTCTCGGCGTCTCCTAGAACCGGAATATTCGGGCTATGGGTCGCGAATATGATCTGACACTGCCCTTTCAGATCGAGAAGGCGCTTGATCACTTCGGTATAAATGGTCTGGTTGTCAAGGTCATCTTCCGGTTGATCGATGATTAAAAGATCAAAATCTTTCTGACCGAGGAGGAAGAGCATCAACGCGGTGGCCCGCTGCCCAATCGAATGCTCATGCAACGGCTTTCCTTTGTAGAGAATTTTGACAGTATCCGGCGGGCAATAGGTAATAATGCTTTTTGGATGTTCAGTTAATGACTCACGCAATCGATCGATTTGGCCAGTGTTCAGCCCTGCTTCGGTTTTCAGACGTTCGGCATCGCTGGAAAGATCACGGTAAAGCTCCACGCCGTCGGGAAATACGCTGCATACCTTATCCAGCGTTCGCCGTTGAATGCCGCTGGTCAGAGCGTTGAGGTGCTCCACGAAGGCGGCCTCGTCTTTTTTGAAGTCGAGCTTCACGGATATCTCGTCAGAACTGTTATTGAGTTTTGCCACTTCCTGATTGCGCTCCTGAAAATCCGCGTGCCAAAGCAACTGTAAGGATAAAAGATCCTTGAGCAATTCTCCTTGAGCCTTATCTCTTTTACTTTCGATGTTTTTAAGTTCGCTGAGTTTCGCGCTCAAGATCCGTTTTTTCTTGGTAAGCTCTACATAGGTATCAGGATTTAAATCGCCCTCCACCTTTAAGGTTCTCCGGATTTCCGCAAACGCCTCTTTTTTGGAATCGAAAAACTCTCTCAAGCGGTTTTGCGCTGTTTTGGTGTCGTCCCTTGCGTTTTCCAATTCACGCAGGAGGCCGTGGAGTTTATCGAAACTTGCGGCGAATCGTTTCATTCCATCCACTACCGCCCTAAACGCCTCATTTTCCTGAGAAGACACACGCGACATACGTTTTTTGATCGGAGACTCATAATCCTCAAGCCACCGGAGAAGAGATGCAATGGTATCGTCTTGAAACGAAACAATGTCCGCGCCATCTTTAACATAGTTTTCCAGAGCGATCTGGGCTTTCAATTTTTCCTGGAGATTTTCTTCCTCGAATTTCTGAAGCGACTCTTCTACCTCGGCAAGCTCGGCTTTCACCTCATCAATTTTAGCGAGGTGTTTCTTATCTTGAGTAATCGCGACCAAGCGCTGCTCGATCCGATGCCGGAGCCGTTCGATCTCTTCTTTCTTCACGCTGTTCTGTACGGCGAATCGATCGACCAAATCCCTTGCGAAACGTTTTTCGCTAAACTTGGCCAATTCCTTTTGACCAAAATACCGAGTCTTTAACAATGATTGGGGGCGGAGGTTGGGAATGATTTCCCCGTCCCGGGACACAAGCGGCGAATCGCCCAAAATGCGTTCAAACCGATATGTTTTCTTATCTCCGGTAATCACTTCAACAGAAACTTTTCCGCCACTTCCAAGGGTTTGTCTGACCAATCCCTCCTTGTAATCTACGTTGTCGTCGAAATGGGGCACATCGATATTCAACAAATAGCGCAGGCATTCAAGGATCGATGACTTTCCGCTTCCCCTGATCCCGATGAAATTGTTCATATCCGGATTAAAACAAAGCGTCTGGCCTCCCAAAAGGCCGCCCGTGAAGGACATCCCGCCAATGTACCCGGAAACCGGGGCGGGTTGGGCTTCGGATATCCGCTGTTCCTTCATCAGCAGGGCCAATCTGACGGCCTGAAACGAAAATGCGCCAAGCTTGATAAAACACCTTTTCCCGCCCTCCCCCTGGACCTGCGCTTTGCCAACGGTTTCAAGCGATTTGCAGTCGGACCCTTCGACCATGGCTGGTTTCCAGTCGTCCCCGACCCATTGGTGAAGATTGTTCCAGTTGTCTCGGGAACGGGATTTTTGAACCGCCAATACGGACGCCTTAAAAAGCGCGTTAAAATGCGACCTCAAACCCGAACCCAATTCCTTGAAAACGCCCTTATCGTCATCGACATGGACGAGCACGACAAAAGAATCCCGCCGATGATTTCGATGATCTTCCAATTTCTTAAGCGCCTGGGAAAGGGTCCAGTCGCACGCCGCGTCGTCGGTTTCCCGGTTTGCAACATGCGAAAAAGCGTTGTCGAGGAAACGATTGATAAAATCGGTATTTTCCCTGTTAAAAACCCAGCTTTCCGGATCGAAAACAATCAGGACATGCACGCCCCGTTTACCACCCTGAACGCACAACTCCACTCCAGGCAATATGCATATTCCCTTCTTCCGAGCTTCTTTTCGCAGCGTTTTATATTCGTCCAATATAAATTTATTGTGGTTAGCGACAATCCCAAGACGAATATCTTTTTCCTCCAAACGCCCTACCCATCGTTTCTTGAAAGAGACACCTTCCGGGACGGCAAGGAATTGTCCATCGCTCTCCGTATGGAGGTGAAAATCCGCCCTCAGCCAACGTGAGCCCGACGCGAAAAGGTTGGAAAAAGGTTCTTCCGGTTTCACCGTGCATTCCATCGTGCCGCCCGTCATCACTTCCTCAACCGATCCATCGCATACTTCACGCTCACTCCCAGCCGTTCGATGGC
>CAZZBE010000240.1:0-7198 GCA_964652715.1 uncultured Desulfobacteraceae bacterium
AAACCATTTATCCCAGCAGGAAATACACGAAATTGTATTTCAACAGGTGATTTATGAACAATCATTTTAAATATTTGGATGAAGAGGAAAAAGACCTGATCGAATCGGTGGAGCGAGGCGAATGGAAACGAGTTGAAAATTTTGAAGAAGAGAAAAAAAAAGCGGAATCCGCCGCCAAATCGACCCTTTCAGGTTCTGAAAAAATGGACATCTGCCTCTCGAAACGAGATATTAATCGATTAAAAATGAGAGCGTTGAAAGAAGGCATTCCATATCAGGCGTTTGTTTCCAGCATCATCCACAAATACCTTGACGGCAAGTTAGATGAACACGTCAATCTATCGGATCGAGAACCTCGTTCATCACTATAATGGGCGGCCCGTGCTCCAATTGGACGGGTTTTCCGTGGATAAAGCCGCCATCCTCGGGCTGGTCGGTCCCAACGGTTCCGGCAAAAGCACCCTGTTAAAGCTCCTGGCCTTCGTGGACCGCCCCAGCCAGGGACAAATCCGATTCAACGGAAAACCCGAGGCGCCTTTTTCCGACGGCGTCCGATTCCAGGTCACGCTCCTTACCCAGGAACCTTACCTGCTCAAACGGTCGGTTTTCGACAACATCGCTTACGGCCTGCGCATCCGACACGGCCGGAAAAATTTCCGCTCCCAGGTGGCGGACGCCCTTTGCATGGTGGGCCTCGATCCGGACGCCTTCATGCACCGCAAATGGAACGAACTCTCCGGCGGCGAAGCCCAGCGGGTGGCCCTGGCCGCTCGCCTGACGCTGAAACCCGAAGTCCTGCTCCTGGACGAGCCCACCGCCGGCGTCGACGGCGCCAGCGCGCAGATGATCCGAGAGGCGGCGTTAAATGCCCGTAAAGAATGGGGAACGACGCTGGTCATCGCCAGCCATGACCGGGAATGGCTGCACGAGGTGTGCGACGATGTGATCCACCTGTTTAGAGGCCGGCCGTTGGGGTCTTCGGCCATGAACATCGTTTACGGGCCCTGGGAGAAAGGGGCGGATGGAGTGTGGGGGAAGCGGCTTTCGGATGGGCAGCGTTTGGTTGTGCCCGAACCGCCGTCGGCCGATGCGGTGTTGACCGTCCCGCCCGGGGCGATCACGCTTGGGTCGGGGTCCGTTTTCCAAAACGATCCGCGTTGCCTCAGGGGAACCCTCGCCGGTCTCCGTCTGAAACCGAAAACAAAGACGCCCTGCTTACTCGCGACCACCCGTTTTTCAGACATCAGCCTGTCCGTTCAAATCGACCCCGGGCAGGTGGAAAAACAGGGAATCTATCCGGGGAGACCGGTCGCGGCAAGGCTTTCCGCGGCGGGCATGGCGTGGGTCGGGGAGGGGGAGGTTTGAAAAAAAGGTTGATCCCTTGGTTTCCATGGACCGTGAAGGAGTAGGGGCAGGAGTCTGTAGGGGCCAGTTCCCCGGATTGCCCAGGTTCGATCCGAACCGTCGGCCCGCGACGCCGCCTCTTCCCTTCCTCGCCGTCGCCCTCGCCGGCTTCACCGGCGCCCTGGGCCAGATCCTCATGGTCCGGGAGCTGCTGGTGATTTTCTACGGGAACGAACTCTCCACCGGGTGGATCTTCGCCGCCTGGCTCGTATGGACCGCCCTGGGCAGCGGGGCCGGAAGCCGCATAGCGGATCGGTTTCCCCCGAAGCCCGCGCTTCTGGTCATCCCCCTGGCCGGTCTGGCGCTGTTGCTGCCGGCCAGCATCCTTCTCATCCGGGCCGGCCGTCTTCTTTGGGGGGTGGGGCCCGGCGAGATCCTCCCGCCTTTGACCATGGTCGCCATCTCCTTTGCCGCCACCGGGCCTTTCTGCGCGCTGTCCGGTTTCCTCTTTTCCTTCTGCTGGTCGGTCCAGGCCCGATCCGCGTCAACGGCGTCTCCCGGCCGCGCATTGGGCGTCTATCTGGGGGAGGCTTTGGGCGCCGCCGCCTCGGGCATTCTCTTTTATTTCCTGTTGCTGCCCCATTTTCCAGCGCTGGGCTGCGCCCTGGGGGCGGCCGCCTTCGTCCTTCTCTGTTCAGCCGCGTTGTTCCGGAACGCGGGGTCCGGGGGCCGCATGGCCCTCGGCGTCTGGTTCGCCGCCATCGCGACCATCGCGGGGGGGATTTTCACGCTGCCGGACGTGGAATCCGCGAGCCGGCGCTGGCAGTGGGGGCCGGATGTCGTCGCCGTCCGGGACACGCCCTATCACAATCTGGCGATGGTCAAGGACGCCGACCTCTACACGGTCTTTGCCAACGGCCTGTGGCTCTTTTCAGCCCCGGACCCGCGGTTGGCCGAGACCGCCGTTCATCCGGTCATGCTGGAACACCCGGCGCCGAAGACCGTGTTGCTGGCGGGCGGCGGCGCGGCGGGGCTGGCCGGCGAAATCCTGAAACATTCCTCGGTGGTCCGGGTCGATTACGTGGAACCGGACCCCGAACTGGTCCGCATGGTCAGGGATCATCTGCCCCGGCAGGTCCATGCGGCCCTGGACGATCCCCGGGTCCGCCTTTTCCACCAGGACCCGGCCGTTTTCATTCGCGCCGGCAGCCGGCGTTACGATGTGATTCTCCTGAATGTGGGCGATCCCATGAACGCGGAGATGAATCGCTTCTATACCGTGGAGTTTTATGAGGCCGTTCGTCGTCGCCTCGCCGCCGGCGGCATCTTCTCCTTTTCCGTCTCCTCGACCCCGGACATGGTGGGACCGGCCCAGGCCCGGTTCCTGGGGTCCGTGGACGCCACGCTCAAAGCGGTCTTTCCCAAGACGATCCTGTTTCCGGGGGAGAACGCCCGGTTTCTGGCCGGCGGGGAGGAGACGGTTTTTGTGACCGATCCCGGCCTTTTGGCTGAACGGATGGGGAAGCGGCGACTTGAGCT
Source organism: uncultured Desulfobacteraceae bacterium (assembly GCA_964652715.1). Lineage (GTDB taxonomy): Bacteria > Desulfobacterota > Desulfobacteria > Desulfobacterales > JAABSP01 > JAABTD01. Next base: position 2,884 of record CAZZBE010000240.1, read on the forward strand.
GCGCCATCTGCGGGAGTTCCATGTGCGGGATCTGCTGGACCCCTTCAGGCGCGATTATTTTCAATCGGTCATGTCGGAAGCGGCCGGGACGGCGGAAGGACCCCGGATCAACCGGGATTTCCGGCCCGTCTGCTATTTTTACAGCCTCACCCTCTGGGGAGCGCAGCTTCACACCGGCTTTAAGGATGTTTTCCTGGCGGCGTCGGGACTCGGAAGGGGATGGGTCTGGGCGGGCGCGGCCGCCCTGGCGGCGGGATTCATCGGATTGTCGCTGACATTTCGGACCCGCCGCGGCTTCTGGGCGGGCTCGGCGGTCTTTCTGGCGGGCGGAACCGCCATCGTGTGCCAGATGGCGCTGCTCATCGGATTTCAGATTCTGGCCGGCTACGTCTACCGCCAGATGGCCCTGATCATCTCGCTTTTCATGGCCGGTCTGGCCCTGGGCGCGGCCCTGATCCCCCGTCTCCGGAAGACGGGCCGGCCGCCGGGTTCTCTGCTGGTTTGGGTTCAGATGGGGTTGTGTCTTTACGCCTTATTGTTGACAGCGACCCTGGCGGGGCTCCATGGATGGCCCGGGAACCTGTCGGCCGCCGGGCTCGGGGCGGTCTTTTCCGTGCTCTCGGTCCTGGGCGGGATCCTGGCCGGGGGTCACTTCGCCATGGCCCTGGAAAGTCTCGCCGGGGACGGCGCCGCGCCGGCGTCCATCGGGGGGGGACTTTATGCGCTGGACCTGGGCGGCTCCGCGGTCATCGCCGCCCTCGCCGCCTTTTTTCTGATGCCCCTGTACGGACCGCTCTCGGCCTTACGGATCGTCGTTTTTCTGCTGGCCGGAAACGCCGCGTCTCTCTGGATCGCTTTGAACGGTCGCGGCGGATAACGGCGGCGGCATCGATCCGCCGGGAGGCGCGCCGGACGGGCCGGCGACGGGCGTCGGTTTTGGACGGCGCCGCCGCCTTGGGGGCCGATGCCGCGTGGGCGGCGGTGTTTTGCCGGGCCGCTTCCCCCGCCTTGCCGTACTGGTAGCTGGCCAGCAGCACCTGCAAATCCGCGTCCCCGAGAAACCGGGATTCCCGCCGGCAGCTTCTGGCGATGATCAGCGCGATCCGGCAGATGCCGTAGACCACGGCGCCGATGCACATCAGAAGGAGGATCAAAAGGGATTGGTTCATGGCGACAGCAGCGCTTCGACCTCGTCCAGAAACCGGCTGCGCCGGTTGTAATTTCCTTTCCGGCTCCCCGCGCTGCTCAGGTAGAGATACCGTTCGCTCCGGGTCATGGAGACGTACATGAGCCGGCGCTCTTCCTCCAGTTCGGCCGGGGATTCCATGGACCGCCAGTGGGGAAAGAGCGACTCTTCGCAGGCGACGACAAAGACGACATTGAACTCCAGCCCCTTGGCGGCGTGGACCGTGGAAAGGTTGACCCCGCCGGGCCCGTCCTCTTCTTCCTCGTCCCGGTCCTCCCGGATCAGGGCCGCCTCCTCCAGGTAATCGACGAGGGTTTCCTGCCGGGCCGCGGCGTAGAGGAGCTGCTCGATGTTTTCCCGCCGGGCGATCACGTCGCTGTCGCCGCTGCTGTATCCGTGCATGTACTCCATATAATCGGTCCGGGCCACGACCTCCCGGAGGGCGTCGTCCGGCGGCATGGAACGGATGTCGGCCAGGAGATCCATCACGCCCTTGAGGCCGTTGTAGATCTTGGGCGTCAGGACCTTTTTCTCCAGGGCTTTCAGGACGGCCCCTTGCAGGCTCATGCCGCCCTCCCGCATGCCGTTGAGCTTTTTGACCGTCCCCGGCCCGATGCCCCGCTTGGGGACGTTGACGATCCGCTCGAAGGAGGCGTCGTCCTTGTCGAAGACCGCCGCGGCCAGGTAGGCGTTGAGGTCGAGGATCTCCCGCCGCTCGAAAAACCCCTTTCCCCCCAGCATCCGGTAGGGGATGCCGAACTTTCGGAAGGACTGCTCGAAGGAGAGGGAGCAGAATTTCGTCCGGTAGAGGACGGCCATGCTGTTTAGGGGAATGCCCATTCCGTGGAGGCTTTCGATCTTCCGGGCCGTCCAGTCGGCCTCTTCCCGGTCGGTATAAAACTCGTGGATCTCGATGACCCCGCCCTGGAGTTCGGAAAAACAGCGCTTCTCCATCTTCCGTTGGTTCTCGGCGATGAGGGCGTTGGCCACCTGGACAATCTCGTCCACCGACCGGAAATTCTGCTCCAGCCGGAAGATTCGGGCGTCGGGGTATTTCCGCGAGAACGACAGGAAATGGTCCACGTTGCTCATCCGGAAGGAGTAGATGGACTGCCAGTCGTCGCCCACGGCGAAGAGGTTGCCGTTTTTCATCAGGAGGCCCGTGATCTCTTCGTTGAGATCGTTGGTGTCCTGGTATTCGTCGCAGAGGATGAACTGGAACAGCTCCTGGTACCGGTTCCGGATCTCCGGATGGTCCCGCAAAAGGTTCCGGGTCATGAAAAGAATATTGTCGAAATCGACGGCGTTGGCCGCTTTGAGAGCCTTTTCGTACCGCCCGAAGACATCGGGCAGGGGAACCCGAAAGGCCCGGGGCCGCCGGTCGAAATACCCCAGGGGGTCGCCGGTGTTCTTGGCGTTGGAGATGCCGGCCTGGACCGCCGGCGCGTGCTTTTTGTCGTAATTCATCTCCACCAGGATGTCCTGGATCAGTTTCTTCTGCTGATGGACGGCGAAGATCTGAACCGGCGGATCGTAGCCGAGGGTTTTGCAGTGGGCCTTGAGGATCCGGAGGCAGGCCGAATGGTAGGTCCGGACCCACGGGAACCGGTAGATGGGTTCGCCGGTGAGCCGGGTCAGGCGGCGCTTCATTTCTTCGGCCGCTTTGTTGGTGAAGGTGATGGCCAGGATCCGCTCGGGATCGTAACCGGATCTGACGAGATGGTCGATTTTGGCCGTGAGGGTCCGGGTCTTGCCGGAACCGGCGCCCGCCACCACGAGGGTGGGCGTGCCGATGTAATCCACGGCCGCCTGTTGCTGGGGGGATAGGGACATGATGTTTGGGACGGTTCTTCGCTGGCCGCGGCCGATTAGAGATCTTCCGCCTGACAGATCCGATGGATCGTCTGGGCGTGCCATTTGCCCTTGCCGGAAAAGGTGGAGATGTTCTCCGCATCCAGCCGGGCCGCGATCTGACGGTAGGTGGCCCCATCCTGGCGCATGTCGTTGATGATCCGGATGGCGCTGTCCTTTTCTTTCTTTCCCGGTTTTTCCGGCGGCGCGTCGTCGATGCGGCCGGCGACGACTCCGGCCATCCGCCCGGAAGCGGCCGCGCCCATGAGTTCCTTGAGGGCCCCGGCGATGGCCTCCGACGCCTCGGCTTTCCGCTCCTCGACGGCCACCCGGCGTTCCTCGGCCTCAGCCAGCCGGCGATGGTCCGCCGCGATCCCTTCGATGAGGGACTTGAGGACCGGCAGGGTCTCCGTCAGCTGGGTCGCCAGCTTTTCCATTTCATCGGGTTTGCGCCCCCCTTTTTTCCGGTCCTTGACATTGCCCTTCTCCGGTCCCTTATACTGGGGATTGGGGTAGGACGGGCTGTGAAACGGCCGTCGGATGTAGCGTTTGTCGTTTCCGTTGCAGTGGAGCTTTTTCCCATTCCGATCCATAAGACAGATATCCTCCTTGCGCATACTGAAGTTTATGGTTTATGGCCCATGACGATTAACCGCGGCGATCCTGAATTCCGGCCGGCGAAACGGCCCTTTCAACCTGCGAAAAAATAGGCTGACAGCGTTCGACCCCCGTGGGCGGGGCGGTCGTGGGATAGACCGCCTGGCGGCGGTCCGCGTCGATATAGAGGGCGGATAAGGGCTTCGCACTTAAAATAAGGCACTATAAGGGAGATAAACGGCGCTGTCAAAGAGAAAATGCACCGTTCGCCGGTTTCGGCCGCGGCCCCGGCGGAACGGCGCCCGGACGCCGCCGCGATTCTAATTGACAAATATTCCGATTGTCTCTATTTATTTTTCCATCTCGGGCGCTCCTCCGATTCGTCGTTCCGCCGGGTGCGACGGCGTGCGCCTGTCTCAGGCCCGATGCCGGGGAGGATATATGCGAGCGAAGGTGTTCATTGTCGTCGATGATCCCATCATGGGGAACTTGCTGGAAGTCCGCCTGGCCGAAGCGGGCTTCGACGCCCGGTACCTGGAGACCGCCGGGGAGGCCCTGACGGCGGTCGGCGCGGCCGATCCGGCGGACGGCCCGATCCTCCTGGCCGCGCCGGAAATCGCGGGCGAATCCTTCCTGAAAGAGCTGACGAAAGCCGGCCGGGAGACGCCGCCCCCCGTCATT
>CAZZBE010000241.1:0-7194 GCA_964652715.1 uncultured Desulfobacteraceae bacterium
CGTGGGTTTGTCCCCCCCGCGGGCTCTTCTCCCCTCTGTCCCCGCCCACCTCGAAACCGGGGTTTTGCCCCGCTATGCCCCGAAAAAGAACCCGCCACTCCTTGATGGGCCATTCCCTTTCCCCCATGATTTCAATATTGGTGGCGTCATCGAGAAGCTCCCGGAACCTGCCGAAAATTTTTTCCAGGAACTTTTGATCGAAATCCTTTACCGCCGCTTTCAGATCCGCGGCGGCAAAAAAAGATATTGTCGCAAAAAGCTCTTCCGTCACATCGGCGGCGGAAGCGTTCAATTCCGCCCCGGCCACGAATTTAAGGCCCGCGTCCAAGGACATTTCAGGCCCGATAATGCTGTACGCCGCCGCCCTGGGGACGATTTCGACATAGACCTTGGTCTTCAGCTTTGTCGTCAGGTTTCCTTTGACGCCGCTTGAAGAGTGCTTGAAACCCTTGACCCAATCCAACCCCCTGTTTTCGTTCCAGGTGAAACCGCCTTTCAGCTCTTGCGTAAAGCCGGCTTGCGCCGAGGCGCTTGATTCCAGTTCCGGTTTGATCACGAGATTGACATCCGCCTCATAAGAGATGTAACCCGGAATAATGCCGATGTTGAACGGCTGTTTCGCAAATGGGATGGTTCTGAGGTTCACCCTGAACACATCTTCGTCATCCGGCTTGATTTTTCCTTTGAATTCCACTTCAAGGTCTTCTTTGAAGGTAACGGTAGGGATCAATTTCAAATCCCGCAGACGCCAGCCGCTGTAATTGATGTCCCAGTCCACATCGAAAATGGCGGCAAGCTCTCCGCTGATCGTCACATCCACGCCGTCGATGGTGAACGTGTGGCCCAAACCGACTGAATTTTCAACCTCCCTGGCCGATGGGCCGCCGGCCGGTTCTCCAAATACAAAACGGAATCGGTCGTCGCCCGGTCTTTCCGGCGGCAACAGCCGGACGCCGTCGGCGCTTGAAGACCGCCGCCGAAGATCGGTTTCTTCCGAAGCCAGATCCGCGTGGGTCAACCGTTTGCGCAACACGGCGCTTCCCTGCTCAATGATGTCCTCCAGGGCCACCGCCTCGGTTTCCACCACCCACGCGGCGGCGGCGCCGAGTCTGGCGACGGCAACCACGCCCAGAATATAGTATGGCGGCTGGGAACTGACGATCACGTCCCCTTCGGAAAGGCTTTCCAGCTTGCCCAGGGTTTCGGCGTCGGCGGGATCGACCTGGATGCGGTAATTGATGTCGTCAATGGGCGTGATCAGCGCGGCGGACATATCCACCACGTTTTCGGCGATGAGGGTTTCTTTGTAAACAAACGCCGGCGCGACAAAGGCGTCTTCCCGGACAAGGATTTCGCATCGGGTTTGATCTTGTGAAACGCTGTCGCATCCGGTCCAGGAATGAACTGCCGTGTTCTCCGTTGCCTGGGCTTCAAAGACCACGGTCTGGCCGATCTCGTAAAAATCGGACAAGACGTTTCCGGCTGGATTTCCGGAATCAAACTGGATGCCGCCGACATCGGCCTGGACTTGCCCTTCTCCGGAAGGAACCAGGCGAACCCTGGCGTATCGGCGCCGGCTGTCCAGGTCCGTGTTGAAACTCAAGGCGGCGCCGGTGATCGCTTCAATGCGATCCCGGAGGTCGGTTTCCCCAAGCCCCTGGTGGATGGCGGCGATCACGGAATCGGCGCCGGTCATATCCGCGTAATTGAAATTGAGCTGATCCCGGTGTTGGAGGGCAATGGGATTGAACCGCGCGAGGTCCGCATGGGCTTCGCCTTCATCGGATAACCGTTCCTTGAAAAGACTTCCCGCGATGTCGTTCAACCGGATTTCGATGTCTTCGGGATGGGTGGTCCCTGCAAGATGCTTCGTAAACTGCCACGCCATCTCGCTAAGCGCGGACAGCATCACCTTCCCGGCCCGGACATCCCCGGCCGCGGCCAGCGCGTGAACAGTTCCATTCAATTCCGTCGGCGTCGGGTCCAGCATCCCGTCGTCATCGGCGTCGATGTCCAGCCCGCCGGACGCCGTGATCAAAACCAGCTCCGCGTCGTCGATGCCCGACAGGGCCAGGTCGAAGCGCCCTTTTTCCCCGCTGGTGGTCGTTTCGATGGGCGTTTCAACATCCGACAGCCGATATGCGGACACCGTCGCGTTTTCGATGGGACCCAGCATCACGCGATTGCCGGCGTCATCTACAGTATAAGGAAGGGTCACCGATATGGGCACGGTCAGCGAGTTGGATTCGGCGTCGGTGATGATGGCGGAGGTGGTTCCGGCGCTCACCGCCGCAATGGACAAAACACCGTCTTCCAGCGTGGCGGTCGCCACCGAACCATCCACGCCCGAAACCGAATAAGGCGCCGTCCCCCCCTGGATCGTCAGGTCGATGGTTTGATCCGCTTCCGTCAGCACGGCTTCGGCTGGGGTTGCGGCAATGCAGGGCGGGTCTTCACCGTCGCAATCCTGGTCGATGCCGTCCCCGCAGATTTCGACCGCGCCCGGATGAACGGTCTCGTCCGAATCGTCGCAATCCACCTCCGTCCCGCACCCGCCTTCGGCATAATACCCGTCGCCATCCGCATCGGTGCAGCCGACCGGCGGCTCGTCGCAGGCCGCATCCCCCGCGCAGTCGTCGTCGGCGCAGTCAATCGCCCCGTCGCAGTCGTTGTCGATCCCGTCGTCGCAGACCTCCACGCCGCCGGGGAACGCCCCGGCTTCGGCGTCGTTGCAGTCGCCCTCGTTTTCCGTGAATCCGTCCCCGTCGTGGTCATAATCGAGCAGTTCGGATTGTTGCCACGTTCCGGGGTCGGTAACGCTGACGAAATAGACCGCGCCCTGCTCAATGGCGAAGTTGTTGATGCCGGTCCCTCTCGGGTGGCCCACGTAGCCCTGCTGTTCGGCGTCCCATCGCCAGACCGCTTCGCAGTAAGGGATGGTCGCCGCCAGTTCCCCGGCGTTTCTCACGTCGATGCGGGACGGGGAGATAACGATGGCGTTGACGCTGGTGGTCGCGGTCGTCTGGAGATCGAAAATCGGCGATGCGACCGTTTCCCCCGGCGGCGACCAGCTTGTGGTTCCGGTCGCATGAACGAAATAAGGCGAGTCGGCGTCGAAGGGAAAAACCGCTGAAGCGTCGCCTGCCTCGTGGGTGATGTAGGCCTGGGTCAGCGGGTCCCACGCCCGGACTTTATCGCACCCCGTGATCGCCCCGACCAGTTCGTCGGCCGAGCCGATCCCGGAATCCTCATAGAGCAGGGCCACGCCGTTCCAGCCCGTTTCCAGTGAGTATGTGTGCGAACCGGCGGAAACGCCGACCGGCGGCAGCGCCCGGCCCATCAAAAGCGCCGACGCCAGCGTCAGGCCGACGATCAGAAAAAGCGGCAGGCCGCGTGTTTTGCCGTCGGTGGCCTTTTTCCGCCGCCGCTCGAATAAAAAGAGGCCGCCGGCCAAAACCATAAACACGGCCGCCGGCAACACGCCGGTTTCCATCCCGCTCCGGGCGGCCGAGACGATGAAGCAGTTGTTGGTGTCCCCCGCGCCGCCTTTACTGTCGCCATCCGTAACCGACCCGCCGGAGTCGCCCCCGTCATCGTCTCCGCCCCCGGGCGCCGGCGTGTCCGGCATTTCGACGGCTTGAACGCCCCGGCCGCTGAGCGGGATCGTCCCCGAGCTGACTTTCCCGGTCCGGACGTCCCGGATCGACAGGGTCAGTTCGTCGCCCTCCCGCCAGGCGGTGGGCAGGTTGCCGGCTTCCACATACCACATGCCGTTTTCATACCCGCATCCGACATCGTCCTCTTTCAGCGCTTCCCCCGGACGGTCCGCCGCGAAGGCGTCGATGCGGACCGCATCGTCGGGCGGCGCGCCGTTGGTCCATTCGGACAGGCTGCCGTAAACGATGTGGGGCGTTCCCGCGGCGGCGGCAACGGGCGGCAGGAGAAGGGTCAGAAATACGATCAGGCATGACAGGTTGGAAAGACTGAAGGCGGGGATGCGGCGGGTCATAAAAACCTCCCTGGAATTTTGATGGTTTTCGGACGCCTGCTCTGTCGAGGCATTATGGCGTTTTGGAATGTTCAGAAAAGTTTACTACAAATGAGCGGAAAGATCAACAGGAGAGAAATGGATGAATGCTCGAGGCGGGGAGGGGGCGGGCCACGCCCCCTCCCCATTGATTACAGGTACGGCGATTCCCCCGCACACGCCTTACACACCTCCCCGAACTTCACCGGATGCGGCTCTCCGCATTCCCGGCACCGGCCGATATCCCCGAAGCTGAAGCGTTTCATGGCGTCTTCTTTGACCTGAACCGGCGCGACGCCGCAGATGTCCGCGCCGGCTTCGGCGATTTCTTGGAAAAGGGCGTCGGAGTTCTGCTCTTTTTTGGGCTGGGTTTTAAACAGCCACATCTCGATGTGGGGCCATGCTTTCAGCCGGTCCGGATCAATCCGGACCCGGACGCCCTCGCCGGTGTATTTGTTGTACAGCGACAGGGCGTAGCGGCCGAAGGGGAAGACCTTCATCCAGCCGTTGCCGTAGGAGCAGAGCGTAAGCAACTGCACCGCGTCCGGCAGGCATTTGGGGGTTTCCACGATGGCGTCGAACAGGACGTCCTCGGGGATTTTTTCCTGGGCCAGGGCCACCATGTAGCCGCCGATGATGACGCCCGGCGCGGGGTATCCGTGGAAAGCGGCGACTTTCTCCTTGAAGGCGTCGTATGTGTAGGGTCCGATATTTTTCATGATGCTCCTGTTCTGGTCATTTGGGTTCTATGAAGGCATGGCGTCCGGACGAACCGGGATTCTTCCGGATCTCTTTTTCCAGGGTGATACCATATTTTTTCATTCGATTCCAGACCCTCATTCGGCGGGCGCCGAGAAGTTTCGCGGCCTGGGATTTGTTGCCGTCGCTATGCCGCGGGGCTTTGGCCGGTGGGAGAGTGGTCGTCCGGCCCGTGCCGCCGGGGAATGAATCCCCCGGCTACATGCGGAACCCGGCTGAAGCCGGCTGGCGGCGGTTGGGTGTTGTTTTGTCGTTTCTGGCGGTGGCGGTTTTGGCCGCGATGCCGTTCATCGCCGTTGCCGGCGAAACGCCGAGCTGGTGGGCGGAGCGCCGGGCACATCCCCGGCGCGGTCAACCTGGAATTCCACCCCGGAGACAAGCTGGAATTTTCATACGAAAAACGCGCCCGCCTGAAAGAACTCATCGGGCCGGATAAGGACCGGCCCGTGGTCATTTGCTGCCGGAGCTTCCGCTGACCGCGCGGCGGCATCGCCGCCGCCAGGGCCGCGGGCCTGGGATATGCGAACATCATGCATTTGCCGCATGGGTATTTTGGGTGGCGGGATTTTGTTGAGGAATCCGACGGAACACATTGGTTTTCAGTTGCCAATGGGTCTTAAAGGCATGAAAAGCCTTAGGCGATTATCTCTTAAAGGGGTAAAGCCAAACTGTTTGTAAAAACCCTTGGCTTCATGGTTGATTGCATCCACAACCATGGCATAGATTGCGATTTGATCACTGATCGACAATGTGCGTTTGAAGGCATCGACCAGCAACATTTTTCCAATGCCTTGCCCTTGATCGGTTTGTTGGACCGCCAGTCTGCCGATCAGAGCGGCAGGCACGGGATGCCTGGGCAATTTCCGAACCAGCTCCGCAGGCAACTGATACAGTTCTATGGATAAGGAACTCAGCGTGTAGTATCCCACCACTTTCTTCGGATTCTCTATCCTTGTCGCAACAAACACCCGACTGATTCGCCGTTTGATATCCTGTCTTGCTTGTTTTTTAAGATAGCGATCCAGCGATTCAACGCCTGAATGGAAACCGGCTCTGTCTTGTGAAGGGGAGAGCGGATTGATAACAAAATGATCAGCTCCCGTCATTTGCTGACAACGCGCTGTTCATGTTCTTCCATGGCTTCTTTCATTTTGCGATTAAAGAGCGCCGGGGCGGAAAGAGCATCGAAAAATATCTTGGAATCTCTTGCGCTCAATGCCATCGTTTCATGTTCCTGAACTGTTTTTTCGGCATGTTCCAAGGCGCAGGCCAGGATAAAGCGACTGACCGTTTTGCCCTCAAAGCCGGCGGCGCGCTCTATGAGGCTTTTTGCGCTGCTCTTTAGGCGGAGGTTGATGCGTTCGTTTTTATTTTGTGTCGCCGCGTTCATGGGATATGCTCCTTTTTTTATCTCGTCTACGTCTATATTGTATGCCAAAACGGTGCCTTTGTCAAGGTATCCATTGCTTAAAAAATCGTGAGGGACCCTGTGTCGTTGCATGAAACAAGGCTCAATCCGTTGAAGCCATCTTCCCGAACCACCGGATGAAATCTTTCATGGCGTAAACCAGGGCGTTGACGGTGTCGGTGGTGGGTTTGAAGATGTGAGGGGTCGTGCTGGCATGGCTTCCGAAATCGCTGGTGATTCTGACAATGCTGAACATGAAATTTCGGAGGATGTCGTTGATATGCTGGTTGTCGGATAACCATACGATGGTTTTGGCCCCCAGAACGATATTGCCGTGATCATCTGTGCAGTTTTGGTTTTGAACCATTTCAGGCATCATTCGTGGACAGTGCTTCAATATGGTCTCGTAAACGATTCGGAGGCTCGACAAATTTTCTCCGATTCTGCCCTGGTTATCCTTTTCGAGGAGAATGGTTAAAAATTTTTCAGCGGTTTCATCCCCGATATGCCGGCGTAGGATTCCGAGATGAAACTGATTCTGGTGCTGGACTTGCAGCACCGGCGTGTCATCAATGATTTGGATTAGCTTTTCGACGGCGCCTTTTTCGATGATGTTTTCCCGCTTGAAATCCTTGATGTGTTCAATCAGGTGCTTGATGTGGTCCTGTTCGCCGCGAAGTTCTTCTTCCGCGGAATAGGCGGTCAGGAAATAGAATCTTTCCTTTGCGCCAACGCCGCCGATCAGCAGGGCGAGCTTATGAAGCAGATAGTCGCCTTCGCGCTCAAAATAGTAATCTTCGTAAAGGCGTTCCGTGAAACCCGGATCGATTTTGCTGGCTTCTTCAAAATTGTATTCGGCGTCCGAGAGATTTCGGTCCACGATGAAAAGTGCGTAGGTTTGGTGCTGGTGGACGACTTTTGCCAGGGCTTCCGGAAATCGGTGTTCTATTTCGACAATTCCCGTTTCCTCGACAATTGCTTTTATCTCATGCGGTTCCGC
>CAZZBE010000242.1:0-7157 GCA_964652715.1 uncultured Desulfobacteraceae bacterium
GTGGTCCACGAAAGCCGCCGGCGTGTGAATGGCGTCGGGATCGAGGTCGCCGGTCTCGACGATCCGTTCGGCTTCGGCGATCACGCAGTCGGCGGCGGTGGCCATCAGGGGATTGAAGTTGCGTCCGCTCTTGGTGAAAACGAGGTTGCCGGCCCGGTCGGCGGCAGAAGCGTGGATCAGGGCCACGTCCGCCGTCAGCGCCGGTTCGAAGATGGCTTCTTTGCCGTTTACCGTCACCATCTGTTTGTTGTCCCGCAGGATGGTGTCGATGCCGATGTCGGTGACGAACCCCAGCAGCCCGGCCCCGCCGGCCCGGATCTTTTCGGCCAATATCCCCTGGGGATGGAATTCCACCTCGATCTCGCCGCGGTTCATCATACCGATGACGGTGCCGTTGAGTCCCAAATGGGAGGTGATGAGCTTTTTTACCCTGCCGGCTTCGATGAGCTTTGAGACGCCCATGTGATCCTCATTGGCCTCGTTCTTGATGAGGGTCAGGTTGGCGACGCCGGCGTCCAGCAGGGCATCGATGAGGACGAACGGCGTTCCGGGAACGCCGAACCCGCCCACCATGACGGCGGCGCCGTCCTTTACGTGGGCGATGGCCGCTTCGAGGGTCGTGGTCTTGTCGATGGCGCCGTCCATCAGGCGGGTCCTCCTTCCGGTTGTTTCGAACAAGGGCGCTGCAATGCTGCGCAAAACAGGTCCATAACCTCTTTTTGTTGTAACGAATTTGATGTGGGAGTTCAAGGGATTTCCCGGATTTGCCCGGAGAGCCCATTGCGGGAGCGCCGCCGCTGGAAAGAGCGGCGGCGCGATCAGGGGAAAAAAGGGGGGGAGCGGCGGGGCATGAGCGCCTTTCAGGCTTGGCAGGGAACCAGCATAGCCGCGCAGGGCGCCCATTGAAAGACGATCTGGGCCACTTCTCCCAGCCGGTTGTAGGAGGGGCGGTCGTCCCGGTGGTGGCATCCCAGGACGATCAGATCGGCGTCGCATTCCTTGGCGAATGAGATAATCTCTCCAGCCGGATCGCCTATGCGGCAGGAAAAACGGCAGCGGTCGTAGTCGCCCAGCAGAGGGCGACCGTTTTTTTCAAACCGGGTTTCGGCCGCCCGGGTCTTTTCCGCGACGGCGTCCTGGACCGCGCCGGGAGGGCCCTTGTCGGGCGGCAACACCAAAAGGACCTCCAGGCTGGACTCGGTCCCCCGGGCCAGGGCCAGGGCGGTCAAGAAGGCATTGACGTTGGATGGCTTTAGTTTGCACGCCAGTAAGATGGTGTTGATCTCAATGCGTCGGTTTTGGTGTCGGCTGCACGTTTCCATGGAATCGTTTCCTCCTTCGGATTGCCGTTTTAATGGGGAACTATGCAGTATCCATGCCGATGCGGCCGATCTTGACGGTCGGCCCCCTCACCCCCGATGCTTGAAGGACGCGGCGTTGATGTTGAAGCGCTTCAGTTGATGCCAGACGCAGGTTCGGGAGATCCCCAGCAGGCGCGCCGCCTCGGACTGATTGCCCCCGGTGATGGTCAAGGCATTGACCAGCCGTTCTTTTTTGAACTTCTCCAGGTCCCGTCCCCGCGGGGCCGGGGGCGCCTCTCCGGCGCCCGGTTCCAGGAGCTTGATCGGAAGATGTTCCGGGAGGATGGCGTCTTCCTGGGCGACGACGAAGGCGTACTCGATGGCGCTTCGCAATTCCCGGACGTTGCCGGGCCAGGCATAGTTCATGATCCGATCCATGGCCCCGTTCGAAAACCCCTGGATGGGTTTGCCGCTCTTCATCCGGATGCGGTTCAAAAAGGACCGGGCCAGCAGGGGGATGTCCTCCACCCGCTCTCGCAGCGGCGGCACGTGGATGGGGATGACGTTGATCCGGTAATAAAAATCCTCCCGAAGCCCGCCCCGGGAGACCAGGCGTTCGAGATCCTGATTCGTGGCCGATAGGATGCGCACGTCCACCTTGACGGGGCGAATGCTCCCCACCCGCTCCACTATCTTTTCTTCCAGCACCCGCAACAGCTTGACCTGGATCGACAGCGACAAGTCGCCGATTTCGTCAAGGAAAATATTGCCTCCCTGGGCGGCCTCGAACCGTCCTTTGCGGTCGCGGTGGGCCCCGGTGAAGGCCCCCTTGACGTGGCCGAACAGTTCGCTTTCCAGCAGGGACTCGCTCAGGGCCGCGCAGTTGACCTGGACATAAGGGTGGTCGCCGCGATGGCTTTCTTTATGGAGGGCCCGGGCCACCAGTTCCTTTCCGGTCCCGCTTTCCCCAAGAATGATCACCGGCGCGTCGGACCGGGCTGAATTGATGATGAGGTCGAACACTTTTTGCATGACCGGGGTGGCGCCGATCATCCCGTGGAACCGATCCTGGGCGTTCAACTCCCGGCGGTAGATCTCGATCTGGCGTTCGTTCCGCGTCAAATCCGTCACGTCGGTAATGGTTTCCACGGCCCCGACGATGCGGCCCCGGGGGTCTTTGATTACCGACGCGTTTTTCACGGCGTTCACGGGGCGGCCGTTTTTAGCCGCGATCAGGCATTTCTGTTTTTTTAAATATCCTTGGGCGAACATGGCGCACCAGTGGCGCGTCCCGGCCTTCCGGACGATCTCGCAGGCGTCGCACGCCAGCGTGTGGCAGGGTTGCCCCTCCATTTCCCCGCGCCGAAAGCCCGTGATGTCTTCGAAGGCCCGGTTTACATAGACGATGACGCCATCCGGATTGACGATCATGACGCCGTCCTGGATGGTGTCCACTATGGTCTCCCAATATGCTTCGATGCCCCGCATTTTCATGTGGTCCCGCCTGTTCAGCTGTTCAGTTTTTTAACATCCAGCATGTTAACATCCTGAACGTTTGTTCGACAAGACTATTCTCTTTTTGCCGCTGATGGATCCGCTCTTTGAATGTGCGGCAAATAACCAAGGTCTTGTATTTCGTAGGAATCGCCGACCGCTGTCGTCCCATGGATTTTTTTGGCACGAAACTTGTCTTTCTGGTTGGGAACAACCGTCGATCCATCGACGGATGCGCCAGCCGACGATCATCGGATGGTCATCCTCTGGGGCGGTGTCGCAGCCCGTCGGCGGATCACTTGCATCCAAATCGGTACAGGAAGAAGAAAGAGGAGGAGGAAGATGAAGACACTGTTGCGTATGGGGCTTTGTGTCGTGTTTCTGTGGACCTGCTTTTCCGGAGCGGGCGCGGACGCGGCGGAGATGAATGTCGGCGGGTCCATCAAAGCCTCTTTCGGCGGGACCCAGTATCTCGATTTTGTCGACGGCGCCAGGGGAAGCGATTCGGATTTCGACGCCACCCGGGAATTAGGCATAAAGTTCGAATTCGTCGCCAACGAGTACCTGAAGGGCGTGCTCAGTTTTCAGATCGGCGAAGGGTCCACCGGCGGGTATTTCGGTTCGACCGACGCCCTGGTCGGCGGCGAAGAAGACGGCGATCTGATCCTGGAACTGGACAACCTCTATATCGACTTTGTCGTGCCGGGCACCCGGGTCAATTTCAAAGTGGGCTCTCAGGGCGCGGTTTTCGCCGACGCCATCTATGGCAGTCAGCTGATGTATGAGGTGCCGGCCGGCGTTTCCGTGAAAATTCCGTTTGCGAAAACAGGCGCGGTCAATGCGTCCTGGTTCCGAATGACGGACCTGATGGAAGACACGCCGGAGGATCTGGACGACCAGGCCGATTTGTTTTATGCGGAAGTGCCGCTGTCACTCAACAATTTCTCGCTGACGCCGTATGCCGCTTATGCCACCATCGGTGAAACGGTGGTCCAGGACGGCGGGGCCAATTATTGGCGATATTCTTACTTCGATTACCCCGGCTTGCTCCAGGGGGCCTTTGGCGATTCGTTGGCCGCGGTCATGCCCACCGACAATGTGGACGCCTTTTACGGCGGCATCCGGTTGGGCCTGGATTTCGACCGGCTCAAAATCCAGAGCACCGCCACCTACGGCGATATGAATTGGGATTCATTTGCCAGGGAAGTCAATATTGCCGGCTTTTTCGCCGATCTGGTCGTCGAATACAAAACCAAATACCTGACCCCTGAACTATTTGGATTTTACGGCAACGGTCCGGACGCCAACGACGAGGATCTCGACTTCATGCCCCCTCTCATCGGAGGCCCCACCTACACGAGTTCCTTTTTCGGCGGCAGCCGGTTCAACGACAACATGTTCGACTCCCACGACACCACTTACGCCAGCGGCATGTGGGCTGTTGGATTCAAGCTCAAGGACATTAAGATCGGGGATCGGTTGACCAACGAATTTCAGGTCATGTACGCCGAAGGGACGGCGGAAGACACTCTGTTCCAGGCCCCCGACGACATCCTGCTCAACGAAGACGAGAGTTTTCTTGAATTCAACTTCAATTCAGAGTACGAAATCATGAAAGGCCTGTTGGCGGCGACGGAATTCGGGTACATCGTCTTTGACGAAGACAGCGATTACAACGACCCGGATCGGTCCGTTGAGAATTTCTGGAAAGCGGCCCTGGCTCTTGAGTATTATTTCTAGTCCGGCTTTAAGCGGATCCCGAGCCACCGGGAGGAGGATTCTTTGATATCTCGACACAACACCACCATTTTGTTCGTCATCGCCACGGCGAGCCTTTTGACCGGCGGTCTTTTCGGCGCCGCGGCGAGTGCGGCGCCGGCCACGGTCGCGGTGCTCCCCTTCGAGATGGGCGCCGGGGAGGACCTCGGGCATGTGCAGACCCAGATCCGGGAACTCCTGTCCGCCCGTCTGGACGGAGAAGACCAGGTTCAGGTGATCGACAAGATCCGGGTAGAGGGGGCCGTGGCCGGAGTGAACGGGTTCGCCGGAGAGAGCCTGGCCCTGATCGCCGGCGCCAAGCTCCGGGCCGATTACGTTCTGTACGGCGACATCGCGTCGTCTGGCGGGCGGCGCCGGGTGGACGCGCGACTGGCGGACATGACGGGGAAACGGGCGCCGCTGGCGTTTTCCGAAACGTTTGAGACGCTGGACGGCGTGATACCGGAAATCAACCGGTTCGCGACCCGGGTCAAAAAAACGATCGCCCGCTGGCAGGGGGTGGAACCGGCGCGAGCCGAGGCCCCGCGTTTCTGGCAAAGTCCCCCCTTCGAATACCGGATCGATGGGCTTGCCCTGGGAGACGTCGACAACGACGGAGCCACGGAAACCGTGATGATATCGGACCACGCCGTCCACATCCACCGGTGGATGGACGGGCGGCGCCTGCAGGTCGCCGAGGTGGGCGGCCCCCGATCTTTCCACAATATCGGGGTCGACGTGGCGGACATCAACGGGAACGGGGTCCCGGAAATATTCGTTACGCGCCTCTCTTCGGACCGTGAAGAGATCGACTCCTTGGTGCTGGAGTACGATGGCAGTGGGTACAAAACCATCGTGGAAGGCGCCCCCTGGTATTATCGGGTCGTCATGGTTCCCGGCGCGCCACCCGTGCTGCTGGGGCAGCGGCAGACGCCCCAAACGGCGGATCTGCTCGCCCGGCCAGTGTTTTCGATGGTTTGGAAGGACGGCGCGTATGCGTCGACAACGCCCGTCATCAAGGGCGGCAAGGCCAATGCATTAGGGACCGCATACCTGCCGACGGCAGGGTTGCGCCACGGCAAGGCCGCGGCTTTCGGACCCGGCGGCCACATCCGGATACTGGACGAGCAGGACAGAGTGCTCCGGGAGAGCGACGCTGCTTACGGCGGCGGGATGCATTACATCGAAATGCCCGACGAGGACCCCATCTCCGACCGGAAAGCGGTCCAGTATTTTCCCCTGCGGCTGGTCCTGACGGATATGGACGGAGACGGGAAGATCGAGGTGCTGACCGCCGCCAATCAGGAAATCGCCAAGCGGATTTTCCAGCGATTCCGATCCCTGAAAAAAGGCCGGATGACCGCGCTTTCCTGGACCGGCATGGGGCTGTCGCCGGTCTGGAAAACCCCCACCCTGGGAGGCCGGATCAGCGATTTCAACCTCGGCGACATCGACAACGACGGCGACCGGGAACTGGTCATCTCCGTGGTGTCCAAGGAAGGCGACATGGCGTTTACCGAAGGCCGCAGCGTCGTCGTTGTGTACGGATCAACGCGTCCCTGACGCCCCCTGTCGACAATCATCATCCGCCCGGCGGGCATCGTGTTCGGCCGGACGGTTTTTACCGCGCCCGCATCCCGCCCTTGACCACGCCGGCGCAGGGATTGAACCCGAACCGGTAGGCCAGTTCGGCCGGCTCGGCGATGTCCCACAAGGCGAAGTCCGCAATTTTCCCCGCCTCGAGGGTTCCCAGTTCATCCGCCAGTCCCAGAGCCCGGGCCGCATTCCGGGTGACGCCGGCCAGGGCCTCCTCCGGCGTGAGGGAGAAGAAAACGCAAGCCATGTTGACCATGAGCAGGAGGGAGCCGGCCGGCGACGATCCCGGATTCATATCGGTGGAGACGGCCATGGGCGCGCCGTGCTTTCGAAGGAGATCCACGGGCGGCTTTTTGTTGTCCTTCAGGAAATAGAACGCGCCGGGCAACAGCACCGCAGTGACGCCGGATTCGGCCATGGCCCTGGCGCCGTCTTCGGAAAGATGTTCCAGGTGGTCGGCCGACAGGGCCTTGTACCGGGAGGCCAGGGCGGCGCCGTTCATATCGGATAGCTGTTCGGCGTGGATTTTGACGGGCAGTCCCAGATTTTGGGCCGCCCGGAAGACCCGCTCGGTCTGTTCCAGGGTGAAGGCGATCCGTTCGCAGAAGACGTCCACGAAATCGGCCAGCCCCTCGGCGGCGGTCCGGGGCATGACCTCCCGGCAGACAAAGTCGATGTAGTCGTCGGACCGGCCCTTGTATTCGGCGGGCAGGGCGTGGGCTCCCAGGAAGGTGGTCCGGACCCGCACCGGGAATCGTTCGCCCAGTTTTCGGGCCACCCGGAGCATCCGGAGTTCGGTTTCCATGTCCAGTCCATAGCCGGACTTGATTTCGACCGTCGTGACCCCTTCGGCCAGCAGGGATTGGAGTCGCGGCGTGCTTTGCCCGAGCAGGGACGCTTCATCCGCTTCCCGCGTCGCGGCCACGGTGGAGACGATGCCGCCGCCCTGGCGTGCGATCTCCTCATAGGTTGCCCCCTGAAGCCGCAGCTCGAACTCCCGTGCCCGGC
>CAZZBE010000243.1:0-7137 GCA_964652715.1 uncultured Desulfobacteraceae bacterium
GTTTCGATGATTTTGGGGATGTGGGCGGGGCGGCGATCGTTGGATTGTGATATAGGCGACATGAATTCTTGAAATGATGTGGAGGTCCTTATGTGCGACATCAATGCGTTTATCCTTAAAAACGGGGAAGAAGTCAAGGTGATGGAAAATGTGGATGTGGTGACGTCGGGCGACGGCGCCTTCCGGTTGCAGAACCTCTTCGGCGAAGAAATGACGGTCGAGGGGCGGATGGTCGCTTTCAGCAATTCGGATAAAAAGATGGTTTTCGAACCGGCCGCATAGGTGATTCGGTCCATGCGCTATTTCAATACATCCGGGCCCTGCCGCCCGGCCGAACACTACACCGTCTTTCGGAACGCGTTGCTTGAGAAAGGACGTCGGGAGGTGGAGCGGGGCCGCTATTTTACCATATTCGCGCCGCGGCAGGCCGGGAAGACCACCTATTTTCAGCTCCTGATCGAACGGTTGGGAAATGACGCCTATACGCCCATATGGGTCAGTTTCGAAAATTTGAGCGGTGTGACAAAGGAGCTGTTTTACCGGGATTTGAACCTCCAGCTTCGCCAGGAGCTTGCCGAACAAGGGGTCGACCATGACGGCGTCATCGAAAACCCGGTGGATCTGACGGTTTTTTTCCAGGAACTGCGATCCAAGGCATCGCCCGTCGTCCTTTTTATCGATGAATTCGAGGGGGTTCCCGAGAGCGTCTTTCCCGAGTTGATGCACACCTTCCGGCGGATGTACCACCGGCGGAAATATCATGCCCTTCATTCCCTGGCCCTTGTGGGCGTCAGCACGACGGCGGACCTGGTGTTGTCCGGCGCCTCCCCTTTCAATGTCGTTGATGAGCTGACGCTTCCCTATTTTACCTTCGACGAGGTGGTGGACCTGACCGGACAGCACGCCGCCGAGTCCGGACAGCCGTTCGATCCGGGGGTGATCCGGGCCATCTACGAGAACAGCCGGGGGCAGCCCGGACTGGTCTGCGGATTGTGCGCTCATCTGGTGGAAGAGATCGCCGTGGACCGGTCAAGGCCGGCGACCATGGCCGATTTTTACAAGACCCTGGACCATTACCTGACCCGAAAATTCGATAAAAACATCATCAACGTCGTCCAAAAGGCCCGGGAAAAAAAACGGTTCATGTTGCGGCTTCTTTTTTCGGAGACGCCGATTCCCTTTACGGTGGATGATCCGGATATCGCTTACCTTTACGCAAATGGCGTGGTCGACAATGTGGACGGGTACGTGGGGATACCCGTTCCCCTGTATGCGAAGCGGCTGATCGCGGCCTTTCGTCCGCTTTTCAACGGCGAGGCGGAATATTTCCTGCCGGGCCAGGACTCCCTGGCCGGCTACGCGACCGCCGACGGGCTGAACATGCGGGCCATCCTCGGCCGATACAGAGACTACGTCCGGAGAAGGGGGTTCCGCGCGTTCGACGCCGACAAGTTGAAGGAGGCCGCCTGGCATTATTCCCTGGATGGGTTCATCAATTTTTTTATCGAGCGTCTTGGGGGCCGGACGTTCATCGAGGTCCCGTCGGGGCGCGGGCGAACCGACATCCTTATCCTGTATGGAAAGCGAAAATATATCATCGAAACCAAAATCTACACCGACGACTGGTATTTCAGAAAGGGCAAGACCCAACTGTCCGCTTATTTGCATTCCGAGGGCGTCGACGAAGGGTTTTACGTTGTGTTCAGCCGGAAACACGCCGACGCGGATTCACTGACAGGCGAAGAGATCGTCGAAGAGAAGCGCATCGTCACCTACATTATCCAGACCGATTTCGAGCGGCCCAGCGGATAGACCATGACGCCTTCCGCCTCCCCTTTCGCCATCCGCAACGTCCGCCTGTTCATCGCTTTCCGCGTGTTCTTCAATGCGCGGTTTTACTACCCTGTCTTCACCATCCTCTTTCTGGATTACGGCCTCACCCTCGATCAGTTCGCCCTGCTCAACGCCGCGTGGGCCGCGTCCATCGTGCTGCTGGAGGTCCCCTCGGGGGCGCTGGCGGACACCATGGGCCGGCGGAATCTGCTGGTGACCGCCGCGGTGCTCATGGTGGTGGAGATGATGCTGCTCAGTTTCGCGCCCCGGGGGCATGCGACCCTGTTGTTCGTTATTTTCCTGGTCAACCGGGTGCTGAGCGGGGCCGCCGAGGCGGCGGCGTCCGGGGCGGACGAGGCGCTGGCTTACGATGCGCTGGCAAGGGAAGGGGACCCGGAAGATTGGGGCCGGGTCCTGGAGCGGCAGATGATCCTGCGGTCGGCCGGCGCCATTTGCGCCATGACGCTGGGGGCGGCGGTTTACGACCCGGAGTTGATCAACCGGGTGGCGGGGTGGGCGGGGCTGAGCCTCTTCCTGACCCAGGACATTACCCTCCGGTTTCCTCCCTTGCTGACCCTGATGGGGGCCCTGGCGGTGTTGTTCGCAACGTTGCGGATGGAAGAGGTTCCCGGGGCCTCCGGGGACGCCGGGCCGGAAAACGCGGACGACGGCCCCGGCATCCTCCAGGCCTTTCGGCTCACCTTCGGGGCGGGGAAATGGATTCTGAAAACCCCCATGGCGCTGGTCATCATCCTGGCGGGGGTGATGTACGATCACATCATCCGGATGCTCATCACCCTGGGCAGCCAGTATTACCGGATCATCCAGCTCCCGGAAGCCGCCTTCGGGCTGATCGGTTCCGGGGTGGCGGTGATGGGGCTGTTCATCCCCCGGCTGGCCCGGCGGCTGGCGGAAAAGCGGTCGCCGCTGTTCAACCTCAATCTGCTGGCCGGCCTGACCTTTCTCGGACTGGTGGGGCTGACGTTTGTTATTCCGTATTACGGCCTTGCGCCCATGCTGATCCTGTTCAGCGTGATGTTGATGGTCAATTTTTTCGTCAGCCATTACCTGAACCGGATCACCGATTCCAAACAGCGGGCCACGGTGTTGAGCTTCAAGGGACTTTCCTTCAATCTGGCCTACGGGGCCATCGGCATTCTCTATTCCCTGCTGCTGAATCGCCTTCGGTCGCAATCCGGGGGCGCGGCCGACGGGATGTCGGTGGAAGACGCGGTTTTCGTCGAGTCCCTGAACTATTTCCCCTGGTATTTCCTTTTGACCCTGTTGGCGTTTTACGTTTTTGCCCGGTGGAAAATCAAATCGTCCGACGCATCCGGGGATCGCGGCATCGATAGATGCGTTTGACGGATGTTTTAACGTTCATAATCTGGCTGAAAGGGGGCGTCAGTGCAAAACAGCAAATTGTTTCAGGATTGGGGGCTTTTTCTCAAAGGGATGGATCCGGAGGGCATTCAACTGTCGTTCGCCAACCACCTGGAATATTCCCTGTCCAAGGATCAGTACACGGCGACCATGCGCGACCTCTACCATTCGCTGGCGCTGACCATCCGGGACCGGCTCGTCGAGCGGTGGATCCGCACCCAGCAAAGCTACTATGACGGGGACGTCAAGCGGATCTATTACTTGTCCGCCGAATATCTCATGGGACGGGCCCTGACGAACAACATGATCAATCTGGGGATGTACGAAGCCACCCGGAAAGCCATGGACGAGGTCCATATCGATCTTGACGACATCATCGTCGAAGAGCCGGACATGGGCCTTGGCAACGGCGGACTGGGCCGGCTGGCCGCCTGCTTTCTCGATTCCATGGCGACCCTGGAGCTGCCGGCTTGCGGGTACGGCATCCGCTACGAATTCGGCATCTTCGACCAGCACATCCAGAAATTGAAGCAGGTGGAAAAGCCGGAGCAGTGGCTCCGGTACGGCAACCCGTGGGAAATCGCCCGTCCCGAACGGCGTCAGACGGTCAAGTTCTACGGGCGGGTCGAGGAGGTCGTCGACCCGGACGGGGAGTTGAAGGTGGCCTGGCGCGACACCGAAAAGGTCGTCGGCATCCCCTACGACACGCCCATCGGCGGGTTCGGCAACAACACCGTCAACACCCTCCGGCTCTGGTCGGCCCGGGCCTCCCACGAATTCAACCTCCATTTTTTCCAGGACGGGGACTACCTCAAGGCGGTGGAGGAGAAAAACCTCTCGGAGAACATCTCCAAGGTGCTCTATCCCAACGACCAGTTTTACAAGGGGAAAGAGCTGCGCCTCAAACAGCAGTATTTTTTCGTCTCCTGTTCCATCCAGGACATCGTGCGGCGGTACCTCTCCTGCCACGAGGATTTCGACGCCTTCCCGGACAAAGCGGTCATCCAGATGAACGACACCCATCCGTCGCTGGCCGTTCCGGAACTGATGCGGATTCTGATGGACGAGCACGGGGCGAGCTGGGAGGCGGCCTGGGACATCACGGTCCGGACCTGCGCCTACACCAACCATACGCTGCTGGCCGAAGCCCTGGAAAAATGGCCCCTTTCCCTCATGGAAAAGCTGCTGCCCCGCCACCTGATGATCATCTACGAGATCAACCGGCGGTTTCTGCGGGATGTGTCGGTGGTGTTCATCAACGACGAAGACCGGCGCCGGCGGATGTCGCTGGTGGAGGAATCGGGGGATAAACAAATCCGGATGGCCCACCTGGCCCTGGTGGGCGCCCGCTCGGTCAACGGGGTGGCCGCGCTGCACACCCGCCTGCTCCGGGAAGGTCCCCTGAAGGATTTTTCCGAGATGTATCCGGAACGGTTCAGCAACAAAACCAACGGCATCACGCCCCGGCGCTGGCTGCTGGCGTCCAATCCGGGCCTGGCCCGATTGATCACCCGCCATATCGGCCAGGGGTGGGCGACGGACCTGGACGAATTGAGAGGGATCGAACCCCTGGCCGAGGACCCCGATTTCCGACAGGCCTGGACCGGCGTCAAATACAACAACAAGGAGACGCTGGCGCGGCTCGTGCAGGACATCATCCGCCTGGCGGTCGACCCGTCGTCCATTTTCGACATCCAGGTGAAGCGGATCCATGAATACAAACGCCAGCTCCTCAATATCCTCCACGTGGTCTACTGCTGGCTCAAGCTCAAAGAGGAAGACGGGTTCGACATCCATCCCCGCACCTTTTTCTTCGGCGGCAAGGCCGCGCCCGGCTACGTCATGGCCAAACGCATCATTGAGCTGATCTGCCACGTCGCCGCCGCCGTCAATCGGGACCGGACCACCCGGGACGCGCTCCGGGTGATTTTCCTTCCCAATTACCAGGTATCCCTGGCGGAAAAGATTTTCCCGGCGGCCGATGTCTCCGAACAGATCTCCACCGCCGGATACGAAGCCTCCGGCACCTCCAACATGAAATTTTCGTTGAACGGCGCCCTGACCGTGGGGACGCTGGACGGGGCCAACATCGAGATCATGGAGGAGGTGGGAGAAGACAATCTCTTTATTTTCGGCCTTTCGGCCGAAGAGGTCGCGGCGGTGGGGAAAGACTACGCGCCGCGACGCTATTACGAGCAGGATCCGGTTCTGAAAAAGGCGGTGGACCTGATCCGGGACGGGTTTTTCAGCCCTGATCGAAAAGACGTGTTCCATCCCTTGGTGGACGGGCTGCTAACCGAGGACCGGTACCGGATCATGGCCGATTTCGCGGCCTACCACCGGTGTCAGATGGACGTGGACGCCCTTTACCGCGACCGGGAGGAATGGGTTCGCAAGTCGATTCTGAATGTGGCCCGGATCGGCAAATTCTCTTCGGACCGGACCATCCGGGAGTACAACCGGGATATCTGGGGCGCCGAGCCGCTGACCATCACAAAGGAGGAAAAACCGGCCCGGGAGCCCCGAAACATCCCGTAACCTTTCCCCCGTCCCGTACTTTGTGGTATGCGGGAACGGACCGGAAAAACCATAAACGAGGACACGCCGAGAGGAGCGATCGCGTCATGGAAACCATCCTGGTGGTCGGCGGCGCCGGCTACATCGGTTCTTACATGTGCAAGTACCTGTCCCGAAAGGGATATCAGCCCATTGTGCTGGACAGTCTGGAGCGGGGCCACCGGGCCGCGGCGCGATGGGGGGAACTCTATGAAGGCTGCCTTTCGGACGCCGCTTTGCTCGACCATGTCTTTTCCCGCCACGAGATCGCCGCCGTCATGCATTTCGCGGCCTATTGCTATGTCGGCGAGTCGGTGGAAAAGCCGGCCATGTACTACCGGAACAACGTCGCCAACACCCTGTCCCTGCTGGACGCCATGGTGAAGCACGGGGTGCTCCGGTTCATCTTCTCCTCGTCCTGCGCCACCTACGGCGAGCCGGTGGAGATTCCCATGACCGAGAATCACCCGCAACACCCCATCAACCCCTACGGCCGCACCAAGCTGATGGTGGAATGGATGCTGAAGGATTTCCGGGAGGCCCATGGCCTCCAGTTCGCGGCCCTCCGGTATTTCAACGCCGCCGGCGCCGATCCCGACGGCGAACTGGGGGAGGACCACCGCCCCGAGAGCCACATCATCCCCATCGTCCTCCAGACCGCCCTGGGCCAGCGGGACCACGTGGCCGTCTTCGGCGAGGATTACCCCACAAAGGACGGCGCCTGCATCCGGGACTACATCCACATCCACGATCTGGCCCAGGCCCACGCCCTGGCCCTGGAACGCCTCCTGGACGGCCGTCCCGGCGGTTTCTACAACCTCGGCAACGGCGAAGGCTACTCGGTCAAAGAGGTCATCGACACGGCCCGCCGGGTGACCGGGCACGCCATCCCCAGCCGGACGGCGGACCGCCGCCCCGGCGACCCGGCCGTGCTGGTGGGTTCCAGCGACCGGGCCATGACGGAACTGGGCTGGCGGCACCGCTTCGGCGACCTGGAGACCATCATCGAGACGGCCTGGCGATGGCATCGGGCGCATCCGGAGGGGTATGAAGGGGAAGGATGATTTTTTTGCCGGATTTCCTTGTTTGACATTTCAGACCCGCAGCATAAACTGTCTGTGGATAAAAACGATGAAACAAGAGGTCAACCGTGATATCCGACGCCCTTAAAGAAGATATCAAGAGACAACTTCCGGAACTGCTGCGGGAAGATCCGGAGTTCCGGGAATATATCCTCGACATCGCACGCCCGAAGTTCGCCGATAAAAAAGACACCCAGGACCGCTTCTATGAAATCCTGGCCGATTTACAGCGGGACAGGGAGGAACAGGCGAAAAAATGGGAGGAGCACCGGGAATGGCTTAA
>CAZZBE010000244.1:0-7118 GCA_964652715.1 uncultured Desulfobacteraceae bacterium
TCGGCGACAGCTCGCCGATGCGGTCGCCCGGGTTCAACGCGTCGCTCACCGCCAGCCGGGAAAGGAGATCGGTCTGAAGCCCCAGGCAGGGCACGGCGCCGTATTGTTCCCGAACGGCGTGGTCCATCATCTCCCGGGCCTCCACCCGGTAGGAATGGAAGGCCCCTTCCAGGATGACGGCCCGGATGCCGCTGTCGTCGGTCTCGGCCGCGGCGGGCACGGCCGCGGCGCCGCCCAGGCTCTGGCCGAACACGAACCGGTCCTGGGCGCCGAGAACGGGATGCGACCGGGCATAGGCGAGGGCCGCCAGCGCGTCCCGATGAACGCCCCGTCGGCTGGGTTCGCCCCGGGATTGGCCGTAGCCCCGGTAATTGAAGGCGAATACCGTAAACCCGCTTTCGGGCAGCCAATGGAACTGCTCGATGTAATGGGTCAGGTTGCCGTAATAGCCGTGGAAGTACACGACGACGCCGAGGGACTCGCCCGCGGCCGGGTAAATCCAGCCCTGGAGCCGGACCCCGTCGCCGCTCTGGAAAAAGACCTCCTCGGCCTGGAGGCCGTAATTTTCAGGGGCGTCGTAAAGAACCTGGGTGGGGCCGTAAAAGGCGTTGTTCATGCAGCCGGTCGGCATCGACAGCATCAGAAACAAGGCGATGAGGACCGCCCCGTCCCGCCCATGGGCCTTGACGCCAGACGCCCCCGGGGCGTCAGAAAGGGGGCGTCCGGTCATGGGCGACGAAAATCAGGTCCTGGACGGGGAATCCGAGGTCTTTGGCGATGGATGTCAGCCGGTCGATGGTCTTCCGGGACAGCGACGGGGTTCGGGCCAGGATCCAGAGATAGGACCGCGACGGGCCGCAGACCAGCGCGTGGCCGTACTCTTCCCGGTCCAGCGCGATCACATGGTAGCCGCCGTAAAACGGGCCGAAGAAGGAGACCTTGAGACTGGCGATGTTTCGGTCCTTCAGAAAATACGCCTTGCCTTCGGCCGTTTTCCATTCACCGGCCGCGCGGTCATATCCCCGGTTCAGGACGTCGATCCCCCCGTCGTCCCGTTCCCTGTAGACGGCCGTTACATGGGACAAGCCGCGTTCGAACCGGTGATCCAGCCGGGCGATCTCGTACCATTTCCCCAGGTAGCGCTCCGGATCGAATCCCCGGACCGGCGCGACGCCTTCGGGCGGGGCCGTTGCGCACCCGAAGAGCAGGGTCAGGGCGGAGAAGGCGGCGGCCAGGATGGCGGGGCGCTTCATGTCGGAATCCTCGCGGGCATGCGGCGATCACTTCGCTTCGGCGGTGGGATCGGCGACCCGGCCCATGAAGAGAACGGCGCCGGTCTTGTTCTCCTGGATCAGGAACAGGAAAGGATGATCGGCCCGGAAGACCGGGGGCGGTTCCGGCGGCATGAGGGCCTTGCCGCCCACCATGACGGCGGTGGCCGCCGCGGCTTCGGTCCCTTTTTCGTTCACATCCACATAGGCCTTGTGGATCGCGGCGGTGATGTAGAGGCGGTCGGGCCGGCCGTCCATGCCGGCGAAATCGGCCTTTTGCGGATCGAAGGCGTCGGTCATCCCCATGTTCCGGAGGATTTTGTCCAGACGAAACCCGTCCGATATTTTAAACTTGGGCAGGTAGACCTCGACTTTTTTCCGGCGCAGCCGTTTTCGCCAGTTTGAAAGGGCGTCCGGATCGAGGCCGGCCTCCACCCCGCCGCACCCGTCGATGGTCTCGGGCAGGACGATGAGCATGGAGAGGTCCCCGTTGCCGTAGGGCAGCTCCAGAAGCTGGAGACGGCCCCCGATCTCCCCATACCGGAACGTCTCTTTCCGGTGCATCATGGGGACGGCGACCCGGGAGTCCGGGGTCGTGTGGAAAGGGGCCTCCGACGTGGCGGTTTCGTCGAACGGAAGCGTCCAGCTCCCCTTGAAATAGATGGCGTTGACCAGCACCAGCCGCGTCAGCGCGTCCAGAACGCCCTTGGGGACGAGATCCCGGATCTTTTCCCGGGTCTTTTGTTCCACCCAGGCGTTGATTCGTTTTCGCGCCCTCTTTCGGGACGACGCTTCGGTGTAATCCACCGGTTCCACGACCGCGTCGTAATGGGTTTCGATGAGGGACAGGTAGGCGTCCAGAAGGGCCCCTTCCTGGGGCCACAGCGAATTGGCGGCGAGCAGTTCGACGTCGCCGCTGTCCTGGAGCGCGTTCAATCGCGTGTCGAGGGCCGAAAACGCCTTGTGGAGGGCGGTTCCCTCCAGCGAAAACCGCAGGGCCGCTTGCATCTGGGCCCGGGTCTCCTCCCGTGCCCCGGCGTACGTCATGGCCAGGGCCGTCGAGATGCCGTGGGGCGAAAAGAAGAGGTTGCCTTCGTCCGTTCGGAGGTGATCGTAGAGATCCAGGGCGAATGCGGCGTTGTCCTGAGCCAGGGTCTCCATCTCCCCCCGGGCGTTGGAAAAGGAGGGGAACGCCGCCAGCGCGGCGGCGAGGAGGCTGCACCACAAAACGATTGCATGGCCGGTGGGCATGAGGTTTCCTTTCGTTGCGTTTAAGCTCTTATACCCATAAATACCAGAGCCCGGGGATGCGGTCAAAGGGTTTCGCGCGCGCGGGACGCCAAAGCGCTACCGGGTTAAATTGGCCGCCGGCACCGCCATCAGGGTGACGGTGGCCCGGGAGACCCGCTTTTCCCGGTCGCCGGAGACCGAAAAAACGTCGGATTCCGAGACGATGACGGTCCTGCCCGGATGGATGACTTTCGACCGGCAGACCAGTTCGTCGCCGGCGGCCGGCTTGAAAAAATTGATCTTGAATTCGATGGAAAGGATCCGGAAATCCCCGGAGACGACGGTGTAGGCGGCGTATCCGGCGGTGTGGTCGGCCATGGCGGCGATGACCCCGGCGTGGACAAAGCCGTCCTGCTGGCGGTGCTCGGGCCGGACGGTAACCCGGGTATGAAAAAAGCCGTCGTCCACGGCCGTGACCTCGAAGCCGCAGTAGGCGGGGAATCCCTGGACGTAGTCTTTTTTGAGATAGGCGATTCGTGCTGGGTCCATGCGGTGTCTTTTCCTTTTCCTTTCCGATGACGGCGCCGTCCGCCGTCCATCTGATCTGTTGCCCCCGAGTATATCCTGAGATACAAGACTTTTCCATACCCAATTGGGATGAGTGGGAATGAGAGATTGATTTTCGGGCGGCCCCATACAAGGTCAATCCATCCACCGTGACCGATAGGGGATGAATCCCCACGCTATTTTATGATGTCCCTACAGGACAGTTTTAGCAATTTCAGTCCCGTAGGGACGGCGCATAGTAGCGTGGGAGTTCACTCCCGCGCGGGCTCCCCATCCCGATAAAACTTGACCCCGCCAAAAAAATACGGCATTTTAAAATGATGCGCTTGACAGACAAGCGTTTGTTTTTTCAAAATCATTTTTAAGAAAGCATTCGTGTCGAAAATGACAACATCCCTCACCCAACACATCGTCGCGGCCCTGAAAGACGGGGGCGCTCTTTCATCCACCGAGATCGCCGGGGCGGTGTCCGAGGCGTCGGGCCGGGAGGTCGGGGCCTCCGACATCGGGGGGCGGTTGAAGAAGATCAGCGATCCGGGCGGGTGCGATCTGGGGCGTTTCGTGGACCGGGACCAGAAAGACGGCGTTTACGTCTACCGGCTGGCGGACGAGGCCCGGGCGTTGTCCGAAGATCAGCTTTACGGGCTGACCCTCAAGCGGGGGGCGGCGCGGTACCCGCTGGAGGACGCCCTGTCGGATTATCCGGAGTTGAAAAAATACGCGGCCGAAGCCGACGCCGGGGACGCGGCCGAAACCGATGCCGGGGACGCGGCCGGCGATGGCGCGGATTTTTTCGTGGCCGGCATCGGGTCGTCCGCCGGGGGGCTGGAGGCCATTTACGAGTTTCTGGAAGCGCTGGAAGCCGGGAGCGGGCTGGCCTACATCCTGATCAGCCACCGGAGCAAGGATGGGGGCGGAGACCAGTTCCTCGACCTGATCCGGAAGCGGTCGGCCCTGGATGTCTTTTCGGCTGAAGCCGGCATGCGGCTCCGGCCCGACCGGCTTTACGTGGCCCCCCGGGACGGCGTCCTGGGCGTCTCCGACGGGGCCTTCACCGTGACCCCGGCGGAAGGGATGTCGGAAGAGATGATGCCCATCGACGCCTTTTTCAAGTCCCTGGCCCGGAATCTGGGGGACCGGGCCGTCGGCGTGGTGCTGTCGGGCATGGGCTCCGACGGGTCGGCGGGATTGCGGGAGATCAAGGGGGCCTTCGGCCTCTGCCTGGCCCAGGACCCGGATTCGGCCCGGTACGACTCCATGCCCCGAAGCGCCATGCGCCACGTGGGCCCCGACGACGTGGTAAAGCCCGGCGACATGCCGGCCAAGCTGGCCGCCTACGCCCGGCACGCCGCCGAACACAACCGGGTCCACCCGGAGAATAGCGACATCCCCGACGTGCTGCCGGCCATCTTCTCCCTGGTGAAAAACCGCACCGGCCGCGATTTTTCCGGGTACAAACGCTCCACCTGCACCCGGCGGGTGGCCCGCCGCATGGCGGTCCACGACATCGAAAACCCGCAACGCTACCTCAAGGCGCTCCAGCGGTCCCCCGACGAGGTGGAGGCCCTGGTCCGGGAGCTGCTCATCCTGGTGACCCGGTTTTTCCGCGATTCCGAGGCCTTCGACGCCCTGAAACGCCGCCTGCGGGAGATGCTGGCGGACCGGCCCGAAGACGACGAGCCCGTCCGGTGCTGGGTGGCCGGCTGTTCCACCGGTGAAGAGGCCTATTCCATCGCCATCCTCTTCAAAGAGTGCATGGACGACCTCGACCGGCGTTTCGAGGTGCAGATTTTCGCCACCGACCTCGCCGAAGAAGCCATTGAGGCGGCCCGGGACCCCCGGTATCCCAAAGGGATCGCGGAGGATGTGGGAAAGGAGCGGCTGAAGCGCTTTTTCGAGAAGAGGGAGGACGGGTACCGGGTGAAAAACGAGATCCGGGAAATGATCGTTTTCGCCGTCCACGACATCATCAAGGACCCGCCCTTCACCCGCCTCGACCTGCTGTCGTGCCGGAACATGCTCATCTACATGGAAACGGACCTCCAGAAAAAGCTGCTCCCCGCCTTCCACTATGCGCTGAAGGAAAACGGCCTGCTCTTCATGGGCGGTTCCGAGACGGTGGGCGGGTTCACCGACCTGTTCGAGCCGGTGGCGTCCAGGATGCGCATCTTCCGCCGCAAACCCGGCAGCCACGCCCGGGAGGACTTTCTCCGGGTCGGCTACGGCCAGGACCGGAAGGGGGAAGGGGACTCGGAAGGGGAGCAGGGAAAGGACATCGCCGCGCTCCACCGCCAGGCCCTGCTGCGCCATACGGCGCCGGTCAGCCTGGTAATCGACAAAGACGGCGACATCCTCAGCGTGTACGGCAAGACGAGCCGGTTTCTGGAGCTGCCCAGCGGGGCGGCCGCCGCCAACAACCTGCTCAAGATGGCCAAAAACGGCTTAAAGCCCAAGATGCCCGCCGCCATCCGCAAGGCCGCCGCCGCTTCTGAAAAAGTGGCCTTCGACTATGTGCGGGTGCGGGTCAACGGCGACGAACACCAGGTGGCGGGCGAGGTGATCCCCCTGGGCCGGGAGGAACGGATGGAGGGGCTGCTGCTGGTGACCCTGACGGACCGGGGGCCGAGGGAAGAAGCAACCGATGCGGAGGCCGACGGGGAGAAACGCGATGCCGGGAAGACCGAAAAGGAGCTGGAGGACGCCAGGCAGGACCTCCAGTCCACCGTGGAGGAGCTGGAGACCTCCAACGAAGAGCTGAAATCGACCAACGAGGAACTCCAGTCCACCAACGAGGAACTCCAGTCGTCCAACGAAGAGCTGGAGAGCAGCAAGGAAGAACAGCAGTCCCTGAACGAAGAGCTGTCCACGGTCAACTCCCAACTCCAGATGAAGATCGACGAGTTGTCCGAGGCCAACAAGCACATGCGCAACCTGCTGGACAACCTCCAGATCCCGATCCTTTTCCTGGACAACGACCTCAAGATCCAGCGGTTCACCTCGAAGCTCAAGGAACTGATCAGGGTCATCCCCTCCGACGTGAACCGCCCCCTGAGCGACATCTCCACCCACCTGGACGGCGACGGCGTGGACCTGACGGAGGTCGCCTCGGATGTTGTCACCACCCTGGCGTACCGGGAAGAGGAGGTGAAGGTCCGGGGCGAGCGATGGTATCAGCTCCGGGTGCTCCCTTACCGGACCGAGGAGAACGTCATCGAGGGGGTGGTGATGATCTTCATGGACATCCAGGAGAAAAAAGACGCCCTGAAGGCGTCGGAAGCGGCCCGGGAATACGCCGAGGCCATCGTGGACACCATCCGCGAACCCCTGGTGATCCTCGACGGCAAGCTGAACGTCGAAAGGGCCAACCACGCTTTCTACGACGCCTTCCGCATCCGGGCCGAGGACGTGGAGGGGCGGTCCCTCTACAAGCTCAACGACGGGGCCTGGGATGAGCCCAAACTGCGAAAACTCCTGGAAGAATCGATCCGCGACCGTCATTTTTTCAGCGGTTTCGACCTGGATCAGGACTTCCCCGGCCTCGGCCGCCGCCGCTTCCTCTTGAACACCCGCCGCCTGGCCGGCCAGACCGAAGAGGAGGAGAAGATTTTGCTGGCGATGGAGGAGGAGAAAACCGAAACCTAACCCCCCCGGCCCCCCTTCCCTGGGAGGGAAGGGGGGAGGTCGGTTGTGGGAGGTCTGGGCCGATGGGAAAAGTCGCAACGGTGAACCGGGACTCCCCCCCCTTCCCTGGGAGGGAAGGGGGGAGGTCGGTTGTGGGAGGTCTGGGCCGATGGGAAAAGTCGCAACGGTGAACCGGGACTCCCTCTCCTTTCAGGGGAGGGGGCCTGGGGGAGGGGTTCGCCCCGAAAAGAAAATGAAAACCCTATAGCAATCCACGCCATGACAAAAAAGAAAAACGACCTCAATGACCTGCGGAAAATGGCCGAGCGGTATCTGGCCGAAACCGGTCCCTTGGAGGGGGATTTTTCCGAATCCGAACTCAAAGAGCTGCTCCACGAGCTGTACATCCATCAGGCGGAGCTGGAGATC
>CAZZBE010000245.1:0-7106 GCA_964652715.1 uncultured Desulfobacteraceae bacterium
CGGCGTTTAAAGCGGCTTTGTGGAAAAAATCCAGGAACTCTTGGCGGTCGGTGTAAACAGGTTCCGGGACAATGGGTTCGACGATCCAGGGCGTTTGGGATGACTTCATGGGTTTTATCCCTTAATCTGTGGCAGTTTTTTGCTCGATTTACGAAGACTTGCGAGGTTTTGAAAACCTCGCAGGTCTGGGTTCGGGCCTGAGATCTTATGATAGGGGGAAATGGGGCCGGCGTCAATGCGGGGTCGGGAAGGCAAGGCGGGCTCGGGGGGGTGTTACGAAGACCTGCGAGGTTTTGAAAACCTCGCAGGTCTGGGTTCCAGACAATCCACCTTCGGGAAACATGCGCTTATGGATGGAACATTTCAGCGGAGCTAAAAATTCCGGTTGACCAGCCCCAGCACCCGCACGTCGGGCGACACGTCGCTCAATCCCGTGCCCACATGGGCCTTGAATCCCCATTTTCGCCACAGGTACAGGACCCCGGCGCCCAGCTCCCGGTAATCGTCGTTCGTGGACTGGGTGACGCAGGGGTCGCAATCGAGATCGATTTTGTTGCCGTTGTTGAAAAATTCGACATAGGCCGAGAACACTTCGGACAGGTAATATTCGCCGGTCAAACCGAAGAAAACCGATGTGTCGTCCACGTAATCGAGGTCCGAGTCGAGGTAATTGATCCCCAGGTTGGCGGCGATGTAGAACCGCTCCCACCCCCGCCCCAACAGCAAGTTAAGACCGAAGGTGGGGTCATCCTCGTTCGTGGGGTTGAAATTGTACAGATCGCCGATCCAGTCGTCCCGGTTTCCCGTGGGCAGCGTTACGTAGGGCATGAGGGACAGATCGAAGCCCAGCGGCCGGTCGCCGCCCAGCAACTGGACCTTTCCGCCGAGAAACAGATCGCCGATCCCCGACTCGCCGTCGTCGGTCTCGTCGCTGTCCCAGGATTCGAAATGGGTCGCGGCGGCCACTTCCCAGCGGCGGCCGTCGCCCCAGGTCACGCTGATCGGTGCGGACACGATTGAACCGTCATTGACGTCCGGTTCGTCGTAATTTGCGTAATTGAGCCCGGTCTGAAGGTAGAAGCCCTTCACGACCCGGGGAGAGAAGGTGTAGGCGTATCCTTTATGCCCGTAGAGGGCCAGGTTCTCATCCGCCGTCGCCGCCGACGGCCGCCACAGGACCGCCAGGGCGGCCAGCAGGACGATGCCGCATATCGGGTAAAACGCGTTTCGCATGTCGGTGTTCCTTTCTTTTATCCCCGGTTCAACGGTCACGGAATGGGCTTCAGCTCGACCCGCCGGTTCCGGGCGCGGCCTTCGCTGGTTTTGTTGGTGTCGATGGGGTCCCGTTCGCCGAATCCGGCCCACTCGAGCCGATCCGGGTCGATCCCCTTGCGGATAAAATAGTCCATGACCGATTTGGCCCGCCGGTCCGACAACCGTTCGTTGTAGGCGTCCGATCCGTAGGCGTCGGTATGGCCCTGGACCTCGATCCGGACGCCCGGATTGGCCCGCAGCACCGCGACGGCGTGATCGAGGATCGGAACCGCGTCCGGTCGAATGTTCCACTTGTCGAAATCGAAATTGACGCCCTCCAGGACCCAGCACCCCATGGAGTTGACCCGCGCGCCTTTGGGCGTGCCCGGGCAGCGATCGGCGTCGTCGAGCACCCCGTCGCCGTCGCTGTCGAGCGGACCGGCATGGGCGGGCGCCGCCGGCTGGGGTTCAGGTTTCGGCGCGGGCGCCGGCTGGACTTCGGGTTGCGGCGCCGGCGGGGGTTCCGCCGAGGCAACGGGGCAAAGAACGGCCAGAAAATCGTCCCAGCCGTCGGTATCGGCCAGCAAGTCCGCCGCTTCGAAATCGCGCCCGCCCCCCAGTTCGGCCATCCGCGCCATGAGCGCCCGTCCTTTGTCCGCATCTCCCCGGCCGTCGTCGGTTTCCATGAAAATGGTATGCAGGGTCAAGTCCTCGCCGTATTTCTCCTTGAGACGGCGCGTTTCGGTGGCCGGTCCTTTCACCGGGGCCTCCGGGTCGAGGGCGTCCGCCTCGCTGGCGGCCTTGTCCCGGTCTAAGCGGTAAAAGCTGTCCCGACCGTCTGAGACCACCACCAGGCACCGTTTGCCGCTCCGCGCCGAAAGTTCGTTTTCATCCAACTGGCGCAGCATGTCGGCCAGGGGGGTCCGGCGATTGAAAACGGGAAACTCCGTCACAAAATCCGTTTCGATCCGGGTTGCCGCTCCGACAGGATCGGGCGGCCCGACGGGCAGAAACGGCGTGAACAATTCCTCGTGCCCGGCCAGATATCGCCACCGATACAGGCCCAGTAGGGGCGAAAAATCTTTCGCCCCTACCGCCAGGTCCGGATTCAGTCCGAAAAAGGACAGCAACAGGGCCTTTTCCCCTTCCACCTTGGACATCCCCTCGACATCGGCGCCCAAGGGGGCCATGGGATCCTGCATGGACCCGGAAACATCCGCCAGGATGAGCACCAGCGGTCCCTCCGCCGCGCTCCCCGCGCCGGGGGACAATCCCCCGATCCCCAAGGCCAGCGCCGCGATGATGCAGATATGACAAAGCCGCGATTTCTTCATATTTCCTCCCTTGAATGGCAAAAGGTGATCTTTATCGTCGGTTGCGCCGGGATCTGCGCGCCAGGGCCCCGGCCGTGGCGAGGACCGGCAGAATCATCAGCCAGACCGCCTTCCACGGATGGAACCCATCGGCGGCCGCGGCGATGATGCAGCCGCCGCCTCCTCCGCCCCCGCCGTCATCGCCGACCCGTCCCGGTTCGAGTCCTTCCGCGCCCGTTTCCTGGAAAATAAAGGGGCCGACGGTCTGGCCCGGCGTCGCCGCCGACAGCCGCAGAAACGCCTCCCGCGTGCCGGCCGCGCTTTCGTACCCCTGGAACACGCCGCCGGCATTGAAGTTGGCGGGTGCGATCCGGACCACGTAATCGCCGGCGCACAGATCGCCGAAGGCATAATGCCCCGCGCAGTCCTCGCAATCGCCGTCGGCGCGGGTGGCCGTATCCACGGCTCTCAGGAACAGATCGCCGGCCGAATAGACGCCGTTGCCGTCCAGATCCATATACAGCTCCACGCGGACCCCGTTCTGGCCCGTCACCCGCTCTTCGATCTCAGATGCTACGAAGATCGGGGCGCCCGGCTTGGGGCTCGGGTCGGGCACGTCGCAGGGGCATTCGGCGCATGGATCAAGGCGGACGAAGCCCTCGATGGCGAACAGGCAGGCGGCGTCGGACCAGACCGTCGGGTCGCCCGCCGGGGCCGTGAACGGGTCGTTGGTCGTGACCGGGGATGGGTTCGACAATTCTTCGTCATCCAAGTTGCCGTCGGCGTTTTCATCCCAGAATCCCCGTGCCTGATTTTCCACCCGGTCAATCTCCTCCGGCACATTGGTGTCGTACCAGATGTCCACCGAGCCGCCGGCCGGAATCGACCCTTCCCAGACGATGACGCCGTTTTCATGGCGGGGAAATCCGGGGTCGGCGAATTCGGCCGCGACGCTGTTTTCGATATACGTCAGCCCCTCGGGTACGTCGTCTTCCACGCGGACGAGCAGGGCGTCATCGTTCCGGTCGTTGATCCAGGTCGTGGTCCACCGGACCACGGGCCGGTTGCCTTCGACGGTTTTTGTCGCGCGGGGCGGGTCGTAAGCGCCGGGATCGTAGACCACCACGACCACCGTCGGATCGTCTTCCGCCAGCGTGACCGCATCGTCGCTGACCTCCTGGTGGGTCGCGCCGTCCTGGCTCCAGGAAACCACAGCCTGGTTCGGGATTCGGGTTCCGTCGGCCGTATCCGCCGCCACGACCGCCCGGAACCGGATCATCGCCGACGCGCCCGGTTCCAGAACATCCAGCAGGGCGTCGACCCGCTCCGCATTGGAACCGATGGTCCATGCCGGCCCCGCCGCGCCGTCGAAATAGGCCGAATCCGGCACAATAGCGATCACATCGGACTGGGCGGCCAAATCGTCCGTCACAGACACATCGGTGGCCGCCGACGATCCTGTATTGACGATGGTCAAGGTGTATTCCAGCACATCCTCGGGATAGACGGAAACGCCGTTGACATCGACCACCGTCTTGTAGACTTCAACTTCCGGGGCGCCGCCGGCAACCACCGTCTCCACGGGGGTGGTCAACGCCGGGCCGATGCCGCCGCTTCGGGTGACCGCGCCCTGGTTGACCAGCACCGCGTTGGGCGGCGCATCACCATCCACGACCACCTGGAACCGGACCGTCGCGGTGGTTCCCGCCTCCAGCGAATCGACGATTACGCGGAGGGGCGGTCCATCGTCGATAACGCCCATATCCGTCGTCAGGCTGCCGGCAACAAAAGTTGTATAGAGCGGCGCCGAATCCGTGAACGCCACGTTCCGGGCCGTTCCCGGCCCGTTGTTGGTCACCCGGACGGTGTATTCGATGGTTTCGCCGGGCTGAACATCCGGTCCAGACGGTTCCGCCGACTTCTCGGCCGCCAGATTCGCATCGTCGAATATGTCGGCCACCGGTCCGATGACCGTGGGGTCGTTCAGGGCCGTGGTGTCCGGAAAATCCGTGGGCTCGTGATACGCGCCGCCAACGATGTCTTCGTAATCGACCGCGCCCTGGTTGGCCAGCCATGTCCCGGCCGACGCGTCGTCGTCGATCTGGACATAGTAGGTGATCACGGCCCGCTCACTGGCCGGAATCACGCCCAGATCCACTTCGATGCGCGCATCGCCCGGCGCGTTGCCGCTGATCACAAAGCCCTGGCTGGTCTCGACAAAATCCCGACCCTCCCGTTGAACCAGGGCCGCGTCCGCGGGCAGATCGTCGGTGTAAACCACGTCGAGCGCGGCCCCTTCCCCGGCGTTGTAGATCGCCACGCCGTACCAGAGCGCGTCGCCGGGCATCAGGGCCGGGCCGTTGATGTCCACCACCATTTTGGTGGTGTTGCTCAAATCCGGCAACAAGACCTCTTCGGTCTCGGGCCGGATGCCGAAATTGACGGCGGCGCCCTCGCCCGGATCGAGTTGGACTTCGACCGATGAGGGCGTCGTGGGTTGGTATCCGCCGGGGACGGTCTCCGTCATCGTATAAGTCCCGGCCGGAACCTGCGAAAACAGGTAGGATCCGTCCCCGGCCGTGACGGCGGTTCCGGCGGGCTGGCCGTCGGCGCCGGTCAGTTGGACCATCGCGCCGCCGACCCCGGACTCGCCCGGCCCCTGAATCCCGTCTCCGTCGGCGTCGTTGAAGACCACGCCGCTCACGGTTCCGACGCCGATGTCGCCGAAATTGGCCGATGCCGCGCCATTGGGCGGCAAACTCACAGCCACGTCGTTGTCGGTCGTGGAAGCGAATCCGTCCGGATCGGTCTCCCGAACCGTATAATCGCCCGGCTGGATACCGGTAAAGGCGTAGGATCCGTTGGCGGTGGTGGTCGCCTCTTCGACGAGCGTCCCATCGGCGCTTATCAACGCCACACCAACGCCGCCGATGCCGTTCTCTCCGGCATCCCGGACCCCGTCGCCGTCGAGGTCATTGAAGACCGCGCCGCCTATCACGCCGGATTGTCCGTCGCCGAAATTGGCGATGGCCGGTTCGCCGGGCGCCACGCTCACAGGCAGCGCATTGCCCGTGGTGGACTGGAAGCCGGTCGGGGTCTCTTCCCGGACCGTGTAGTCGCCCGTCGCGACGCCGGTGAACATATATGACCCATCGTTGGCGGTTACAGCCGCAAACACGACGTTGCCGTCGCCGTCCGACAGTTCGACCGTCACGCCGCCCAGCCCGGTCTCGCCGGGATTCTGGACGCCGTCTCCATTCAGATCATTAAAAACCACGCCGCTCACCGAGCCGGTTTGAACATCGCCGAACCCGGCCGTGGCCGCGCCGTTGGGCGCCAGGTTGATCGGGACTGCATTGGGGCTCGTCGAGACAAACCCGTCCGGATCGCTTTCCACCACCGTGTAGGCGCCGGGGGCCACGTCCGTGAAGGCGAAGACGCCGGCGGCCGTGGTGGTGGTTTCCTGGACCGTGACGCCGTTTGCATCGATCAGCTCCACGGGAACGCCCGACAGCCCGGTTTCGCCCGGTTCCTGCCGGCCGTTGCCGTTGCCGTCGTTGAAGACCGTCCCGCTCACCGCGCCGTGCTGGCCGTCCCCGAAACTGACCGCCGCCGCGCCGCCCGGCGCCATGTTCACCTGAACCGTGTTGATCGTGGTGGAGGCGAAACCCGGGGGATCGGTCTCCCGGACCAGGTAGGAACCCGGCGACAGATCCGAAACGGCGTATGACCCGTCTTCGGCGGTGACGATGGCGGCGACCGCGCCGCCGTTTTCGTCGAGGATCTCGACCGTCACTCCGCCGATGCCCGGTTCGCCGGGGTCCTGGATCCCGTTGCCGTTGAGGTCGTTGAATACCGTGCCGCTGATCGTGCCGGTGGGGATGTCCCCGAAACCGACCGCGGCCGTTCCGCCCGAAATCAGGTTTACGGGAACCGCGTTTAAGGTCGTGGAGGTGAACCCGTCGGGGTCGGTCTCCGACACCGTGTAGCTGCCGGGAAGGATCTCCGTGAAGGCAAAAAACCCGTCCACGGAGGTCAGGGCGATCCCGACTTCAACGCCGTCGCCGTCCACCAGGGTCACGGTCACGCCGGCGATGCCGGTCTCGCCCGCATCCTGGACGCCGCTGCCGTTGGCGTCGTTGAAGACGGCCCCGCTGATGGTCCCGGCCTGCCCGTCGCCGAAATTGGCCACCGCCGACCCGCCCGAAGGCACGGTCACCGGCCGCGTGTTCCCCGTGGCGGAATCGAACCCGTCGGGGTCGTTTTCCTGAACGGTGTAATCGCCCGGCAGCACGCCCGGGAAGACGTACGAACCGTCGCCGGCGGTTACAGCCGTGTCAACTACATCGCCGTCGGCGTCCACCAGATCGACGGAAACGCCGCCGACCCCGTTTTCGCCCGGATCCTGAACGCCGTTTCCGTTCACGTCGTTGAACACCACGCCGCTGACGGCGCCTGCCTGGATGTCGCCGAAAGAGGCCGACGCCGTTCCGCCGGAGATCAGGTTCACGAGCACGCTGTTGAGGGTGGTGGAGCCGA
>CAZZBE010000246.1:0-7081 GCA_964652715.1 uncultured Desulfobacteraceae bacterium
TTGGAGACAAGCCCATCATCGTTCTCGACAGCTTTTCCAGGGTCGATCCCCTGGCGGCCTGGCCTTTTTTGAAATTTTGGGCGGCGTCAAGCAGGCCAAAAGGCTTTGCTTGAGCTTTCCAAAATACAAAAAGGGCGACCGGCTTTCCGGTCGCCCCGACGATTTGAAATGGCGGAGAGAGAGGGATTCGAACCCTCGGTGGCGCTTTCACACCACACTCGCTTAGCAGGCGAGCGCCTTCAGCCGACTCGGCCATCTCTCCGGAGATATGTTTTTTTTGCCGCTTCCCTGGGTCGTCCATGGCGGAGGGAGTAGGATTCGAACCCACGGAGCTTTCGCTCAACGGTTTTCAAGACCGCCGCCTTAAACCACTCGGCCATCCCTCCGTAAGGGAACCTTACCAATACCATTTCAGCCCCTCATCGTCAACAGATTTGTCAAAAATTTTCGCGGGCCGAAACCGCGGTCAGGCTTCGGTCAGGTGCTTGGCCAGATGGCCCAGTTCCGGGAAAATCAGCTTTTCGCAGGCCAGCTTGCAGGCCTTGAGGCTGCCGGGCATGCAGAAGACCGCGGTCCCCTTGATGACCCCCGCCGTGGCCCGGGAGAGGATGGCCGGGGACCCGATCTCCTCGTAACTCAGCACGGCAAAGAGGGCGCCGAACCCCGTCATCTCCTTTTCCAGGAGTCCCTTGACCGTTTCGATGGTGACGTCCCTGGGGCTGACGCCGGTGCCGCCGTTCATCAATATCACCCGGGGCCGGTGGTCCTGGATGGCGTCCAGCGTCGTGCCGGCGATGATGTCGGGGTTGTCCGGGATCACCGCGTGGCGGACCACGTCATGGCCCATGGATTCCAATCGCTCCTTGATCCACCCGCCGCTGGCATCGTTCGTCAGGGAGCGGGTCGAAGAGAGGGTGATGATAACGATCCGGACGGTTTTGGCTGCCGCGGCTTTGTGTTCTTCCGTTCCCATGGCCGATTGCCTTTCTGTTCAGGGTCCATAATGGTCTTGATTTTACCGGATGATTTCCGTATGATCAAGGGTCTTTAGACGACGGCAACCGTTTACGGGAGGCTTTCATGCGCTGCCCCTGCACCGGCGTCATCCTCGCCGGCGGACTCAACACCCGGTTTTCCGGCCGGAACAAGGCGTTTATCGAAATCGACGGAGGCCCGATTCTGGATCGCATCCTGGCCCTCTTCCGGGAGATTTTCGACGAGATCGTGCTGGTCACCAACGACCCGCTCCAGTACCTGGACCGGGATCTCCAGATCGTCACCGACATCTTCCCGATGCGCAGCTCCCTGACCGGCATCCACGCGGGCCTGGTGGCCGCCTCCCGGCCCTATGCGTTTTTCACCTCCTGCGACGCCCCGTTCCTTAAAAAGGAATTGGTGGTCCACATCCTGGACGAAATCGATTCCAGGATCGACGTGGTCATCCCCCAGGTCACGCTGGGCCTGGAGCCCCTTTGCGCCGTCTATTCCAAGGCGTGCATCAAGCCAATCGAACGGAATCTATCCAACAACCGTTTAAAAATCCAGGGATTTTTCCCCGATGTGCGGGTCAGGAAAATCCCCGGGGAGGTCCTGGACCGGACCGATCCGGGCCTGGCCTCTTTTTTCAATATCAACACGCCCGGGGATCTGGAACGGGCCAGGGCGATGATAAACGGCCATTAACGCCGGAAAGAAGGAAAAATGGATAAACAAAAAGCGGGCGATCCCATCGATTTAGGGGCCGTCATGGCGGCCGTCAAAGGCCATCCGGATTACGACAAGGTGGGGATGGTGCTCTACCACAACGGCGTGGTGCGAAGCACATCCAGGGACGGCCGGAAGGTGTCGGGCCTTCGGGTCGCCGTCGATCACGACAGGCTGGAAGCCATTCTCTCACGCTTTCGAAAACAGCCCGGCATCATCGACATCCAGATCCGGATCGCCGAGGGACGGGACCTCGCCGTGGGCGACGACGTGATGTTTCTGGCGGTGGCCGGGGACATCCGGGAGAACGTGGTCCCGGTATTGCGGGATGCCCTGGACGAGGTCAAATCGACGGTGACGGCCAAGACGGAATTCTTCATCTAAGGCGAATTTCTAAAGAAACCGAACGAATTGGACTGAAAACGCTTATGGGAATCGCAGCGGACATCGCCATTATCATCCTGGCCGCGCTTCTCGGCGGCCTGATCGCCCAGGCGCTCAGACAGCCGCTGATGCTGGGCTACATCCTCGCCGGGGTCCTGGTGGGCCCCCACACGGGACTGGTCACCGTCTCGGACATCCACAACATCGAACTTCTGGCCGAAATCGGCGTGGCCCTGCTGCTGTTCGCCCTCGGCCTGGAATTTTCCTTCAAGGAACTGAAGCCGGTGCGGTCCATCGCCCTCATCGGCGCCCCGATCCAGATCCTGCTGACCATGGCCTACGGGTTCGGCATCGGCCAATTGTTCGGGTGGGGCTGGCATCCCTCCGTCTGGCTCGGCGCGCTCATTTCCCTGTCGTCCACCATGGTCCTGCTCAAGACCCTCATGTCAACGGGGCGGATGGGCACCCTCTCCAGCCGGGTGATGATCGGGATGCTGATCGTTCAGGACCTGGCGGTGGTCCCCATGATGATCATTTTGCCGCGGCTCAGCGACCCGGCGGCCGGCCTGCCGGCGGTGGGGCTTGCCG
Source organism: uncultured Desulfobacteraceae bacterium (assembly GCA_964652715.1). GTDB lineage: Bacteria > Desulfobacterota > Desulfobacteria > Desulfobacterales > JAABSP01 > JAABTD01. The sequence continues at coordinate 2,677 of CAZZBE010000246.1, forward strand.
GGTTGAAGGCCGCGGTCTTTATCGCCCTTATGATCATTCTGGGAACCCGGCTGCTGCCCCTGCTGATCCGCGCCATCGCCCGGTGGAATTCCCGGGAATTGTTCCTGCTGGCCATCACCGCCATCGGGCTGGGGGTGGGGTACGCCACCTATCTGGCCGGGCTTTCCTTTGCTTTCGGCGCGTTCGTGGCCGGCATGGTGCTGAGCGAATCCGATTACGGCCATCAGGCCCTGAGCGACATCATCCCCCTGCGGGACCTCTTCAGCCTGTTGTTTTTCGCATCGGTGGGCATGCTGCTGGATCCGGTCTACCTGCTGGCCAATCTCCGGCAGGTGCTGACGCTGGTTTTTTTGGTGTGTCTGGGCAAGGGAACGATTTTCGCTTCTATCACGCGTCTTTTCGGCTATTACAATGTGGCGCCCCTGGCGGTGGGACTGGGGCTATTTCAGGTGGGGGAGTTTTCCTTTCTGCTGGCCCGGGTGGGCATCAGCACCGGTTCCATCAGCCATGACCTGTACATGCTGACGCTCAACACCACCATCATCACCATGATTCTGACCCCTTTCATGGCCCGTCTCACCGCCCCCCTTTACGCCCTGCGCAAGCGGATGTTCAAACACGAGCCGGTTCAGACCATAAACCTTCCGGAATCGGGTCTCAACGAACATGTGATCATCGCCGGCGGCGGAAACCTCGGCTTTTTCCTGGCGCGGATTCTTCGAAAACTTTCCATGAATTTCGTGGTGGTGGAAATGGATTTCCGGCGGGTGGAGGCCATGAAGGCGGAGGGCCTCCCGGTGATCTACGGCGACGCCAGCCAGCCCGTGGTGCTGGAAGCCTGCGACTTGGAAAAGGCCCGGCTGTTGCTGGTCACCACGCCTTCTATCTTCATCGCCCAGGCCATTGTCGAGCAGACCCGCCGGGAGCGGCCGAACCTGGTGATCATCGCCAGGGCCGAAGGAACCGAGCAGATGAAAGCCCTCAACGAACAGGGCGCGGACGAGGTGGTCCAGCCGCAACTGGAAGCCGGCCTGGAAATCACCCAGTTGATGCTGTTCAACCTCAACATCCCGGCCGGGGAAATCGTGAAATTCACCGATGCGGTGCGAAAGGAGCAGTATGCCTCTCTTTATGAAGAGCGGGGCGGATACACCGCCATCGACATGCTTCAGAACGCGAATCTGATGATGGATGTGAGCTGGATTCAACTGCCCGACGGCAGCCCCCTGGTGGGCGACACCATCCGGCAGCTTGAAATCCGCAAGAAAACGGGCGCGTCGGTGGTGGGCATCATCCAGGAGGGTCGGGTCCATCCCAATCCCGACGCCGACCATCGCTTTTCGCCCCGGAATTTCGTGGCGGTGTTGGGGAACAAGGATCAGATCAAGGCGTTTCGGGAGTTTGCGTTTCCGGGGCCCGATACGTCATCAAGCAAATGAATGAAACGCCCGCAGGGGCGAAAAATCTTTCGCCCCTAAATCTTTCGCCCCTACCGGAGATGATACCCTTCCTCGTTGAGCGCCTGGGCGTGGTAGATCCTGTAGAGGTCTTCCTGAAAGGGATAATCCCAGCATCCCTGGCGATGGTATAGAAACCCGCCGAAGCCGGTTTTGAAGCGATAAAGCCCGTACATGGGATGGGACGCGGCGGGCGACGGGGCCACGCCGAACATGTCGTAATACCGGCATCCGTATTCCTTGGCCAGGCAGATGGCCCGCCACTGGAGGGCGTAAGGGGCCATTTTGTTCCGCTGGCGGGATGACGAGGCGCCGTAGAGGTAACAGGCCTGGTTTTCGGATATGGACAGGAACATCCCGGCCAGGGGCCGCCCTTCGGCTTCCGCCATCAGCAGGTGAACCGACGTTCGGTCGTCGGCATGGGTGTTCGCGGCGGCCAGCAGGGCCTCGAAATACCGCCGGTCCTGGTTGATGATATGGTTTCTCGCCGCGGTCTCTTGACACAGCCGCAGCCACTCGTCCAGCCGGGACTCGTCCGCTCTGTTGACCCGCACCCCTTTTCGCCGGGAAAGGCGGATGTTGTACCGGGTTTTGGCCTTCATCCGGTGCATCAGCCGGTCCTTGCCCTGTTTCAGATTGATGAAGACGGTGTTGGTGGGCAGCGCATTGGTGGGGGACTTGCAAAGATTGCCGTGCCGGGTGTCGAAATTCATCCGGATTTCCTGGATTTCCACCCTCGGCGGGCCGAGCCACGCCGAGTTGTCGTCATACCGGTCCGGATCATCCGCCCAGGGCGACGCCCACGGCAGGTCGTAGCGAACAAAAAGGCATTCCGGCGGCAGATGCGCGCGAAGCCATTCCGCCAGCTCTTCGAGCACCGGCCCCTGGTGTTCCGGGCGGGGTTCGAGGGTCGGACCATAGGGCACGTAGGCCATCAGATGCCCGTTTCCCATGGGCTGCAGGACGACCAGGAGATCGTCGGAAACGACGGACCGGCGGTTGACGTCCATTTGCGAACGGTCCAGGCAGGTCTCGGCGGGAAGGGTCATGCTGTACGCGCGGACCTCGCGTCCCTGGTATTCCTTGAGATCGCCCCAGAACGGCGTTTGCTGGAGGATGGGGCCGGTGGACAGGTTTCCTTTCTTTTTGGGCGTGACGTTCAAACGGGCGCTCCTTTGCTTGCGTCTCCGAACATGGCTGTGTTATGCCAAAATTGAAATGGAGGATCAAGGAGAAAACGGAAAATGATACAACCGATCTATCTGGACTACAACGGCACGACGCCCCATGCGCCCGAAGTGATCGAGGCCATGCGGCCTTTCCTGGAAACCGAGTTCGGCAATCCGTCCAGCGGCCACTGGTACGGCATCCGGCCCAAGCAGGCGGTGGAAGGGGCGAGGCGGCAGGCGGCGTCCATCCTGGGCTGCCGGGCGGAAGAGGTGGTGTTCACCAGCGGCGGCACCGAGTCCAACAATCATGCCATCAAAAGCATCGGCGGGTCCCGCTACGGGCGGGGAACCCACATCATCACCAGCCAGATCGAACACCCGGCCGTCCTGGAGGTTTGCCGTTTCATGGAGGCCCACGGATTCTCGGTCACCTATCTGCCGGTGGACGAGGAAGGGCTTGTGGATCCGGCCGACGTCGCCGCCGCCGTCACGCCGCAAACGATGATGATCTCCATCATGCACGCCAACAACGAGGTGGGAACCCTCCAGCCCGTTTCCGAAATCGCCGAGATGGTGAAAGGGAAGGACATCCTGTTCCATACCGATGCGGCCCAATCGGTGGGCAAGGTTCCGGTTCGGGTCGATGACTTGGGCGCGGATCTGCTGTCGATGGCCGGCCACAAAGTCTACGCCCCCAAGGGAGTCGGCGCGCTCTATATCCGGAACGGCGTGGAACCGGCGATTTTCTGCCGCGGGGCCGGGCAGGAGCGGGGCATCCGGGCCGGAACCGAGAACGTGCTGGAGATCGTCGGCCTGGGAACGGCGTGCGAGATCGCCGAGCGGAACCTGGAAAGGAACGCGGCCCACATGGCCGCCATGCGGGACCGCCTCGAAGCGGGGCTGTCCGCCGCCCTGGACGACATCCGCTTCAACGGTCACCGGGAAAAGCGCCTGCCCAACACCGCCAGCGTGTCGTTTCTGGACCTGGAGGCCAACCGGATACTGGAAGAGATCGGCCTCGAAGTGGCCGCCTCCGCCGGCGCCGCCTGCCATGCGGACACGGTGGAAATCTCCCATGTGCTGGAGGCCATGAAGGTTCCGGAGCGATGGGCCAAGGGGACCCTCCGCTTTACCACTGGCCGGATGACCACCGCTGAAGAGATCGACCGGGCGTTGGAAGTGACCGCGGCGGCGGTGAAAAGGTTGCGCCGGTAGGGATATGGCGCTGTCCGTTCCGTAGGCCGGTCAGCCGCGGGGACCGGCGCCCGATGGCCCCGGCGCAAAGCAGCGGCGCCTCGGTGCGCCATTTTATCGTTTTTCGGACGGATTCAGGGTCGGTTAAAGGCGCCGTTAGGATCGCCATGGCGTGCATCGTCGGGTCATCGACAAGCAGGGCTTTGACCGTCTTCGCGTCCCCGTTTTTCGTGGCCTCATGAATTCCGGATGCGATCGCCGGAGTGTAAAGGAACATCGCGGCGATCCACAGGATGCCGAAATCAAGAAGAAATTGTTTTCGATTCAATGTCCGTTCCCGTTTTGCCTGTAATCTCTCTTTTCAACGTCCAAGCTCCTGTTTCAGACGGCGGACCTCCTCGATGCTCATTTCAGCGGCCTGTGCGATCTGCTCATCGGTCAGAATGTCCAGCAACAGCAGATTCTTGGCCGTATCCCTTTTGACTTCTTTTTTGATGATATCGTAAGCTGCTGATTCCATGATGATATCTTTCCTCCTTGATATGAGCCGCGCGGGAATGTCCGCCGAGATCAGGCCGGACAGAA
>CAZZBE010000247.1:0-7079 GCA_964652715.1 uncultured Desulfobacteraceae bacterium
TGAGGATCAACAACCCGTCCGGCTTCTGTCCGGCCTTTTCCCGGATGCGCTGGAAGAAATTATCCCGGTTGTCGGACGACAAATAGACATCCCGAAGCGTCAACCCATGCTGATCGGCTCCCTCGAAGATTTTCGGATGGATGGCGTCCCGGATGTAAGGCAAGCTGTCGCAGACGCAGAACAGGAAGCCGCTGCCGTCCGTACGTCTGAAAAAATTGACGATTTTCTTGATTTTCGCCAGGAATTCGGATTCATGCGCCATCGGATGCCGCCTTCCGATCCGCCAGGAGGTCTTTCACCAGGGGATGGACATCTTCCCACTCATCGCCGTTGTAATTGAGAATCGTCAGATTGTTGCGAAGATCGAGCATGATCTCGGATGGATCGGGTTTTTTCGCCGGGTCGTCGGCGCAGCGTCTCAGGGCCGCGTAGTAGTCATCCACGGTGAATTCCTTTTCCCGGTTTTCCGCGATGGTGTAGCGATATTCAGCTTTCAGGGATTTGTAGGCCGCATCGAAATCCCTGGAAGAAATCACATTTTCACCCTCATCCAGCGCATTGTCCGCCGCCTCCTTGATCATCCGAAACAGATCCCACAGGCACCCCCCGCTGTACCGGATCATTTGTCGCAAGACTTCCCGATCTTCAAACAACGCCATCGACATGCGGCGCTCCACGATGTTTTCCATCACCCGAACCCCCAGGGGGTTCTCGGCGCCGTCCTTCTCCCTGATCTTGATCATGGGGAGGACGAAAGATTCATCGTAGTTGTTTCGGATGGTGGTAAATTTGTGATGGTAGAGCAGCGCGATGGGAAATGTGAAGATGCAGTGACTTTCGAGCTGGGCCAACTGTGTGGAGTGATCGTAGAAGATGCTTTGGCCGTTGGCGACATCGACTTTGTCCATATCCTCGACGACGATCACCAACCCTTTTTTGCGGATCTTCGGAAGTTGCCCCTTGATTTCCCGGATGAGCTGATTGCAGTAAAAAATGAACTCCGAAATCTTCGGCTCGATCTTGGTTTTCAACGTCTCTTTAACCGAAGCGCTGGATTTGGCGGCGGCGGTAAACCGGGCAAAAAATTTTGCGAGAAAGGGGATGTCCACCTTGGTTTCGGCGCCGGCTTTCAGTTCGGCGCCCAGATGTTTGGTCGTTACCTCCTCGATTTCCTTTGAACTCAGCCAGGTTTGGATATTCTTCAAATAGAGGGGATCGATCCCGATCTTTTCCTGATCCCGGACAAATCTGAACAACCGCTCCATGGTGGCGATGAACAATTCGATGTAGCTGATATTGAGCACATCCAACTCGGTCATGACCGAAAAGTTTAAAACGACGAATTCCTTATCGATTTGTTTCTGGAGCCTCAACAATTCCGTGCTTTTGCCGCACCCCTTGTAACCGGCGAACAGAATTTTCAGGCATCCCAATGGCTCTTGTACAAGGCGTCTCTTGAGCCGCCCGCAAGCCGGCTTGCCGCCGCGCCCCTTGTCGGCCGGCACATACAACTCGTCGAATTCATCCATCTCCATCGACTTGGTTTTAAAATAAATATAGATGTCTTCAAGCTTTTCCGCCGGCATAGGGTCTCCTGTATCGTTGTCTATTCAGAATCTTCGGCGAATGGATCACTTTTGAAAGAGACCTTGCGATACATCTCTTTCAATCCGATATGATGATCCAAAGACGACAAAACCAAGTTATCATCGGGTTCTCGGGCAACCGTATACAACCATCTTTTCCCATCCTGCCGGAAATAAGACTCGACCAGCGGCTCTTCCTGAGAAATCAAAACATATTCCTTGAGGGACGGAATTGATCGGTAGTATTTGAACTTTTTGCCCCTGTCGAATGCCTGGGTCGTGGGAGACAGCACCTTGATGATCAACATCGGATTCGAGATGATATCGTTTCTATCTTCAAAAAACGCAACCGCTTCGCACACAACCATGCCGTCGGGATATACGAACGCGTTTTCTTTCGGGATATCCAACTTCATATTTCCGTCGAAGGCGATGCAATCCCTATCCATCACCGCCTCCCGAAGGCCCCACATGACGTTGACGCAGATGATGCTGTGATTTTTCGACCCGCCGGCCATCGCGAAAATTTCGCCGTCGAAATATTCGTTCTTCGTTTCCGCGGCATCTTCCATGGAAAGGTACTCTCTGCGACTGTATTGCTCTGTTTGGTTCAATGCCTCGGCCACTCAAATCCTCCTTATCGCGTCATCCAGGTCCGCTTGATAAATCCTTGCGCCGATTTGCCTATCCTTTTTTATAACCGATGGATGGGAAAAATAAAACCGTTTTCTCCATCAAATTGAATTTACATTGTTTTCATTAGGCTCATTTTTTAATTGCAACCATCGATTCCGTCGGTTATTATACAGATATTAATCGGTACAGGCACTTCTGTCATTATGGCGTGCGGGGAAGGAAATGATCAACACCTATAAAATCTATACGGATTTGCTGGATTCGTTGGGCGAAACCTCCGCGAAAAAACTCACCGAAATTCTGGGCGGCATCTACGAAGATTTACAAAATACTGTCACCAAAGAAGATTTCCGAAATTTAAACAACACCGTGGAGGGCTTGGCCGAAGCCCAGAAAAGGACCGAAACCCGAATCGGAGAGTTGGCTGAGTCGCAAGACAAAACCGAAAAACGGCTTGAAGCGCTGGCCATTTCCCAGGACAAAACCGAAAAGCGGCTTGAAGCGCTGGCCCGGGCTCAGGAAAAAACAGAGGCATGTTTACGACGCCTCTCCGGCGAACAGATCGAAACCCGAAAGCAACTCGGCGGCCTTTCCAATACGGTCGGATACCGTCTTGAAGACCTCGCTTATCGGTCCCTGCCCGGCCTCCTTGAACGCGACCACGGCATTCGGCTCTCGGAACGGCCGATTCGGCGATATATCCGGGATAACAAAGGAAAAGAGATCGAAGTCAATATCCTGGGAAAAGCCCAAAAAGAAGGACAGGACATCACGGTCGTCGGAGAATCGAAAAGTCAACTCTCCAAAAAAGATATCGACCGGTTCCGGCGAACCCGTTTAAAACGTCTCGACGGCGTATTTCCCGAAATATTCCCCGTTCTCATCACCTACATGATTTCCCAGCCCGATGTGGAGGATTATGCCGCGGAAAAGGGCATTGCCGTCTACTATTCCTACGATTTCCACTAACGTCCATCCGACACGCCATCCCGCTGCGCCCCCGCGAGGGTCGGCGCTACGACCAGGTCGCGCCCGTCCGTCTCCATCCGGATCGCCCCATCCAGGTCCGTTCGATAGATCCTTGCGCCGATTTCCTTATACCGTTTCATAACCGATGGATGGGGAAAATGGAACCGGTTTTTCCATCCGGCTGAAATTACAATCACTTCCGGATTGACCGCTTCGAGAAAGGCGCGGCTGCTGGAGGTTTTGCTGCCGTGGTGGGGAGCGATGAGAACGGTGCTCTCCAATCGATCTCCGGCGATTTGGATCAATTCCCTTTCAGCATCGGCGCCGATGTCTCCGGGGAACAGAAATGAAACGCCGCCCCGGGTGATTTTCAGGACCATGGAATTGTTGTTTTCATCCGCCCGCCAGGCGTCGACGGCCCGCTTTTCGAGAAATCCGACCGGCGGGTATAAGACGTCGATCACGGGGTCTTTCGGGTCGACCGTTTGCCTGAGATCCGGGTACGACGGCGCATAAATGCCCTGGTTCCTGGAAGTCTCCATCAGGCGGCGATATCCCGTCGTATCGGCCGGTTCACCGTTGGTCCAGAATTTTTTGACGTGGAAATGATCGGCGATGTAGAGCAGCCCGTTGAGATGGTCGGCGTTGGGATGGGACAGGACCAGGGTGTCCACCGTCCGGATCTTGTTGCGCCAGAGAAACGGGGCCACAAGGTATCTTCCCACGTCGAAAATGTCGTTGTCGTAGAACCCGCCGCCGTCCGCGAGCAGGCAACGGCCGCCCGGCATTTCGATAAGGGCGGCGCTCCCCTGTCCCACGTCCAGGATGGTCACGTTCAAATCGTCGCCCCCGAAGCGTCGGTTTGCCCAGTAAGCCGCATCCGCCAGACCGGTCAGGACAAGGACGCCGCAGGCGAGCGCGGCGATTTTCCGTCGCTTGCCCTCTCCCCAGATCCAGTTCAGCAGCGCGATCCCCAGGAAATAGTAGATGGCGATCTCGATCATCGAGGGCGTCACGGTCTTTGCCGCGGCGATGGGCAGGTCGGCGAAAAACCGAATGAGGTAGAGCGCCCCCTCCATCAGGAAAACGGCGATATGGGCGGCCCCCGCCGCCAGGGGATCGCTTAGCGGCATCAAGGCGGCGGTCAGCAATCCGGTGGGCACGATGAGGAAGCCGATCAGGGGAATGAAGATCAGGTTGGTCAGCACGCCGATAAAGGAGATCTGGTTGAAATAGAGCATGACCAGGGGCATCGTCCCGAGGATGGCCAGCAGGGACACTTTGATGAACTGGAAAAGACGGACCCGGAAACCGGCGGCATGGCGGGGTCCGCCCGCTTCGACCTTCGAGAGCCCATAGAGGATGGCGGCCACGGCGGCGAAGGAGAGCTGGAAGGAGATGGAGAACAGGGACGGCGGATGGAGGATCAGGATGCCCAGCGCCGCGGCCCCCAGGATGTTCACGGCGTCCCGCTCCCGGCTCGCCAGAAGGGCCAGCAGAAACAGGGAGACCATGATCACCGCCCGCTGGGTGGAGGGGGACATGCCCGCCAGCAGGCCGTATCCGATGACCGGAAAGAAGGTGAGCAGCGCCGCCCCTTTCCGGGTCCAGGCCCGCCACAGCAATGCCCGGCTCCACGCCAGCGCCCAGGCGAACAAGCCGAAGGATGCCGTGGCGACGATGCCCACATGGAGGCCCGAAATGGCCAGCAGATGCGCGGCGCCGGCCCGGTTGAACGCCTCCCGGGTTTCGGGATCGATGCCGGTCCGGTCGCCCACCACCAGCGCTTTGAGCAGATCGGCCCCTTCTTCCTCATGAACCCGGTCAAAACAACCAGCCACATCCGCCCGCGTTTCCGCAAGCACGCGGGCCGGAGATCGATCCTTCGGGGCGGCCGACGCCAATCGGACCAACGTCCCCTTTCTGGCATAAACCATGGCGAGGACCCCCTGCAAGGCCATATATCGTTCGTAATCGAATCCGCCCGGATTGTGGAAGTTCCGCGGCCGGCGAAGACGACCGTCGAATTGAATGCGATCACCGGCGGCGATATCGGAAAGGTCCGCTTGGGCGGTCACCCGGACCCGTCCTTCTACGGCAATCCTTTCATCCCCCTGGTAAAGCGCTCCGGCCTCAAGGACAAATTTGATCCGCCCTTTATCGTGGATCGGATGGGTCTCCACGCGGCCGCTGATCCGCCGCACCTCGCCATTGGCGAAGCGCGAGACATGATGAGGCGGCAGGTTTGGGCTCAGCCAGGGTTGGATGGACAGATAGCCGAGGATCAGAAAAAGAAAAAGCGGCGCAAACCGCTGTTCAGCCCCGCGGATAAGGGCATGGACGATCAGGGAGATGCAGAGGAGCGCGCCCCCCCAGGCGGGGAAGGCATGTCCGGGAAACCGCTCGCCCAGGAGGATGCCGGCGATGAGCGGGAGCAGGAGGGGAAGGATCGGGCGGGCGTAAATCCTGGCTTCGGCGATGAGCGGGCGTTCCGCCGCCGGATTATTTGACCCTTCGGATGGCGGCGCCCAGTCCTGAAAATTTTTCTTCAATGGCTTCATAGCCCCGGTCGAGATGGTAGACGCGGTTCACTTCCGTGGTCCCCTCCGCCACCAGGCCGGCCAGGATCAGGGAGGCGCTGGCCCGAAGGTCGGTGGCCATGACCGGCGCGCCGGACAGCTTGGCGCATCCCCGGACCACGGCGGCGTTCCCCGATACGCGCACATCGGCCCCGAGCCGGCGGAGTTCGCTGACGTGGATGAACCGGTTTTCGAAGATGGTCTCCGAGATGACGCTCAGTCCGCGGGCCACGCTCATGAGCACCATGAACTGGGCCTGCATGTCCGTGGGAAAGCCGGGATAGGGCTGGGTCCTGATATCGACGCTGCAAACCTTGTCGGGCCCCTGCACCCGGATCCGGTCTCCGTCGGCCTGGACATCGGCCCCCACCAGCCGAAGTTTGTCGATGATGGCCACCAGGTGGGCGGGGTCGCAGTCGCGGACGGTCACATCCCCCCGGGTCAATGCGGCGGCCACCATGAAGGTGCCGGTTTCAATCCGGTCCGGGATGATGGCGACCTGGGTGGGATGAAGGGCCTCCACGCCGGTGATGGTCAGCACCGATGTACCGGCGCCGTCGATCCGCGCGCCCATGCGGTTGAGGGTGTCGGCCAGGGCCACGATCTCCGGCTCCCGGGCCACGTTCCGGAGCACGGTGACGCCGTCGGCCAGGACGGCGGCCATCATCAGATTCTCCGTACCGGTGACGGTGGGCATGTCGAAATAGATTTCAGCGCCCCGCAACCGGTCGGCGGACGCCTCCACATATCCGTGCCGGATATCGATTTTGGCCCCCATTTGGGCGAGGCCTTTCAGGTGGAAATTGATGGGCCGGGCCCCGATGGCGCAGCCCCCCGGGAGGGAGACCCGCGCTTTTTTCAGCCGGGCGGTCAGGGGACCCAACACGAGGATGGAAGCCCGCATCTTCCGCACCAGGTCGTAGGGCGCTTCATGGTTGGACAGGCCGGCGGCGTCGATGGCCACCTGGTCGCCATCCCGCTGGATATCGGCGCCAAGATGGGTCAGCAGATTGGAAACGCTGACAATGTCCTGGAGATGGGGGACATTTTTGTATGTGGAGCGGCCGTCGGCCAGAAGGGCGGACACCAGGATGGGCAGGGCCGCGTTTTTGGCCCCGCCGATGCGAACCTGCCCTTTTAGGCGGTGGCCGCCTTCCACGAGGATTTTATCCATGGATGCTCTCTATGTTGTTATTCATAAGTTCCCATAGACTCGCAACGCTTAAATATTTTTCATGTCCTTATACTCCTTAAAATCTTCCAGCGGCGCGTCAAAATCTTCCGCCATATAGGTAATGATATCCTTGCC
>CAZZBE010000248.1:0-4089 GCA_964652715.1 uncultured Desulfobacteraceae bacterium
CACGGCCGTGGCCAGGGCGATGGCGAAAATCCCCAGCGGAAACTGGACCAGCCGGTCCGCGTAATAGAGATAAGAAACGCTGCCTTCGGGCAGCATGGAGGCCAGCAGGGTGCCCACGAGGATGTTGATCTGGTAAACGGCGGCGCCGAAAACCGCCGGCAGCATCAATTTCCCGACCCGGACGAGACCCGGATGAAAAAGGGCGGCCCTTTCCCAGAATCGAAACCCCCTGGACATGAGAAACGGCGCCTGAAGGAGGAGTTGGAGCAGTCCCCCGATGAGGACGCCGATGGCCAGCCCCACCGCCGGTTCCGTCAAATGGGGCGAGATGAAAAAGACCGAGAGAATGATGGCCAGATTGAGAAAAACCGGCGCCAGGGCCGGGGCCGCGAAATGGCCCAGGACGTTTAATATGCCCATGCAAAGGGCCACCAGGCAGATGAAAAAGATGTAGGGAAACGTGATCCGGGTCAGGAGGGCGGTCAGGGCCAGCTTGTCGGGGGAATCGGCGAATCCGGGGGCGATGAGCCGGACGAGGACCGGAGAAAAGAGAATCCCCAGAAGGATAACGATGGCCAGGATGGCCGACAGCAGGCGAAGCGCGCTCCGGGCCAGGGCAAAGGCCTCATCCTTGCCTCGGTTCTCCAGATAATCGGTGAAAACAGGGATGAAGGCGATGCTAAGGGAGCCTTCGGCAAAGAGCCGCCGCAGCAGATTCGGGATGCGAAAGGCCACGAAAAACGCATCGGCCCCCATGCCGGCGCCGAAAAACCCGGCGATGGCCATGTCCCGCAAGAACCCGAAGATCCGGCTCAGGAGGGTGGCCGCGCCCACGACGCCGGCGGCCCTGGCGACGCGTCGGGTCTCAGATCCCATGGATCGGAACCGCCGCCTTCAAATCGCGCTGCTCATCTTCAGCATGTTCCGGTTGACCGTCAGCTTGTACTCGGAATGGATCAGCTCGTGGGGGCCCTCCCTGAAGGGGATGTGGACGAGCAGGGCGCGCCTGGGACGGATGTGGATATGGGGCAGGCGCGAGGCCAGCTTTTTCCGGGGACGGATAAAGGCGGCCAGGGTGATCTTCAGGCTCTCCACCGCCTCGGCGACCGGCAGGGTGACCGGATGGGTCCGTCCCCTGGGCAGTTCCCTGGACAGGGATGCCCGGGGTTGGGAGAGGGTCAGGTTGTGCCCCAGTCGGAGGAAACTCTGGGGCGCGCTCTTGAAGGCCGGGGACCAGAAGTGGAACGGGATCTCCTCCCATTCCGGGCGCGGCGCCCTGGGCAGGTTCGCCGCCCGAACCAGGTCGGCGTAGGAGTTGAGGATTACCCCGGAAACGTCCGCCTGGATCCGCCAGAAGGGCAGAAAGACGACCGCTTCCTCCTCTGTCGGGATGTGGGCCGCGGGGAGTCGCTCCAGCTCGCGGCCGCCGGCCTGCCACATGGTATCGCAGTTGGTGCAGCTGAGGGCGAGGGTTCCGGGCGCGCCGTTCAGGTCCCATCCGCATCCGGGGCAGATGGTGGGCACGAACCGGATCGCCGGCGCCGGGGCGTCTTCCGGCAGTTCCGCGATCTCCCCGGCATCCCCCGGCAGGTATTTGTTGAGGATGCCGTCATAGAGGTGGTCATCGATATAAAAAGGCGCGTAGATGAGACTGACCTGCTCGCCGATGTGGCAGGTGAAGGCGGCCTTGGCGGCCGCCGCGCCCTGCCGGTCCTGGAAAACCTCCGTGACATTTTTGAGGGAGAGGCGGGGTTTGATGCGACGGCCCGGTTCCTTGTCCGTCATAAATCGCAGCTTGAGGGCCTGGCTGCGGAGGCCGAGGGATTCCGGAAGACCCGAGGCCGTTACCGCGGCGATGCTGGCGTCGGCGACCCGGTGCTGAACGTCGTTGCCGATGAAGCTGAAAACCATTCCCCGGAAATGCCAGTAGGGAACCCAGAACAGGTCGGCATCCTCCGGCGCCCTGGCCGGGAGGGCGTAGCGGAAAAACGATTTCCCCACCAGAAACGATTTAACCCGGCAGAAAGGGCAGTCGAACAACCGCTCCGTCTCCACCAGTTCGGCGGGGGCCCCGCACTGGGGGCATTGCAGTTCAACGGAAAACCCGGTCACGCGCCGACCTTTTCACCGCACTGGTTGCAGAACCTGGAGTCGGTCAGGTTTTCCGCGCCGCATCCCGGACAAACCCGGGGGGCGGGCTTTTCCGTTGCCGACTGACCGCACCGGGGACAAAACCTGGCGGTGGGGGTCAGATTCTTTCCGCAGTTGCCGCATTTGCTGAACACCACCTGCTGGTGGCCGCACTGGTGGCAGAACTTGGCGTCGGCGGGAATGGAATGACCGCACTCCTGACAGGCCGGGCCCTTCTCCCCGGACGGCGTGGACGGCGAGTCCGCGGGCTGCGGCCCCTTTCCTGTAAAATACTGGGCGAACATGGCCGGCATCATCACCCCCATGCCCGCGCCCATGGCCGATTCCCCCTCCGATTCCGAGGCTTTCTCCATGGCCATGGCCGCCTTCATCTGCATGAGTTTGTTCATGTCGTCGAAAACGCCCATGCGGCTCCGGTCGTCGATGGCTTTCTGAACCTCCGGGGGCGGGGTGACGGCGTTGATGTAGAGGCCTTTTAAATCCAGGCCGAACTGCTGGAAATCCTGGGTCAGCCGTTCGGAAAGGCCGTCGGACAGTTCATCGTACTTGGCCGGCAGGTTCAGAATCGAGTCGATGGTTTCGCCCATGTAGTCGTTGAACCGCGAGACAATGACCTGGTTGAGATACGCCTCGATCTCTTCGGTGGAATAGATCCCCTGGGTGCCGACGAGGTTGTTGATAAACAGCACCGGCTGGTAGACGCGGAGGTTGAAAACCCCGAAGGCCCGCAGCCGGATGAGCCCCAGTTCCGAGTCCTTGTAGGCGACCGGGTCCCGGGTGCCCCATTTGAGATTGGTGAAGGTCTTGAGATTGACGAAATAGACCTCGGCCCGGAGCGGGCTCTTGGCCCCCCAGGGGAGGCTGGCGATTTTCGTCAGCAGCGGGATGTTGCCGGTTTTCAGGGTGTGGGAGCCGGGACCGAAGGCGCCCACCGCCTTGCCGCGGTAGAAAAAGATGCCGGCCTGACTCTCCCGCACGATGAGCTGGGCCCCGTACTTGATATCGCCGGACCCCTCTTCGGGGATGCGATGGACGAGTTCCTTGCCCGTCTCATCGAACCATTCGATGATTTCCAGAAACATGGCGCACTCCTGTTATTCGGTTTGAGCCTGAAGGCGACGGGTCGCTGATTCATTGCCGATACCGCCTTCATATCCGATTAGAAAAAGAGTGTCAAAAAAAATCAAAAATATATGAAGGCCACAGCGTCGCGATCAATGCAGTGGAAATGAATTTGAACGAAGAATGGCAGGTTGCGGCGGAGCCGGGCGAAGATGCCGAAGACGCGCCCGACAACGCTCAAAACGAGGTGGACGCCATAATCGGATGAGTATCCGGTAATGTGATCGGAGATGAAAAAACCGGGAGGCGACAATCGCCTCCCGGTTTTTTATGGGAGAGGCGGCCCCCGCGGCCCCTTTGGGGTCCGCGGGGAGAGGGATCAGGTTTAAATGTCGTAATAGAGATAGAACTCGTGGGGATGGGGCCGCAGCTTCACGGCGTTGACCTCGTTTTCGGTCTTGTACTCCACCCACTTTTCGATGACGTCGGGGGTGAACACGTCGCCTTTGAGGAGGAATTCCTTGTCGTCGTCCAGGGCCGCCAGGGCTTCGTCCAGGGAACCCGGGGCCGACGGGATTTCGGCCAGTTCCTCGGGCGGCAGGCCGTAGATGTCCTTGTCCAGCGGTTCACCGGGATCGATCTTGTTCTCAATGCCGTCGATGGCCGCCATGAGCATGGCGGAAAAGGCCATGTAGCCGTTGCAGGAGGGGTCGGGGGTTCTGAACTCGATCCGCTTGGCTTTGGGCGACGCCGAGTACATGGGAATCCGGACGGCCGCGCTCCGGTTCCGGCTGGAGTAGGCCAGGTTCACCGGCGCCTCGAACCCCGGCACCAGCCGCTTGTAGGAGTTGGTGGTGGGGTTGGTGAAGGCGCACA
>CAZZBE010000248.1:4189-7078 GCA_964652715.1 uncultured Desulfobacteraceae bacterium
TCGGTCCGGAGATCCTGGAATTTGTCCATGGGCGGCACCGGAAAATAGCCTTCCTTGTGGCGGGGCTTGTAGCCCAGGTTGGGGCATTCTTCACGTCCGGTGTTCCAGGTGGCTTCGTCGGAATCGATCATGTAAAAGGCGCCGTTCCGGGTCGATTCAAACCGGACGTCGTCGAAGATGAAAAACTCCGCTTCCGGACCGAAATAGGCGGTGTCGCCGATGCCGCTGCTCTTCAGGAAGGCGTCCGCCTTCTGGGCGATGTGGCGCGGGTCGCGGGAATAGGGCTCGCGGGTGATGGGATCGACGATGTTGCCGATGAGCACCAGGGTGGGCTCGGCGTAAAACGGGTCGACCTTGGCCGTGGCGGGATCCGGCACCACCAGCATGTCGCTGGCGTTGATGGGCTGCCAGCCCCGGATGGATGATCCGTCGAAACCGTATCCGTCCTCGAAGTGGGACTCCTCCAGCTCGCCCACCGGCACTGAAAAATGCTGCCAGATGCCGGGGAAGTCCATAAACCGGAGATCGATCATCTTGATCCCGTTTTCTTTGGCCATTTCCAAAACTTTTTTGGGGGTCATGGTGCGTGTCCTCCTTGGAATAAAATGTATTGATGTAGATTGAATTTAAATCGCGTCTTTGCCTTTTTCGCCGGTTCGCACCCGGACGGCTTCCTCCACCGGGAGGATGAAGATCTTGCCGTCGCCCAGTTTGCCGGTGTGGGCCGCCTGCTGGATCTTTTCCACCACCTGATCGACCCATTTGGCTTCCACGACGATTTCCAGTTTGATCTTGGGGATGAAATCGACCACGTATTCCGCCCCGCGATAGATCTCTTTGTGTCCTTTCTGGCGACCGTAGCCTTTGACCTCGGAGATGGTCATACCCTGGATGCCGATCTCGTTCAAGGCTTCTTTGACGTCATCCAGTTTAAAGGGCTTGATGACTGCCTCGACCTTTTTCATGTGGATCCTCCTTTGATGATATATGGTAAATTTGCGTTATGCCGATGGGGCGGGGCGGATCAGACGATCTCGAATCCCCGTTCGCCGTGGATGGCATTGTCCAGGCCCTGGACCTCCGCGTCCTCTTCCACCCTCAGACCGCCGGTGATCGCCTTGGTGACGTAGATGACGATCAGGGTGACGATGCCGGTGTAGATGATGGTGGAAACGATGGAGATGATCTGAATCCATAACTGACCGGGGTTGCCGTAGAAAAGTCCCGATGCGCCGGCGGTGATGGCGGGGGTGGCGAAAAGGCCGGTGGCCAGAGCGCCCCAGATGCCGCACATGCCGTGGACCCCGAAAGCGTCCAGTGAGTCGTCGTACCCCAGTTTTCCCTTCAGGACGGCCACGCTGTAGTATCCCAGGAGACCGGCGACCAGTCCGATGACCAAAGAAGCCGGCATGTTCACGAACCCGGCCGCGGGGGTGATGGCCACCAGACCGGCCACGATGCCGGAGGCCAGGCCGAGTATGGTCGGCCTTTTGCTGACCATCCATTCGGCGAACATCCACGCCAGGGCGGCCGTTGCCGCGGAGGTGTTGGTCACCAGGAAAGCCGACGCCGCCACGCCGTCCGCCGCCAGCTGGCTGCCCGCGTTGAATCCGAACCAGCCGAACCAGAGAAGGGCGGCGCCCAGGGCCGTGAGGGTGATGCTCGACGGGAACATGGCTTCTTTTCCATACCCGATCCGTTTGCCCAGAACAAGGGATAAAATCAGACCCGCGATGCCGGCGTTGATATGGACGACGGTGCCGCCGGCGAAATCCAGGGCGCCCATGCTCCCCATCCAGCCGCCGCCCCAGACCCAGTGGGCGATGGGGCAGTAGACAAAGGTTACCCATAACAGGGTGAAGACGATCCAGGCGGAAAATTTCATGCGGTCCACCACCGCGCCGAGCACCAGGGCGACCGTTATGCAGGCGAAGGTCATTTGGAAAAGGGCGAATACAATGGTGGGGATGGTGCCGGAAAGGCTGTCCACGCCGATTCCCGCCATGAAGACGTTGTCCAGGCCGCCGACGACGCCGCCCTGGCTGGGGCCGAAAGCCAGGGTGTATCCCCAGCAGACCCAGACCAGACTGGCCAGGCAGTAGGCGACGATCGTCATGGCGAACGTGTTGAGCAGGTTTTTATACCGGGACATGCCGCCGTAGAACAGGGCGAGCCCCGCCGGGGTCATCATCATGACCAGCGCGGTGGCGACGATGATCCAGGCGGTGTCCCCCGAGTTGAGCGCTTCTTCCTGGCCAAAGGCCAGTGAAAAAGGGATCAGGGAAAAAAGGGATGCAAGGGTCAGGGTTTTTCGCTTCATTTTAGTACCTCTATCTCCTGTTGGCGTGGGGTTGATGTTGTCAACATTCTCGATTCCGTAGATCCCGGGATGTACTGCGTATTCCGCCAATATCTACAGCAAGTCGTGTGCCAAGGTGAGATATAAGTTTTAACTATAGGATTATAAAAGGAAAAATGCTTTTATAAAAAGGCGCCGATAAACAATCTTATTATACATTTTTGTAGCACCTTCCAAAATTGCGATACATTTTTGTATTCGAGGTGCTGGAAAATGATAATAATGGGGATGGGGGGATCGGATGCGGCTTCTGTGCCGACGCCGCAGGGGAGGGGCGGAAGCATTCCCTCCTACCATAAAGATACCTGAACATCCACTAAAGACTTGAAAAAGACGGACATGTCTTGTATTGTTCGATTGCGCTTTGGTAGGAGATAACTCATGCCCGGTTTGTTTCCCGAAGGACTGACAGACAACGAATTCTCCCTGCTGACGGCCTGCTTAAACGAGGCGGCCGGTCTGACGCCCCAGGTCCTTCTGAAACAGGCGACCGGCCATCTCGACAAGGTCCGTCACGCCCATGCGCGGAA
>CAZZBE010000249.1:0-7052 GCA_964652715.1 uncultured Desulfobacteraceae bacterium
AATGAAGCTTGAAGGAAAAGTGGCCATCGTCACCGGCGGCGCCCGGGGCAACGGGTTGGCCGCGGCCAAGTGCATGGCCGAGGAAGGCGCGGACATCGTCATCTCCGATATCTGTCAAGACATGAAGACGATCCCTTATAAAATGTCCACGCCCGAAGGCATGGAAAAGGCGGTCGAAGAGATCAGATCCATGGGCCGCAAGGCCATCGGCGTCAAATGCGACGTCCGGAAAAACGCCGAGGTCAAGGCCATGGCGGACGCGGCCATGAAGGAATTCGGCAAGATCGACATCCTGGTCAACAACGCCGGCAACTCTTCCATGATCGCCATCGCCGATATGGAAGAAGAGACCTGGGACGAGGTGCTCGACACCCACCTGAAGGGCATGTATTTATGCTGTCATCACGTGTTGCCCCACATGATCGCGCAAGGGAGAGGCAACGTGGTGAGCATCTCCTCGGTGGGCGGCCAGCGGGGGTTCGGCATGGGCGGCCATTATTGCGCCGCCAAGCACGGCATCATCGGCCTCAACAAGTCCATCGCCATGGAGGTGGCCGACCACGGCATCCGGGCCAACGTGGTCTGCCCGGGCACGGTCTGGACCGACATGATGAAGGGCATCGCCGAGTTTTTCGGCATGGACGACGAGGAAGAAGCCAAGGAGCAGTTCTTCGCCGGCCATCTCAAGAAGGAACCGGAAGTCAGCCCCGAGGACATCGGCAAGGCCGTGCTCTGGCTGGTCACCGACGACGCCAGGTGCATCACCGGCAACATGATCACGGTGGACGGGGGCTGGACGTGTCAGGCCCCGTAACCCTGAAACCAGGCTTCCGGGGTTTTGAAAACCCCGGAGATCTTTCAACAAAGGAGGTGATAAAGGAATGGATCAGGAGATCAGGGACAAAGAAGTCGAAGTCAAGGAAGACGTCGTGACCGAACAGCCCATCATTCTCGAAGAGATCAACGTCGAGGAACTGGCGGTTGACGGCATTTGCGGCATTTACTAAGACCTAACCCCCCCGGCCCCCCTTCCCTGCAAGGGAAGGGGGGGAGTTTCATAAATGAGCGCTTGACCTATAGCTCAAGCGTCCCCAATCACACTCCCCCTCTCCTCTCAGGGGAGGGGGCCGGGGGGAGGGGTTTCAATGGAGCGTTATGGGACCACACACCATTTACAACCTGAGTACAGGCGTCCAGGTCCGCGGCGAGGTTTTCGGGCTGTTGTTTTACAATTACAAAGGGCCGAGGCTCTATTTCGTCCCGTCGAAGGATCTGATCGAACCCGATTTTTTCGATGGACAAAAGACCCTCGGCGACCTGATCGGCGGTCTGAGCCGTCGCCACGCCTGGCCGGAACAGTGGATATCGGACCGGGTCCATCAGGTGTTGGGCGTACTCGAGGAAAAGGGGTTGATCCATGGGCAATCAGTATGTTGAAATGGGGCTTTCCGCCCCGGTGAACGCAACGTGGGAAGTCACCTTCAAATGCAATCTGTCGTGCATCCACTGCCTGTCGGATTCGGGCCGGAAGCGGCCCGGAGAACTGACCACGGCGGAGTGCCGGCGGGTCATCGATCAACTGGCCGATCAAAAGGTGTTCCAGTTCAACATCGGGGGCGGCGAACCCTTTGCCCGTCCCGATTTTCCGGATCTGATGGAATACGCCCACGAAAAAGGCATGGTCACCTGCATCAGCACCAACGGCACCCTCATCGACCGGGAGATCGCCCGCCGGCTGGACAAGGGGCTGGTCTACATCCAGGTCAGCCTGGACGGCGCCGCGGACGAATCCAACGACGCGATCCGGGGCAAGGGCAGCTTCAAGGCCGCCATGAAGGCTCTGGAGCATCTCCACGGCCGCGGCATCGAGGTGAGCATCAACACCGTCCTGACGCGACTGAGCTTTCCGGAACTGGACAAGCTCCACGACCTGGCGGCTTCGGTGGGGGCCAAACTTCGGGTGTCGCGGTTCCGGCCGTCGGGCCGGGGCAAGGATTCCTGGTCGGACCTCAACGTCTCCCGGGATCAGATGGCGGCCTTTTCGGGATGGCTGAGCGAGCATTTGGGGGTGTCCACCGGCGATTCCTTTTTTTCGGTCGCCACCGAGGAGCGGCGGTCCCTGGGGCTCAATATGTGCGGCGCCTGCAAGCTCACCTGCTGCGTGTCCCCCAATGGCGAGGTCTATCCCTGCGCGTTCCTCCAGGACGACGATTTCCTGGCCGGTAAACTCCCGGAGGATTCTTTCGAGGAGATCTGGCGCCATTCTCCGGTATTTGAATCGTTCCGGGAACTGGAGATCAAGTCCTGCGAAAGCTGCCACCGGTTCGACCTGTGCCACGGCGGGTGCCCGGCCATCGCCTTTCACACGCAACGAAAACTCGGGGTCCCGGACCCGGGGTGCCTGGTCAATTGCGTGACGGTCAAGTCTATGGAAAAATTTGAAAAACATGCCGCGACGGCGGCGGCCGCTTCGGGATGACCCAAACCGCCCCGGACGGCGCCTTCCACCTGGGGCCGGGGGTGCGCCTTTGTCCCGGAAAGGACGACAGCGGCGTGCTGATCCAGCCCGATCCGCTCCGGGCCATTCGGGTCAATCCGTCCGCCCGGCGGTTGCTGGAGAAATGCCGGAACGGGTTGCCGGCGGGGGAAATCGCGGGAAATCCAAACGTCCTGGCGTTTTTCGACAACCTCCGCCAGGCGCGGCTCCTCGATTGGCGGCCCCGACCGTGGGCGGAAGGCGAGGATGCGCCCTTTGTATCCATCGTTGTACCTGTTTACAACCGGGCCGACGACATCGGGGAATGCCTGGCCTCTCTGCTGGCCCTGAATTATCCGGAGTCCCGGCGAGAAATCATCGTGGTGGATGACGGCTCCACCGACCACACGGCCGATGCGGCGGCCGCCTACCCGGTCCGGCTGCTGAGACTGACCGGCAACCAGGGCCAATCCGCGGCCCGGAACCAGGGGGCGGCGGCTGCAACCGGCGATCTTGTCGCCTTTATGGACAGCGACTGCATCGCCGATCCCGACTGGCTGTCTGAACTGGTTCCCTGCTTTCAGGACAACCGGGTGACCCTGGTGGGCGGGTATGTGGACGCCTATTTCAGCCAAACCCGCCTGGACCGGTTCGAGGCCGTGGGATCGCCCCTCAACATGGGAGACGGCGCCTTGATCGGGGCCGGGGACAAATCGGTTTTATACGTCCCCACCTGCAACCTGCTGGTCCGGCGGACCGCCTATCTTGAAGCGGGCGGCCTGGACCCCCTGCTTCGGGTGGGGGAAGACGTTGACCTGTGCTGGCGGATGATGAACGCCGGGCATCGCATCCTCTATGTGCCCCGCGGCCGGGTGAAGCACAAGCACCGGAACCGGTTCTGGCCGGGATTTGTCCGGCGGTTCGACTACGGGGCCTCGGAACCGGCCCTGTACGCGGCCCATGCCCGGGCCGCGAAACGGTTTCCCTGGCAGACCGGGGGCGTGTTGTTCCTGGGGCTCTCGGGGCTGGGGGCCGTGGTCGCGCCGATGATCCTGCTTCCCTCGGCCGGCGCGGTTCCGCTGGTCGAAGCGGCCCTGCGCAAACAGGGCATGGACCGCATGACCGCCGCGCCCCTGGGGTTCCGGACCATCCTCCGGGCCACGCTCAGGAGCCATCTGCTCCTGGCCTTTTACCTGACCCATCACATCATCCGGTATCACCTGATGTGGCTGGCGGCCCTGTCCATCCTGTTTCCCCGGCTTGCGCCGCTGGTTCTGGGGCTTATGTTGTTTCCCACGGCCGTCAGTTACATTCGGAAGCGGCCCCGGACCGACCCGCTCTCTTACGGCTTTTTCTTTATCATGGCGCAACTGTTTTACGGCGCGGGCGTTTTTTGGGGCAGCGTCCGGCGGGGTCATCTGAAATGTTATCGCATCGCCTTCGCCAATGCGGGGTTTCTGAAAAAAACAGGAAGAACCAAGTGGACGCTGTTTCGCGCAAATACGAAAACCTGAAAACGAGGCTCCGGGAAATGGGCCGGGTGGTGGTGGCCTTTTCCGGCGGCGTGGACAGCGCCCTGGTGCTGAAAACGGCCCGGGACGAACTGGGAGACGGGGTGCTGGCGGTCACGGCCCTGTCCGAGACCACGCCCTCCCATGAACGCGCCGACGCCGTGCGGCTGGCCGAAGAGATGGGCGCGGCCCACCGACTGGTGGAAACCCGTGAACTGGACCATCCCTCTTTTTCCGAAAACCCGAAAGACAAATGCTATTTCTGCAAAAAACTCCGGTTCGGGCAGTTGGTGGAAATGGCCGAAAAGCTGAAATACGACGCCGTCATCGACGGTGAAAACACGGATGACGCCGACGACTATCGACCGGGCGCCAAAGCGGCGCGGGAACTCGGCGTCCGCAGCCCGCTCAGGGAAGCCGGGTTTTCCAAAGCGGACGTCCGGGACCTGTCCCGCCGGCTGGGCCTTTCCACCTGGAACAAACCGGCCTACGCCTGCCTGGCTTCCCGGATTCCCTACGGCGCCCCCATCACCGCGGAAAACCTCCGGCAGGTGGATGCGGCCGAAGACGCCCTCCGGAACCTGGGACTCGCCGGCGCCATCCGCGTTCGCCACTACGGCGTCGCCGCCCGCATCGAACTGGCGCCCGAAGAGATTCCGCGCCTGACGACCGACCCTTTGAGAAACATGGCCGTGGAGGCCATCAAGGCCGTCGGTTTCCTGTTCGTGACCCTGGATTTGGAAGGATACCGGATGGGGAGTTTAAACCGGGTTATAATGACTTAAAGAGGAGACACCATGGACACCAAATTCCTGAAAGGCCTGCTGGAGCAGGTCCACGCCGGTCGAATGGAACCGGACGCCGCCATGCACGCGCTCAAAAACCTGCCCTTCGAGGATTTGGGGTATGCCCGCATCGACCATCACCGCTGCATCCGCAACGGGGTCCCGGAGGTGATTTACTGTGAAGGCAAAAGCCTTGATCAGATCAAAGGCATCGCCGAACGGATCGCCTGCCATCACGACAACATCCTGGCCACCCGGGCCGGCCGGGAGGTCTACGAGGCGATCCGGGAGATCACGGACGACTGCGTCTATCACGAGATGGCCCGGATCGTCGTGATCCAGCCGAGGGAGGTCGAGAAGAAAGGCCATATCGCCGTGGTCAGCGCCGGCACGTCGGACATCCCCGTGGCCGAAGAGGCCGCCATCACCGCCGAAATCCTGGGCAACAAGGTGACGCGGATCTACGATGTGGGCGTCGCCGGCATCCACCGGCTGCTGGCCGTCACCAAGGAGCTGTTCACCGCCAACGTGGCCGTGGTGGCGGCGGGCATGGAAGGCGCCCTGGCCAGCGTGGTGGGGGGCCTGGTGTCGTGTCCGGTCATCGGCGTGCCCACCAGCGTGGGATACGGCGCCTCCTTCGGCGGCGTGGCGGCCCTATTGTCCATGCTCAACAGCTGCGCCTCCGGGGTGTCGGTGGTCAACATCGACAACGGTTTTGGCGCCGGGTATCAGGCGTGCCTGATCAACCGCGTCGCTTTGGCCAATGAGGTCTGCGATGAAAAGGATGAGACGGGCGCCGTCGAACTGGCGAAAGCTTCCTGATCGGCATCCGGAAAGGCCGGTCGCCGCCGTCCACTGGGTCCACCTTGTCCACAGCGTCCACGACGTTGAGGCTTGAATGTATTCGTCAACAGATGCTCAACGGAGAAAACGACATGAACATCGCCTATTTCGACTGTTTTTCCGGCGCCAGCGGGGACATGATCCTCGGGGCGCTCCTGGACGCGGGATTGCCCCTGGAGACATTGCGGACCGAGATCGCCAAGCTCGGCCTGGGCCATTATGAATTATCCGTTGAAAGGGTCGTAAAAAAAGGCATGGGCGGCAGCCAGGCCGTCGTGGCGGTAGACGAGGGCCATCATCACCACCATCACCGTCATCTCCGCCACATCGAGGAGATCATCGGCGACAGCGCTCTGAGCGACCGGGTCAAGGGGGACAGCCTCAAGATTTTCCATCGCCTGGCCGAAGCGGAGGCCAAGGTCCACCGGACGTCGGTGGACGATATCCATTTCCACGAGGTGGGCGCCATGGACGCCATCATCGACGTGGTGGGGGCGGCGGCCGGGTTCGCGGCCCTGGGCATTGACGAAATCCATCTCTCGCCCCTTCATGTGGGCAGCGGCACGGTCGAATGCGCCCACGGCGCTCTTCCCGTTCCGGCCCCCGCCACCATGGAACTGATCCAGGGGGTTCCCATCTATTCCACCGGCGTGACCGGCGAACTGCTCACGCCCACCGGCGCCGCCATTCTCACTACCCTGGCGTCCGGGTTCGGTCCCATGCCCGCCATGACCGTCGATAAGATCGGCTACGGGGCCGGTACATCGGAACCCGCCATCCCCAACCTCCTCCGGCTCTGCCTGGGCCGGGCGTCCATGGAGGATGTGGGCTACGAAGTCGAGCGGATGGCGGTCATCGAGACCAGCATCGACGACATGAACCCCCAGATCTACGAGCACCTGATGGAGCGGGCCCTGGAGATGGGCGCCATGGATATCTTCCTGTCGCCGCTCCAGATGAAAAAGAACCGACCGGGGACACTGGTGACGATCATCTGCGCGCCGGACCGGGTCGCCGAATTTTCCGATTTCCTGATTCGGGAGACCACCACTATCGGGCTGCGCTGGCGGGTGGAAAACCGGATCAAGGCCAGGCGAGACTTTGAAGGGATCGACACGGAATTCGGGATGGTGAAACTGAAGATCGCCCGGAAAGGCAAGACGATGATCAACCTGACCCCGGAGTACGAGGACTGCAAGCGACTGGCCCGGGAGAAGAACGTACCGCTCAAATCGGTGATGGCGGCCGCCTGGGCGTCGGCGGCGTCGATATATGGCAGAGAGCTGGGAAACTAGTGCAGAAACCACAAACCACTGTACACAACAAAAAGGAGGAGTAAAATGGACAAGATTCTGCGAATCAACATGGGCCCCGAAGGCGTGCCGAGCTTTATGGACGAAGCGCCGGGCGATTACGCCGGCATGGGCGGGCGGGGGA
>CAZZBE010000250.1:0-7043 GCA_964652715.1 uncultured Desulfobacteraceae bacterium
AGATTTCACTGGTGGCTGTCTTCTCCGCCGATTGTTGAAGACATCTGCATATCCTGTCATCAATTTCATTGACTTAAGTTAAGTTAAGTTAAGTTAAGTTAAGTAAGGACGGGGAGATGGATTACCCTGCTATCAGTTCAGTCGGTTCAAGCAGTTCATTTAGATTGGAAGGTTCAATCCATATTGTGTGTTTTCGGGTTATTTTTTTCCCTTCATCAATTTCCTGTGCAGTTTGTTTTGCTGATTCAAAGAAATGCTCAATAGAGCCGATTTTTAACTCCACTGTCATTTTATGAACTCCCTTTTTTGATGCTAAAAAGTCATTGATGGAGTTGCAATTCATTTTCAGGCATGGCCGAAATAATGGCCCGGAGCATTTTATTTACAGATTCGGACGTGCTAAAAACCCTTGCAACATCAGGTTCAAGAATTATCGCTCGACCTTTGGCAAAACGGTTGGGCCGGGCTTTGCCGTAGTCGAAGCTGTATTCCGGCAGCATGTCATCCGATTCGGAACATTGTATTTTCTGCATAATCTTTTCGTTCCTTTCCGACGGCGGGCCGTGAACTGAAAATGCGGATAACACCTCAGTCTGAGCAAAACCCAATTCCGGCTCTTCATTCCCCCTTCGACTGCGGCAGCACCGTCTTCAAAACATCCTCCTTTCCCAGAATCCCCACCAACGCATCCCCCTCCATCACCGGGACCGTATGATACCGCTTCTCGACCATCAGCGACGCCACGTCCTGGACCGGGGTGTCCGCCTGGACGGTGACCGGGTTCGGCGTCATCACCTGTTCCACGGTGGCGGCGGTGACCTTTTTGATTTCTTTTTCGATCTCTTTCATGGAGGTCAGCGGGATAAAGCCGTCCAGGAAGGTGAAGAAGGAGGGCAACGAGAGCTTTTTTTGCTGGTAGATCAGGTCGCTCTGGCAGAGAATCCCGGTCAGTTTGCCCGAGGCGTCGACCACCGGCGCGCCGTTGATGTGGTTTTCCAGCAACAGGGTCGCCGCTTTGGCGATCTCGGTATCGGGGCTGACGGTGATGAGATCCTTGGTCATGATGTCTTTCGCACGCAACATATAGATGCCTTTCTTCTGTTCGTTCTGATGTCAACCGGCGGAGGCCGCCTCTTCTTCCGCGGGAATGTGTCGGTTCAACAACGGCTTCCAGTAAAATTCCAGCACCAGGACCCGCAGGATGGAGGCCAGGGGCACCGCCACGATCATGCCGCCGATGCCGAACTGGGCCCCGGCGATGAGCGCCAGCATCACCACCAGGGGATGGAGACCGGCGCCGCGGCCCACGATTCTCGGCTGAAGGATGAAGCCCTCGATGGCCTGGATGGCGGAAAAGAGCCCGATCACGGCGATCAATGCGATGAATTTGCCGCCCCAGGAGACGCCGCTGCTGACCAGGACGATGAAAACCGCCGGTGCGACCCCGATGAGAGCGCCCAGGTAGGGGACAAACCCGCCGACGGCGGCGGCCGTGCCGATGAGCGCGCTGTAGTTGCGGAGGGTGGGAAACCCCATGAAGCCCATGATGAAGAGCCCGACGGCGAACAGGCTGCCCACGATGATGGAGACGGTGAGCTGACCCCGTAAAAACCCGCCCACGGCCCGGTCGATCTTGTCGAGGATGTCGAAGGACCGGTCCCGCATCTTCAAAGGCACCATCTTTCGGACGATCCGGGGAATCTTTTCCCAGTCGAGGATCAGGTAGAAATTGATGATCCCCACAAAGGCGATAAAAGAAAAGAACCCGATCACCGACCCGACCCCGCTGAAAAGGGAGCGCGTGGCGACCCCGACCGCCTCGAATCCGCCCGACGCCAGCCGCTTCAGGCCCGGCACGATCATGGCCATGATCTTTTCGTAATCGAGCTGGATGTCATAGATCTTCTGGCGCAGAGTTTCAATGAGAGCCCGATCCAGCGTCACATAGGGGTTTTCGGCCAGTTTATCCAGAACCGCCGGGATCGACGCCTTGACAATCTCGAAGAGTTCGATCAGCTGGAAGATCACCTTGGGGATGAGAAAGGCCAGCAGCAAAAAGACGACCAGAAATATGATCATGTAGAGCACCAGGGCGCCCATGATCCGGCCCAGGCCCAACCGCCGCTGGAGGCCGATGACGATGGGGGCGAGAATGTAGGCGACCAGGAACGCCGCCAGAAAGGGAGTGAGCACCCGGAGCATGAGCCACAGGAGATCCTCCAGAAGACTCAGGGTGTAGAAGCCGAAAGCGATGATGCCCATCACGCCGATGGCGTAGACCATCCGGCGAAGGGTCGGATCGGATATCTTGAATTCGGTTTCAGCCATCAGTCCTCCCAGAGTTCCGGGCCGATGATCCCGATCTTGATGGCGTATTTGACCATGGCGACCATATTGTGGATATCGAGCTTCTTCATGGTGTTGGCCCGGTGCTTTTCCACCGTCTTGGGACTGATGCAGAGGATGTCCGCGATCTCGGTGGTGGACCGGCCTTCCACCAGCAGCCGGAAGACCTGCTGCTCCCGCTCCGACAGCAGATCGTACCCGCTGACCGGGGGCTTTTCCGTCCGGCTTTTGAGAAACGCGGTGATGAGTTTGGAATTGATCTTGGAACTCAGAAAATATTCTCCCGAGTGGACGGTCCGGATCGCATCGAGGATCTCGGACGTAGGGGACGCCTTGAGAACGTACCCCAGGGCGCCGGCCGCCAGGGCCTGATGGACGTAGGCGTCTTTGTTGTGCATGGAAAGAAGGACCACCCGGATGTCGGGCATCGTCTCCTTGATCAGCCCAACGGCCTCCAGCCCGGAGAGTTCGGGCATGGCGATGTCCAGCAGGGCCACGTCCGGGCCGAGGGATTTGGCCTTTTTAACGGCCTGGAGCCCGTCGCCGGCCTCCCCCACGACCTCCATGTCTTCCTGCTCGTCCAGGAGCTTGTGAAATCCTTCCCGCACCACGGCGTGATCATCCGCCAATAAGACTCTGATCTTGTTCTTCATTCTGTTGCTCCTTTATCACCGGCAGTTCGACCCGGATGGTGGTTCCCTTTCCCTTGCCGGAGATGATGGCGATGGTGCCTCCCGCGGAGACGACCCGCTCCCGCATGCCGAGAAGGCCGATCCCGTCGGTGCTCCTGTCCTGGTCGAAACCGATGCCGTTGTCCTTGAGGATGAAAATGATCTTGGGGTGACTGTACGTGAGCGTCACGTTGAAGTGTTCGGCTCTGGCATGTTTGATCACATTGTTCAGCCCCTCCTGGAACACCCGGTAGAGGGCGAGTTCGATCTCGGACGAAAACCGCTTCCGAAAGCCCGCGGACTGAAAATCGATGTGGAGGTCCTGGCGATGACTGGCGAACTCGTCGATATACCATCTCAGGGTCGGCACGAGGCCGAGATCGTCCAGGAGGTCGGGGCGCAGATCCGACGAGATGCTCCGGATCTTGTCCCCTAATGCTTCGATGAGATCCACCAGGTCGTCGATCCGGTTTCGCTGCTCCTGGAGTTCCGCGGGCATGGCGTTCATGAGCGACTCCGCTTCAAGGTGCAGGGCGGCGAGGGTCTGGCCGAATTCGTCGTGAAGGTCCTGGGCCAGGGCTTTACGCGCCTCTTCGATGCCGCTGATCAGGCGGCTGGAGAGGTGGCGGATCTCGGCCTCGGCCCGTTTCCGCTCGCTGATCTCGATCTGCAACTGCTCGTTGGCCCGGGCCAGTTCGATGCTGTGTTCTTTTTCGATCTCGTTGATCCGCTGCATCACTTCGAACATTTTGCTGTAGGAACTGGCCAGGACCCCGGACTCCTCCCCTTCCAGGGTGTCGATGGGGCTTGGCAGACTCCCGGTCAAATCTTCCCCCTCCCCTCTTTCGGGATCATCGTCCCGGTCCAGATCCTCCTCTTCCATGAGCAGGTCGTCGGAGTCCATCTCCGCCCCATCGAAAGACAGGGGCGGCCGTTCGGCCGCATCCGAACCCGACGGCAGATAGCGGACGAACAGGGCGGTGACCGCGATGATCCCGGCGGCCAGAAAGAGCAGGGTAATGGACACAAATCGAATGGACGCCCGTTCCGCGGCCGGATCAATGCCGCCGCCGGCGTCTCCCGAACGCCCGCCCGCCGGTTCAAGGGGCGCATCGACCGACGCCCGGCGGTGGACCGCCCTGATTTCGGACGACAGCCACTGGGTCATGTAGGTCAAATACCCGATGGAAAGCGCCAAGACGACAGCGCCTGTCATCAGAAGTCTGAAACCGACTTTCGAACGTATCCAGCCGACGGCCACGATCCTTCCTGTTACGCCAATTCAGTTCGCATTCCATATTCCCATCGTCGATCAGTTCCCGTCTTTATATCATTAAACATCCCATAAAGAAAGTAAGATTTCAAGGGGCTTCCGGAAGACATCGCCCCAGCGGTCCGGCAGCCGGGCGTCTCCATCCGGGGACATCCGTCATCCGGTTATTGCTATTTGATTAAGGGCATGATAAAATTTAAGTTTTAAACAGCCCAATCGACGACGCATCCTAACGAGGAGACATACCGATGAAAATTGCAGTGAGCGGAAAGGGGGGCGTGGGCAAAACCACGTTCTCCGCGCTGTTGATACGGACCCTGAGCGACATGGGCAAACACGTTCTGGCCATTGATGCGGACCCCGACGCCAATCTGGCGGCGGCGCTGGGCATCCCCGATTCGGAAAAAATCGTTCCCATATCGGAAATGAAAGAGCTGATCTACGAGCGGACGGAGGCCAAACCCGGCAGCCTCGGCGGGTTTTTCAAGCTCAACCCCAAGGTGGACGATCTGCCCGATTCCCTCTCCATCAAAAAAGACAACATCAAGCTCATGCGGCTCGGTGGGGTCAAAAAGGGCGGGGCCGGCTGCATCTGCCCCGAGAGCACCCTGCTGAAGGTGCTGGTCACCCACATCGTCCTGGCCCGGGATGAGTTTGTCCTGATGGACATGGAGGCCGGCATCGAGCATTTGGGCAGGGCCACGGCCAAATCCGTGGACAACCTGATCGTAGTGGTGGAACCGGGGCGCCGCAGCATCGACACCGCCGACCACATCCGGGAACTCGCCGCCCAGATCGGACTGGCCAACATTCTGGTGCTGGGCAACAAGGTGCGCAATGAAAAGGACGAGAACTTCATCCGGCGGCACCTGAAGGAGTTCCCCATCCTCGGTTTCCTCCCCTACGACCCGGCCATGATCGAAGCCGACCTCGAGGGGCTCTCCCCCTTTGACGTCCAGTCGGAGACGATTATCAAAGTCCGGGAGATCGCCGGGAACCTCGCCTCATGACGGACAACAAACCCAAACCCAGCAAACGACCGGCGAAGAGTGGCCCGAGGCGGCGGCGGGGCGGCAAGGCCGAAATCCTGCGGCCCAAACCCGATGCGGACAGCCGGCTCAAAAAGGTCTTTTCCTCCATCGGCGTGCCGGAGGAAATCCCTTTTGAACCGGACCCATTTCAGATGGAAGCCCTGGAGGCCATGGGGGAAGACGACTGCCTGGTGACCGCCCCCACCGGGGCCGGCAAAACCTGGATCGCCGAACAGGCCATCGCCCGGATTCTGGAAAGCGGCGGCAAAGCTTGGTACGCATCGCCCCTCAAGGCGTTGAGCAACGCCAAATACATCGATTTTGGCGAGCTTTTCGGAACCGGGAACGTCGGCATCCTGACGGGGGACCGGAAGGAAAAACCCGACGCCCCGGTGGTGGTCGGCACCACGGAGATCCTGAGAAACCAGCTTTACGACGCCATGCATCGGGGGGAGGACCTCTCCGCCGATTTCGTCATCCTCGACGAAGCCCATTTTCTGGGGGATCGGGACCGCGGCGTCGTCTGGGAGGAGATCATGATCTACCTCCCCCAGCGGATTCCCATGCTGCTGCTCTCCGCCACTGTCGGCAACGCCCGTCAGATCGCCGGCTGGCTCTCTTCCATCCGGTCCCGGCACTGCGCGGTGGTGGAGGAAACGAAACGGCCGGTTCCGCTGTATCCCCTGTTCCTTCACCCCTCCGGCACGCTTCTGCCCCTTTTTTCCCAACAGGAATCATCCAAAAAGAAGCGGCTTCACAAGCGGGTCCGGGCCTATGTCAACACGAAAAAGCCCCCCCTGCTGTCCCATCCCACTAAATTGCCGCCCATGGGGGACCTTCTTCGGATACTACGGAAATACCGGCTGCTGCCGGCCATTTTTTTCCTGAAATCCAGGGCGGATTGCGACAATGCGCTGGAACTCTGCCTGGAAAACCGCATTCAGGACCCGGAGCGGAAGGAACGGATCGGCGACCGACTGCGGGAACTCCTCGGCCACAGCGCCCGTCTGTCCGATCATCGACAGATCTGGCACATCGAAAACCTGGCCGTGGGCGCCCACCACAGCGGCCATCTGCCGGCGTGGAAGATCGTCATCGAGAAACTGATGACCGATGGGCTGCTCGACGCCGTGTTCGCCACCTCGACAGTGGCGGCCGGGGTCAATTTCCCGGCCAGAACCGTGGTCTTTTTCAATTCGGACCGCTTCAACGGCGTGGAATTCGTCCCCCTCACGCCCACGGAACTGCACCAGATGACCGGGAGGGCCGGGCGACGGGGCATGGACAACATCGGCTTTGCCGCGGCGGTCCCCGGAAAGTTCATGGACGTCGAACTGGTGGGGAAACTGTTCAACTCGCCCCCCACCGACGTCATGAGCCAGATCAAGATCAACTTCTCCATGGCCCTCAACCTTCTTCTCTCGCATTCCCCTCCGGAAATCAAGAACCTGCTGGAACGGTCCTTTGCAACCTACCTGCTGATGGAGCGGAAGAAAAAGAACCGGAAAAGCAAGGGCAAGGCGTTCGTCCATGATCCGGAATACCTGTGGCGGGATTTCCTGCGCCACCTGGATTTTCTGAAGGACACCGGGTACGTGGGGCCGTCCGACTTCCTGACGGAAGACGGAGTATGGGCCTCCCAACTCCGGGTGGACGAACCGCTGATGATCGCGGAAGGGCTGAGAAAAAACCTGTTCCCGGTCAAGGATTACGCCCAATTGG
>CAZZBE010000251.1:0-6981 GCA_964652715.1 uncultured Desulfobacteraceae bacterium
TGTCCCTTTGTCCCGCCCGGCAACGGGGCTTCACCCTCATCGAGCTGATGGTGGTCATCGTGATCCTGGGGATTCTGGCCACCCTCATCGTGCCCAACATCATGGACACCCCGGACGAGGCCAAACAGGCCAAGGCCAGGGTGGACATCACGGCCCTGGAGACCGCCCTGAAAATGTACAAACTCCACAACGGGTCCTACCCCACCACCGAACAAGGGCTCCAGGCCCTGGTCAGCCCGCCGGAAACCGGTTCCGGCGCCAGCAACTGGAAGGAAGGAGGCTACCTGGAGAAGGGCAAGGTGCCGCTGGACCCCTGGGGCAACGAGTACGTCTACCTGAGCCCCGGCGTCCACATGGACTTCGACATCACGTCCTTTGGCGCGGACGGCGTGCCCGGCGGCGAGGGCAAGAACCGGGACATCAACAACTGGGAAATCGAGTGAGGGGGTTCACCCTCATCGAACTGGTGGTGGTGACCGCCCTCATCAGCTTGCTGCTGGTGTTCGCCATCCCCCGGTTCCAGGATGTTTCCATATTCCAGGGGAGCAACAAAATCTCCCGGTGGATCATGCTCAAGGTGGGATCCCTCAAGGATCGGGCGATCAAGGAGCGGCGGGTTTACATCCTCCACATCGGCACGGATTCCGGCGAGATGTGGGTGTCCGGGGAGGGAATGGACGAGGAAGCCAGGGAAAAAGCCCGGGAATCCGCCCGGTCCCTGCCCGCCGGATACCGGATCAGCGACGTGGCCCTCCCCGTTCGGGGGAAGATCGCCGTGGGGCGGGTGGATATCCGGTTCTATCCCAAGGGCTATTCCGACAAGGCGATGATCCATCTGGAGGACGACGACGGGAACTACCTCTCCTTTCTCATCGAGCCCTTTCTGACCCAGGTGAAGCGGTACGAGGACTATGTGGAACTCGATCTGTAGGGGCGAAAAATCTTTCGCCCCTAGAAAATCTTTCGCCCCGGCGAAACCAGTTGAAACCGACGCCGGCTTCACCCTGCTGGAGGTGATGGTGGCGGTGGCCATCATGGCCATCGTGCTGGTGGCCGTCTTCCGGCTTCATGCCCAGACCATCGCCATGAGCGGCGCGGCCCGGTTCTACACCACGGCGCCCTTTCTGGCCGAAGACGCTTTGGCCCGGATGGAATTCACGGCGGCCAACCAACTGGGGGGCGACTCGGGGGAATTCGGCGACGCTTTCCCCGGCTTTACCTGGCGGGCCGAGGTGGAGACGGTGGAATCGGAATACCTGGGACAGGTGGCCGAGGACCTGAAACGGATCGACCTGACGGTGGTGTACGAGCCCGAAGGGCTTTCCTATCCTATCCGGACCTATCGGATGATCTATGAAGAATAATCCGCGGGGGTTCACGCTCCTGGAGATCCTGCTGGCCATCCTGATCTTCAGCATCGTGGTCACCACCATCTTCGGCTCCTTCAGCGCGGTCTTTTCCAGCGCCGACGCCCTCCACAAGGGGACGACGCTTTACGAGATGGGCAAAAACTGTATGGCGCGGATGGCGGACGACCTCCGGGAACTCTACGTGATCCGGTCCCCGCTGTACACCAAACCCGGCTTCGACAGCCCGCCGGGGCCTTACCGGGTCTTCGGCGACAGCAGTTACACGGTGGACGGGACCTTTTCCCGGATGCGGTTCGCCTCCTTCGCCCACCTTCCCTTCGGGGCGAACCGGGAGGAAGGCATCGCCGAGATCATCTACTACGTGGCCCCGACCCGGGAGGGGGAGGCCGTGCTCCGACGCGCGGACAGCCTCTTCCCCTACGAGCGGTTCAAGGACAACCGCCTGGAGGAACGGGGATCGGACCCGATCCTCTGCGAGGGGGTCGAATCCCTCGCCTTCACCTATTTCGACGACGAAGGGACGGAATACGAGTACTGGAATTCGGAATCCGAGGAGTTCGATTACGCCACCCCCCGGGCGGTGAAGATCGCCCTGGAGATCGGGTCTCCGGACAATGATTTGTCTTCCCTTTCATTTGAAACTATGATAGCGTTTCGCACTTTTAGGGATAAGCTTGAATAGCTTGAAATTACACGATCCATGAGGTTGACAACGGACCCCCATACGCGCCGCTCCCGCTTCCGGAACGACCGGGGCATGGCCCTGCTCGTCACCCTGTCGGTGATTACGGTGCTCATCGCCGCGGCCCTGGAACTGAACCGGAAGGTCCGGACCAGCGTCGTGACCACCGCCACCCAGCGGGACCGCATCACCCTGAACGGGATGGCCGCCGGCGCGGTCCATGCGGCCATGGCGATGCTGGCCAAGGACCGGAAGGAAACCCAGGTCGACTCGATCCAGGAGGACTGGGCCGACCCGGAAAAAGTGGCCGAGGTTCTGGCCGATCTTCCTTTCGACAAGGGGAAGGTCGCGTTCACCATCGCCGACGAACTAGGGCTCGTTCAGGCCAACGCCCTGGTGGAATTTCCCAGGGGACGCCAGTTCAACGAATCCCAGAAGATCATGTGGGACCGGTTCATCCGGCTGATCATCGCCAGCCACGACGCCTTCGAAGAGCTGGAGGCCACCGAGATCGTCAACTCCCTCAAGGACTGGATCGACTCCGGGGACGACGACGCCATCACGGGTCTCAACGGGGCCGAATCCGATTACTACGAATCCCTGGAGACGCCCTACGTCTGCCGCAACGGCCCCTTCCCTCACATCGGGGAACTGGCCAAGGTCCGGGGCGTGACGCCGGCCCTGTTCGCCGGGGTGGAGGGGATGCCGGGCCTGGGCGCCTACGTGACGGTCCATGGGCTGGAAAAATCCGACGAAACCGTCGACAAACGATCCTTCGCGTTTCCCGGCAAGATCAACATCAACACCGCGCCCCTGCCGGTGCTGGTGGCCCTGATCCCCTCGGAAAATCCCGAATACGCCCAACTGATTTACGACTACCGGGAAGAGAAGGAAGAGGACACCTATCTCAACGACCTTTCCAGTCCCACCTGGTACACCCAGGTGGTCGGCATCCCCGGCGATCTCAAGATCGATCCCAAGCTGATCACCGTGACCAGCGATCTGTTCCGGATCCAGGCCGCGGCCGCCCTCAACGACATGGAGACGGTCGTCACGGCGGTGGTCCGCCGGGAAAAACACAAGGAGACCAACAAATGGCGGTGCCGGGTGGTCTCGTGGCAGACGGGATGACCGCCATCCCGCTAAATTCGGAAGCCTTATGAGCAGACAGATTCTCGGACTCGACGTCCGACACCATACCGTGACCGCCGTATTGGTCAAGACCGGCCTCAAGGGCAGCTGGATCGACGCCGTCTACCAGACGCCCATCGCCGTTCCCGAAGGGGCGTGCGTGGAAGACAGCGCCGCCCTGGACGGCGCCCTGGCCGAGATCCGGTCCCGGATGGGCAAAACCGACCCGGAAACCGCGGCGGCTTTGCCGGCGGACGGGTTCTCCTTCCGCAACGTCCACATCCCCTTCAAGGACAACCGGAAGATCCGCCAGGTTCTCCCCTTCGAGCTGGAGCCCACCCTGCCCCAGCCCGTGGACGACGTGGTCATCGACTTCCGCGTCATCCATCTGCCCAGCCAGGAGGAAGGCGCCAACATCATCTCGGCGGCCCTGGACAAGGGGCGGATGACCCCCCTCCTGGCGGCCCTCGCCGCCCATAAACTGGCGCCGGACACCGTCTCCCTGTCCGGCTGCGCCGCGGCCCTCTGCCTGGCCAAATGGGGCGACATCGCCGAACACTGCCTCTTCATGGACATCGACCGGGATCACTGCACCCTCTACATCCTCATCTCCGGCCAGGTCTATCTGATCCGGCCCATCCAGATCCGGCCCGGCGGGGGCGATCCGGTGGACAAGACCAAGGCCCTGTGCGGTCACATCCGGCGGACCCTGGCGGCCTTCGAGGCCCTCTTCCACCTGGAATTCGAGCTGGAGGAGGTCCATGTGACCGGCTGGGGGCTGGAAGATCTCGACTTCGAAGGGGAGGCGCCCGCCATCCTCAACGTGACGGTGAAGCGGGTGGACCTCATGGCCGACGCCGGCCTGACCCGGAAGATGGCCGCCAGGGGGGAGATGCCCCCGGCCATTCAGACCGATACAGCCCTGGCCCTGGCCCTGGCCGAGATCGAAGGGTTCGAGACCTTCAATTTCCGCCGGGACTCCTTCGCGGTCCGGAAGCGGTGGTCCGAACACCGGGGCAGCCTCATCCGCACCGGCATCCTGGCGCTGGCGATGCTGGCGGTCCTTTTCGCCAATATGATGATGGACGTCAACGCCGCGGAGAGCCGGGTGACCGACATCGACCGGGAGATCCGCGACATCTTCCAGTCCACGTTTCCGGAGATCACCCGCATCGTCGATCCCCTTCACCAGATGAAGGCGGCCATGACCGAGGCGAAGCAAAACGCCCTCATGCCCGGAGGGGGTCAGGCGGACGTTCGGTCCATCGACATCCTCAACGAAATCAGCCGTCTCGTCCCCGACAACCTTGATGTGATCATCACCCGGATGGTCATCGGCGAAGAGAGCGTTCTGATCTCCGGGGACACCGACACCTTCAATGCCGTGGACGAGATCCAGAACCGGCTGGACGGGTCGGACCTGTTCGGAAAAGTCGCCATCAGCTCCACCAACCGCGAGCGGTCCGGCAACCGGATCCAATTCAAGATGAGGATCGCGCTGTGATCGGGAAATTGAACAAGCGGGAACGGATCGCCGTATCCGCGGCCATCGTCGTGGTCCTGGTCTTCGTCGTCTTCCAGTTCATCGCGACCCCCTACCGGGAAAAGCAGGACCGCCTGGCCCGGTCCCTCCATGCCAAAACCGAAGCCCTGAAGGAGATGAAGACCCTCAAGGCCGAGTACGAGGCCCTCACCGAAAAGGCCCGGATGTCCAAGGTCAAGTTCGCCCGGAGAGACCGGGGGTTCACCCTCTTCTCCTTTCTCGATCGACTGGCCAGCGAGGCCGGCGTCAAGGACCACATCACGTACATGAAGCCCTCCAGGGTGGACGACAAGGACAGCCCCTACCGGATCTCCCTGGTGGAGATGAAGCTCCAGGACATCACCATGAAACAACTGACCCCCTACCTGCACAAGGTGGAGACGTCCCCCAACGTGATTTTCATCCGCCGGATGTCCATCACCCGAACCGGTCGGGACGACGCCGGCGGCGGTCTCATCGACGCCGTGCTGCAGGTGGAGACCTACGAGATCTGATGAACGCCGCCAAGACAATCGCCCTCTATGCGCTCTATACCCTGGTGGTTACCGGGGTTTTTCTCTACTACCTCTTCCCGTCGGAAAGCGTCCGCGCCTTTGTGGGATACCAGGTCCACAGGGCCGATCCGACCCTGGAACTGACCATCGAATCGGTGTCCCCGACCCTGCCGCCGGGCCTGACCTTCCGGTCGGCCCTCCTCTTCCAGCGGACCGAGCCGGTGGCGGCCGCCAGCCGGCTTAAGGTGACGCCGGCCCTGAGCACTCTTTTCGGGCCCGAGATCGCCCTCGGCTTCAAAGGCGAGGTCTACGGCGGCGCCCTCAAGGGCGACATGGTTCTGGACCGGACAGGACAACAACCGGAACCGCCGGTGCGGTCTCTGTCGGCCAGCATCGTCGGCCTCCAGGTGGGACAGCTCCACGCCCTCCGGAGAGTTCCGGGGTACGATGTCTCCGGGACCCTGAACGGCGCGGTCTCCTACAGGATGACCGACGCCGGCGGGAAGGGGGATCTCCGGCTCGCCCTGACGGATCTCGGCGTCCGGCCCGAGACGCCCCTGTTCAACATCACCGATGTCACCTTCAACCAGGTCCAGGCCGAAGCGGTCCTGGAACCGGGGCGGCGACTGGAGATCCGCCAGTGCAGCCTGGCCGGCCCCCAGGTCAACGGCACGCTGTCGGGGTCCATCCGGGTGGCCGACGACCCCGCCCAAAGCGCCCTGGATCTGACCGGGACCCTCAAGCCCCATCCCGGCTTTCTGGCCGAGATCGGCAAAGGATTTCCCGCGTCCCTGCTGTTCAAAAACCGGTCCGGCGGCGGCGGCGACATCTCGTTCCGGATCCGGGGCACCATCCAAAATCCGGCGTTTTCACTCTTGTAACCCATCGGCGATTAGGATTATGAAGCGTTATTTCACCCTCGTCAACCTGGCGATTCTCGCCGCCATCAGTTATTTCGGCGTGAACGCTTTCTATAAAACCGCGACCTCGCGGCTCGATGCGGCCCCGACGGCGACGGTCGCGCGGCCCCAGGCCGCCGAATCCCAGGAGGAGACGGCCCGGCCCCTGGCCTATTACAATCCGATCATCGAACGGAACCTCTTCAAAACCCGGGCGGAAGCCCAGCCGGTGGCGGAAGAGGAAACAGAGACCGTCGATATCGACAATCTGAAGCAGACGGACCTCAGCCTCAAACTGTGGGGGACCGTCTCCGGCGACCGCCCCTCGGCCTACGCCGTGATCGAGGACACCAAGGCCCGGAAGCAGAACCTCTACCGGGAAGGCGACGCCATCCAGGACGCCGCGGTCAAGATGATCCTCCGGGAAAAGGTAATTCTCACCCGAAACGGCGAGGACGAGGTGCTGGAGATGGAGAAACGGCTGGCCAGCGCCCGCCGCGGGCCCGCCCCCAGACCGTCGCCATCCCGCTCCGGCCGGAGCGGATCCGACGGCGACCAGCAAATCCGGCTGGAACGCAGTCAGATCGAATCGGCCGTCAACAACGTCAACAATCTCATGCGCCAGGCCAAGATCCGGCCCCATTTCAAAGACGGCAAGCCCGACGGACTGACCCTCACCCGGGTGCGGCCCAACTCCATCTTCACCAAGCTGGGGCTCAGAAGCGGCGACATCATCACCGGCGTGGACGGCCAGAACATCCAGTCGGTGGACGACGCCCTCCGGTTCTACCAGAGCCTCAAGTCCGGCGCCAACGTCAATGTCGAGATACGGCGCCGGGGGCAACAGCAGAACATCGAATAC
>CAZZBE010000252.1:0-6977 GCA_964652715.1 uncultured Desulfobacteraceae bacterium
GCGCGGGAGTTTACTCCCGCGCGGCAAAAGGAGAGCCGAGAGGACGGAACGAATGACCATGGAATTCATCACTATCGACGAGGACGGCCTGACCCTGGCCGATCTGGCGGCCATCGCCAGGGAACCGCGACCCATCCAATTAACCCAAGCTTCCTGGGACCGCATTGCCGCGGCCCGGGAACTGGTGGACGAATGGGTCGGCGCGGAGCGGGTCATTTACGGCGTCACCACCGGGTTCGGCGCCCTGAGCGACGTGACCATCTCGGCCAAAGACGCCCGGCGGCTCCAGGAAAACATCCTCATGAGCCATTCGGCCGGGGTGGGCGACCCCTTCGACCCGGAGACGGTCCGGGGGATCCTGGCCCTGCGGATCAAGGATCTGGCCCGGGGCAATTCGGGCATCCGGCCGGAAACCGCGGCGCTCCTGGCGGAGATGCTCAACCGGGGGGTCCTCCCCGTCATCCCCCGCAAGGGATCGGTGGGCGCCTCCGGGGATCTGGCCCCCATGGCCCACATGGGACTGGTCCTCATCGGCCGCGGCGAGGCGTTTTACAGGGGCGAGCGGCTGGACGGGGCCGAAGCCCTCCGCCGGGCCGGTCTGGCGCCCGTCATCCTGGAGTCGGCCGAGGGGCTGGCCCTGGTCAACGGCACCCAGGTGATGACCGCCGTGGGCGGGCTGGCGGCCTGGGACGCCCGCCGCTTGGCCAAACTGTCGGACATCGCCGCGTCCATGAGCCTGGAGGTGCTCATGGGCAGCCGCACCGAGTTCGACCCGCGGATCCAGAAGGTCCGTCCCCATCCCGGCCAGGCGGCGGCCGCGGCCAACATGTTCCGGATCACGGAAAACAGCGAAATCGTCTCCTCCCACAAGGACTGCTCCCGGGTCCAGGACGCCTACACCCTGCGGTGCTCGCCCCAGGTCCACGGGGCCAGCCGCGACGCCGTCGAATATGCCTGCGACGTGCTGGAGCGGGAGATGAATTCCTCCACCGGCAACCCGCTCATCTTCGCCGACGACCGCACCTTCCTCCTGGGCGGCAATTTCCACGGCCAGCCGGTGGCCATGGCCCTGGATTTCATGGCCATGGCCGCCGCTGAAACAGCCAACATCGGGGAGCGCCGCATCGAGCGGCTGGTCAACCCCATGCTGAGCGGACTGCCCGCCTTCCTGGTGGAGGACGGCGGTCTCAACTCCGGTTTCATGATCGCCCAGTACACCGCCGCGGCCCTGGTCTCGGAAAACAAGGTGCTGGCCCATCCGGCCTGCGTCGATTCCATCCCGACCTCGGCCAACAAGGAGGACCACGTCTCCATGGGCGCGATCTCGGCCCGGAAATGCCGGGAGATCGTGGACAACGCCGAGAGCGTGGCGGCCATCGAACTGCTTTGCGCGGCCCAGGCCCTGGACCTGTTCACGAATCTGAAGCCGGGGGAGGGGACCCTGGCGGCCTACGGGGCGATCCGGGAGACCGTCTCCCACATGGACGCGGACCGGGTGTTGAGCGCGGATATCGAGGCGGTGCGGGGGCTGATGCGGCGGGGAACGATTCTGAAGAGGGTGGAAGCGGCGGTGGGGGCGATCCGATGACGGCGCCGGGTGCGGACCGGAAAGGCGGGGGAGGGGCCGTCGGCGGCGTTCCCGACGGCGTCTACCTCTGCCAGGTGGACGACGCGATCTCCTGCGGGGCCTGCTGCGGGCTCTACAATGTGGCGGATGCGTCCCGGGAGGGATTGACGGCCCTCCTATCCGCCCGGACGGCGCGCTTCCACGCCGCGCCGAAAACCGTGGACGGCCTGCTGGCGTTCGCGGAAGAAACCGGCCGGATCGAAGACGGCCGCCGGCCCTATCCCGAGTTCCACCACTGTCCCTACGTAGGCCTCATCGGCCCCGGGCGGGACCGGGCCGGGTGTCTCCTCCACCCGCTGGGTGAGGGCAACGGGGGGATCGACTACCGGGGGTTGAGCTACTACGGCGGCATGGCCTGCCGGGACTATTTCTGCCCCGCCTGCAAGACCCTGCCGGCGCCCTGGAAGCGGCTCGTCCGGGCGGCGGCGGGGGACTGGCATCGCTACGGGTTGATTGTTACGGAAGCCGCCCTGTTGACGGCGTTTTTTTCAGCGGTGGAGAAACGGGCGGGACGGGCGATCCGTCCGCCGGACAACGACGCATCGGTCCCCGGTCGTCTCGTCCGGGCGGTCTCCGGGTTCATCGATCTCCGGGTCGACTGGCCCTTTCGCCCCGCGGATATGCCGATCCCCAATTATTTTTTTGAAGATCGTCGTTACGAACGGCCGCCGGTATGGTATCATTCATCGGACCCAGGGCCTTCCCGGTACGACGGCCTGTTGAAGGAGCTGGGCACGGCGTTCGGCCGCCCGGAGGATCTGGCCCGGGCCGAGGCCCTGCTGGACCGATGCATCGACCGCGCGGCCGGGGCCGTCGCCAGAGACCCGCGGCCGATTCCGCCGCGACCATCGATTATCGATTAACGGAAAAAGAAAGGAGCCCCACCCATGATGTTTCTGCTCAACATCCTGCTGCTGTCCGCCGCGGTCTTTGTCGTGGCCAGCCTCATGCCCGCCATCCGCATCAAAAATTACGGCACCGCCCTCATCGTGGCCCTGGTCTACAGCGTCATCAACTTCCTCATCGGCTGGCTGCTGCGGTTCCTGGCGCTGCCCTTCATCTGGATCACCCTGGGGTTGTTTACCTTCGTGATCAACGCCTTCCTTTTGTGGGTCACCGACAAACTGATCCAAGACTTCGAGATCAAAAGCATCGTAAGCACGCTCATCGCGGCGTTTCTGATCACGTTGATTCATTGGGGGTTGCGGGTGATTTTGTTTTAGCCCCGCGGGAGTAAACTCCCACGCTGTTTTATCATGTCCCTACAGGACATTTTGATGCAATTCCAGTCCCGTAGGGACGACGCACAATAGCGTGGGAATTCATTCCCGCGCGGTCGGTCGGAATCAAGCCTGGTATAATTATTCCGGCGATTCGCCTTAGTATTTAACGGAGATTAAAATCTCTGGATTAAAGCAGTAAACAACAATTTAGAAACATACGCCGTAACCAAAACCACCGTTGGCGTCAATAGAACGGCTTTGCGCGTTGAAATGAGATAAACATCCAAAAGAGAACTGTTGACCATGAGAATAGTAATGGCTATTCCGAAAAAAGCCACCAATCCAACGAATTCAAGATTGCCGTAACCGAGAATCCAGAAAACCAGAAGCGTTATCCCTGATGGAATAAGAACCACGCCCGCGGTATAAATGTAGGCGTGAAAACTGCTCGGCAACTCTCCCGCCATTTTGTTGATCACATAAAAGCTTAAGCATAGCGCCATTGGCGGCACAAGAT
The DNA here is from genome assembly GCA_964652715.1 of uncultured Desulfobacteraceae bacterium. Classification (GTDB taxonomy): domain Bacteria; phylum Desulfobacterota; class Desulfobacteria; order Desulfobacterales; family JAABSP01; genus JAABTD01. Next base: position 3,368 of record CAZZBE010000252.1, read on the forward strand.
TTAAAAGCATCATTTTCGCATAGTCGCCAGGACCAATCGCCATTCCGCCACCGAACATGGATGCCATCTCATTCAATGAGGCGAAATGAGCCCGTTCAACCAGAAAAGCCGATATTATAAAAAAACAGATAAATACAATGCCGGCGGAGACCGCCTTTGATTTTTCAAAATACCGGAGCGATTCACTTTGGCCGCCAATAGGGTCGGTTAAAAGCACCTTCAGCGCATGGAATACATTGTTTGACACTTCGCGAGCTTGCCCAATGGCGTGGCGACCAAGCAGTTTCCCCCGCTTAACTTGTTCCGATGTCATTTGATTTTTTAGATTCGAGATCACTGCTGGATAGGTTTCTGCTTGTCGCGGAGGGAGAGGTTCATCTTCGTGAACAGGCTTTTGTTCAAACCCTGAATCCGTCTGCTGTTCAATCTCAGGGGGCGGTGAAATTTTTTGCTCGGGAGGAGGTTGGCTTTCGCCGAAAGAAATCCAACAGCGTCCTCCGGCTTTATGAATGGCTTTTTGGTATTTTTCGGCGGTTTCCTGATTCAAATTCTTTTTGATTACAACTGTTTTTCCCGAAAAAAATTGCTCCGCCTTGCCTTTTTCCATTTTGAACATTTTTGCCATTCTGGATTTGACTTCATCCAAACTATATCCATTTTGTACTTCACCCTTAAAAAGCACACGGCATTCCGAGTCAGCCATAACTCCCCCTTATTTAATGTAAAAACTCCTCGTTTCAGCGTTCCGTCACAAAACATTCTCTAATTGCTTGCGCATAATTTTTTCAATTGGACGTAATTCACCTGTGGGATGGCGCTTAAAACTCTGAAGTCTTCTCCAATTTTTTAGAAATATATCAAAGAGCGCTTGGATTGGCTCAGATAAAGGCATTACACTTGTTAATCGATTATGTGTCCCTATTACGATATAAAACGAGATGATGCAAGAAAAAAATCCAATTTGCCTGTCATACCTAACTAAATCTAAATAATGCCTAAATTGCTCAGGACATTTCTTTCTTCCCCCACGCCGTCGCTTGCTTGATCCAGCGATGAAAAGTTTGCGCCACAGGAAGGGCTTGCAGGCGAAACCCGGCGCAGCGAGTACAACGCCTGGATGAAGACGGCGGTACAAAGAGATCATGAATCTCATGAGCGCCCATGCCCGGCATGGAGACGGCCAAATTGGGACTGAAAGCCATGGTTGAGCGGCATGCCCTGTCCGAATGCGAAGGCGATTTTATCCATCCCCCCGTGACGGAGATTATTTTTCCGGCAGCATCGGGCCGGCCGGTCGATGGTCTGCGAGGCGTTCCTGCCGCGGCGCTTCCGGTCGAAGATGGTCATCGCCCCCCGGACCGGTATTTCGTCGCCGGTCCCCGGCCCCTTTTCCGCGGCCACGGACCAGGGTCGCCAGTTGTTCGATGATCTCCGTGATCTGCCCGGCCCGGGCGTGCATTTCTTCGGATGCCGAAGCCGATTCCTGGGCATTGGCCGCGTTTTTCTGGACCACGCTGTCCATTTCCACCACCGCCGCATTCACCTGCTCGATTCCCCGGGCCTGCTGATCGGAAGCCGATGCGATCTCATCGACCCGGTCGGCGCAGGCGCCGATGGTTTCCTTGAGCCGGACGAAGGTCTTGTCTGTTTCGGAGAGCCGGTCGACGCCGTCGCCGATCCGCCTGCCGGTCTCTTCCAAAATCGAAGCCGTGTTTTTGGCGGCCTCGGCCGCTTTCATGGATAAGTTCCGCACTTCGTCCGCCACCACGGCGAAACCGGCGCCGACCTCGCCTGCCCGCGCCGCTTCAACCGCCGCGTTAAGGGCCAGGAGGTTGGTCTGGAAGGCGATGCCGTCAATGGTCTGGACGATGCTGGACGTCTGTTCGCCCGATGCCCGGATTTCCGCCATGGCCGTGGACAAAGCGCCAATGGCGGTGTTGGCTTCGTCGACCAGGGACAAGGCGGACTTCATATCCGTATCAGCGTTGCCGGCATGATCGGCGTTCTGGCGGGTGATGGCGGCCATCTCTTCCAGCGAGGAGGAGGTCTCCTGGATCGATGCGGCCTGTTCGGAGACCCCTTCCGCCAAAGACTGGCTGGCGGACGATAGCTGGGCCGAGGCCGCCGTAATTCCCTCGCCGCCATCCTTCAGCCCGGCCACGGATCGATTGATGACCCGGAAAAGTCTCGCGGAGACGCTCCAGACGATGAGGGAGAAGAGGCCGATGATGATGAGGCCAAATATTATCAAAAGGTTACGAAAATTTTCCACGGGAGAGAGCAGCTCCTCCTCGTTCTGGACGGCGCTGACGATCCAGCCGGTTTCGGATGACCGAAGGTAATGCTGGAGTTTTTCCACCCCTTCCCATGTGTAGGAGATGAACCCGGAACCGGTATCGACCATCTCTTTGCCAAAATCGTATTCGGCGAGATCGACGTCGAAGACATAGGCGTCGTTGGGATGGGCGATGGCCACGCCGTTGGCATCGAGCATGTAGAGGTATCCGGTCTCGCCGATCCGGTAGTCGCCGATGAAAAGATCCGAAAAGTAAACGATTTCAATGGGCGCCCCCATGATGCCGACGATCTGTTCCCCTTCGTGGATGGGAGCGGTGATCAGCGCCACCGGCCGTCCGGAGGCCGGGGATGGGAAGGCATTGCTGATACGGATTTCCCCTGCCAGGGCCGCTTCGTAGTTGGGGCGGGACACCGGTAGTTGGCCTAAGTCGATGCCGATGGATTTCCCTTCGATGGAGTCGAGGAAGAGCCGGCCGTCGACATCGGCCAGAAACAGGTTTTCAAAGACGGGCGAGGCGCGATGGTAGGTTTCCAGCCGTTTTTTCGCCTCCGCCATCCGGTTCCCCCGACAGGCGGCCCGAAAGACGTTGATTTCGCTAAAAATATAGGCTTCCCGTTTGCGGTCCGACAGCCAGGAGTCGAGTTCTTTGGCCGATTGTTCCGAGATCCGCTTCAGGCTCATCCGCCCCTGGGCCAACAACAGGTCGGAAAAGGTCGCATAGGAGAGGATCGTGAGGGCGCTGATTGCGATAAAAACCGTTGGGATTAGGGTGGCAAGCAGGGTGTTTCGAAAATTCATCTTGGACATGGCGCGGGTTCCTTTCCTTTTTTTATAACGGACGAATAATGGTTCACCGTTTCGCCATTATACCCCATCCCGGCGGTACAAAGAAATCATGAATATCAGAAGCGGAAGCGAGCGGAAGCGAGCGGGTCAACGCGGTCAACGACGGTTATAAACTCGAAGGCGTTTCCAGAAACGCCGGCCTTCCACACGCCGGCATAAACGCCCCTCCATAGCCCCCCCCTGATCGTCGCGTTTAAAAATTTCGCAGGAGTGGCGCGTTTTCAGGCGGTCCATTCCGGCCTATCCCGGCTATTTTTGAGAAACCATGTTTTTTTGTGCCAATAATCCCGTTAAGTCGTCAGGCTGAATGAAATCCAGCCCGCCTCCCGCCCGCGCCCGCGCCACTGCATCCTCTCGGAAAGATTTAGCCGATTTTTCCGAGAATCCTCCCCCGCGCGGGGGGCGACACTGCTTCAAGATAACCTATTGAAGCCAATGTGAGAAAAGCTGTAATCGCGCGAATGT
>CAZZBE010000253.1:0-1817 GCA_964652715.1 uncultured Desulfobacteraceae bacterium
GTTGTCATCGGGGCATTATAGCATAAGGCGACGGACGGCGGAATGGGATTTCAGCGGCCGCCGGCGGTCGGCAGATCCCGGAAACAGGCCATCACATCCCCCGCGTCCGCGAAGACCGAATACATCAGCACCATGAACTGCAACCCGAAAATCACGCTTTCCAGGATGAAAAAATCCCGTGAGTCGTGGATAAAGGGCAGGATGGGGACCAGTCCGGCGGAGATCCAAAGCAACAGGTATTGGGCAAGCAACCGTTTTCGGCAACGGTCTCCCTTGATAAAGGCGATGATCTTCAGGAGAACAAAAATCAAGAGGACATCCGAGACGCTCCACAGAATCCCCTGGATCCGGGTGGCGGTCATGTAAGCGTCCCGGGTGAAATGGGCGCCGATGTAGAGGAAAAGGTCAGTCAACAGGGTCCGCCCCCCGCCGGATGCGTTTCAACAATAAAAACATTTTGATCCCCGCGACGGCCACATACCACTCGAAGAGAATCCAGAAGACGCCGCACAGCTTGATGTAGAACCGGAGGAGGTTGTAGACGGCGGACGACCGGAGATCGGCGCCGCCCATGAGGTGGAGGAGATACCCATGGTAGCCGGTGAAAACGGCGAGGGAGATCAGCGTGAGGGCCGGCGGCCCCCAGCCGCGGGCCGGATCATTGCGATCCGGGCGATCCGCGGCGCCCCCTGAAACGGCGGCGTCGAGCAGTTTATAAATTCTAAAAATATAGACCGCGATAACGCCCTCGATGACCACCCATAGCGTGCAGTAGAGGTTCCATACGTATCCGTTGTAATACCGGAAGCTGAACAACGAGCCGCCGGCGCTGGAAAGGGCGTCCAGGCCCAGGACCTTTGCGAGCCGCAGAAATGCCAAAAATATGAAGGCTGCGAGGCAGAAGACGACAAACCCGCGCTGCCGGGCGTCTCCATCCGTCAGCACCCGGTACCCCTTCCGGACGTAGACCATGATCAGCCCCTCGGCCAACAGCCAGAGGATGCCCATGGATTTCAGGAGAAGGGACACCCGACTATGACCTTCCGTAAATCGTATCTTCCCCCGGTTCCATGACCTTGTCGTAGACCTCCGAAAGGGATAGCGTGCAATCGATGGCGGCCAGGCGGATGGCGTCAACGTCCGGCCCGGTTTCTTCGAGCACCCACCGGCCGTCCCGGTTTTTGTAGAACCGCTCGATCTTGGGGTGGTGCTGGGAAACGAGGATGTACTCTTTCAAGGATCGAAGGGTCCGGTAGTGGGCGAATTTCGCCCCCCGGTCGTACCCTTCGGTGGAATCCGAAAGGACCTCGACGATGATCAGCGGGGTCAGGAGGGTGTCGAGGTGGTCATCGGCAAAGCGCTCTTCGTCGCAGGTCACGGAGACGTCGGGATAGGTCAAAAGGCCGGTTTCTTCAACCTTGACCCGCATGTCCGACGGATAGACCCGGCAGGGGCGGCCCTTCAACTGGTTTCTCAATTCCGCGACGAGGTTGGCCAGGATGATGTTGTGCTTCCGGCTGGCGCCGGTCATGGCGACGATCTCGCCCCGATGGTATTCGCTTTTGGTCCCGGCGGTCCGTTCCCGTTCCAGGTACGCCGATTCCGAAATACGCTCATCTTTTTCAGCCCGCATGGTTTTGCGCTCCCCTGCTTTCCTCTCTTGTTTTCACCCCGTTTTTACCATATCATGGCGGGGTCAAAAGGCAACACGGCTTTTTACCCCACTGGCCGCCAAGACCGGCCGCAAGGAGTCTTCATGAACACGTCGCCTGGAATTCACCCGTTTTTGGCCCGTTTTATTCTGATCATTCTGATCA
>CAZZBE010000253.1:1917-6949 GCA_964652715.1 uncultured Desulfobacteraceae bacterium
ATTCTGATCATTCTGATCACGGCGGCGATCGCCGCCGGGTTCATCCTTCCCGATGCCCTTTATGCCGCCGCGAAACGAACCGCGCCGCCCCGGCTGCCGGTCAACCGGCCCGAGGGGATCACCTCCGAAACCGACCCGGTTCGCCATATCGCGGTGTCCGCCGACGGCCGGTGGCTGGTGTATACCACGGCGGAGGGGTTCGGCGGGGGCACGAATCTTTGGCTCCGGTCCGCCGATCCCGGCCGGGTGGTGTTGCCCCGCCGGCTCACCGACGACCTGTCGGCCAAGGCGGACCCGGCCGTCTCCCCCGACGGCCGGTGGGTGGCTTACGCCGGGTCCGGTCACGACGTCAAAGGCGACATCTACCTCCTGGATCTCAAGGCGGGGGAGGGCGTTGAACCGTCCCGGCTGACCGGGCGGGAGACCGAAGACGGCGGCCCCTGCTTTTCCCCGGACGGACGCACCCTCTATTTCCACCAGGCCGGATCGGGAGAGACCCGCCGGCGCATCGTCGCCATGGACCTGAACAACCGCGGGCCCGTCCGGACGATCCTGGACGGCGGCGCCTTTCCGGCTGTTTCACCGGCCGGAAATCGCCTCGCATTCGTGACCTACGGGCGCCATCCCGACGGCGACATCGCCCTGAAGGATCTCGGTTCCGGCGAGACCGCCTTTCTCACCCAGGACCCGGAGATGGATTTTTCCCCGGCCTGGTCCCCGGACGGCGGGGCCGTCTATTTTTCCCGGGTGGCCCTGGATACGGACCGGGACGGCCGGGTCACGCCCCGGGACAACGCCCAGATCTTCCGCCGGGATCTCTCGCCGCCGGCCCTCGACATCCCGCTGCCGGCCACGTCCGCGTCGGTGTCCGCCTTCAGCCCCCGATTGGTGGGGGATCGCCTCTTCTTCCTGTCGACCCAAGGGGGTACGGTCAACTGCTGGTCCCTGCCGGCGGACGGCGAGATCCCCCGGCAAGCCGATGCGGCCGCGCAACTCTCCCTGGCCGAAGAACTGGCCCGCAAGGTCCCGCCGGACCCCTATCTCGCCCTCCTGGCCTTCGCTCAGGCGCTCCAAAGCTTTCCCGGACAGGGCGGCGCCGCGGCCCAGGCCGCCTATCGCATGGGCCAGATCTATGAAGCGGAAAAGATGGCGGAACCGGCCCTCGCCGCTTACAGGATCGTCGAAACCCGCTACGCCGCCGTGTCCCCGGAGGCGGATCTGGCCCGCATCGCGGGGGCGGCCATCCGGGCCCGGACCGCCATGGACCGGGGCGGCGCGTCGGCGGCCCTGGATAAGGGACTGGGCGATCTGGCCGCCATCGCCGCCGGATCGGCCCTGCCGGCCGTCAAGGCCCGGGCCGACATCGAAGCGGCCCGGTTGCTCATGTCGGGGGACGGCGGCGGAGCGGCCGTCCGGTCCGCCATGGAGCGCCTGGAACCGGTGATCCGGAACCCGGTCCTCGACCGGTCCCTCCGGGCCGAGGCCCGGCTTCTGAAGGCCGACGCCTACGCCATGACCGGGCTGGGGGTCCAGTCCTACCCCCTCTACCTGACCGTGATGGAGACCGACGACCCCGGCGGCCCCTGGGCCGACCGGGCCGTGACCCGGGCACTGGACCGGGTGGCGGAGACGGACGGCGATCTGGCGCTGGATGAGCGGGTGCGCCGCCTCCGGGGGATCGCCGCCGAAAACCAGGCCGACCATCCCCTGCTGGCGGCCGGGGCCCTCAACCGGATCGGCGATCTGTATTACGCCGCCGACCAGTGGGGGCCGGCCAAAAACGCCTTCCGGGAAGTCCTCGCGGCCTTTTCCGAGCCCTCGCCCCGCACCGCCGCGGCCCGCCTCTCCCTGGCCGAGATCCTCTACCGGGAGGAACGCTTCAGCCAGGCGCTGTCGCTGTACGAGACCGAAATCGAATCCCGGCCCTATGCCGACGACATCTACCGGCTGGCCCGGAACGGCTACATCCGGAAGTCGGCGGCGGCCGGGGAATACCTGTTCCGGCTGGGCGAAGTCCCGTCGGCCCGGTCCAAGTTCAGGGAACTCATCGACTACGACCCGTCCATCGTCCCGGCCCATCGCGGCTACCTCCGGTGCGTGGCCGCCATGGGCGACATCCGAAAGGTCCTGGCCGATTACCGGTCCCGCCTCGCCGAAGCCCCCAATGATCCGGTCGCCATCTACGCCGCGGCCCTGGCGTTGACCTATCTGGATGAAAACGCGGCCCTGCTGGAATCCCGGAAACTGCTGCTGACGGCCATCGCCCTGGACGGCCGGGTTCCCTACTATCATCAGACCCTGGGGTACGTGTTCGAGGTGCTGGAGACCGTCCACGGACAGAAGGGGCAGCTGGAACTGGCCCTGGAATCCTACAAAAAGGCCTATTTCCTCAACGATCCCCGGCAGGATCCGGCCAATTCCGCCCACCTGCTGCTCAACATGGGCAATGCCTCCTTTCTGCTCAACCACTACGAAAGCGCCTTTCAATACTATACCCGACGGCTGGAAGCCGACGCGCCCTTCGACGATCCGGCCACTGAAATTCTGTTTTACCGCCGGCTGGGGGCGGCCGCTTTCCAGGCCCGGGCGCCCGAGGAGACCCTGGCCGCGTTTGAAAACGCCGTGGCCCTGATCGACGACCGGATGGCGCCCAAAAGCGCCTCCGACGCCTTCGGCCGGATCACCCGGTATGTCCTGGACCGGATCATCCACCCCTTGCTCTCCGCCGAAACGCCGAACCCCGAGGCGGAGTCCCTGGCCAAGGCGGAATCGGAGATCAACCGGGAACTGATGCGCCTGACCGGCGAAGACGTAACGCCCCCGCCGGGCGACGCCTGGGACCGGTACGAACGGGGGATGACCGCCCTCATGGCCCGCCAGAAAGCGCTCAATCCCCGGGCGGCGGCCCTGGCGGAGCGATCGGACCGCCTGGGCGAAACCGGCCGGACCGCCCGGGACAACCTGGAGAACATGATGCTCCGGACCGCCGAAGCCCTCCGGTTTTCCGAGCGGCTGGTGGACCTCAAGGCCGAGATGATGGACCGTCTCGGACTGGCCTGCCAGGAGGCCGGCGAGCACCAAAAGGCCATGGCCCTGTTCTCCGGAGTCTACGACCTCAACGAACGGCTGGGCAACGACCGGAACCTGGCCCGGAACCGGCGGTCCGCGGCCTACAACGCTTACCTGCTGGCCGGGGAACGAACAGGGAAGGGGCGGGAAGATCTCCTCCGACAGGCCCTGACGGATTTCGGTTCGGTCCTCGACCTGGTCGCGACGCACGGCGTTCCCGAGCCGACGGAACGAAAAGGGACGGGACTGGTCAACATCGACCTCCAGGTTTCCCTGGACGAAACCCGGGCCACCGCCGCCGCCCGGGGGTTCACCGCCGACCAGGAGATCCGGCTGGCCGAAACCTTCATCTACCGGATTCAGACCGAACTGGGGCGGCTGGACCCGGCCCAAAAGGCCCTCGACAAGCAACTCTCCCAGTATCCGCCGGAAGGGGACGTGCCGGACCGGGACCTGTACGGCGTGGCCCTTCTCCACCACCGGGCCGGCCACCTGGCCCAGGCCCGGCGGGAACATGGGGCGGCCTTCGACCATTTCCGGCGATCGGCCGGCCTTTCCCTGGCCATGGCCAGCCCGGTCAGTTCGGCTCTCAACGCCGCTAACATGGCCCACGTACTGGTCGACATGGGGCCTTCGGCCGAGGACGCCATGCGCGACGATCTCGCGACCATGGACCGGCGCGTGACCGCATTGCTGGCCCTTCATCCGGTTCCCGGCGATCCCACTGTCGCGGCGGCCTACCACAACCGCATGGGGGTCCACGGGTTGCGGATGCCCTCCACCCAAAAGGACGGGATGGCCGGCGAAGTGGCGCGGTTCCGCCGTTTGGAAGGCGCGGCCCTCCATTTTCACCAGGGACTGGCGGTCCTCAAAGAAGCAGGCGTCGCCGGGCGCCGGAAGCATTCGGCGCTTCGGGCCGCGCTCCACCTCAACCTGGCCCAAACGGCGCTGGCCCTTAATGAGCCCGGCCCGGCCCGGACCCATTTCGAATCGGCGCTTCAACTGTCCCAAAAGGGACGTTTGGCCGACCTGGAATGGCGGGCCCTGGCGGGGTTGGGCCGGCTGGAGGAAGCCCTTGCGACCCTCCGGCAAGTCACCGTGCTGGAGGCCGGCTGCGACCGACTGGAGATCGTCCGGACGTTCGCGCCGCTGGTGGCCCGACGGTTGTCGGAAGACGGACCCGGGGCGGCCTTCAACCTGGCCGAAGCGATCTCGGAACTGGAGCGGTTCAACCGCATGGCCTTCCTCCTGGGAGAGATCACCGCGGAGGACAAGGCGCGGCTCATCAAGCTCGGAAGCCGGATCGAACGGATTCAAACCCTGCGGGCGGAGGCCGCCGTCGCCGAGGGGGAAAACCGGCAGTACCTGGCCCAACGGCTCGCCCAGGAGACCGCATTGCTGACCGGGGCCATGGGCGGGGAAGGGGCGCATCTGCCGGAGATCGCCCGGTTTTCGCCGGACGAAACCACCACGGAAACGCTCCTGACCCTTCTGGGACTGGCCGCGGAAGCGGAAGCCGCGGCCGAATCCGCGGCCATTTCGGATGAAACAGGACCGGCGGACGACGCCCGATACCCGGACCTTATCGAGGCCTACCACGAGACCTTTCGACGGGCCATGGCCCGTCTGGAGCCGGGCGCCGCGCCGGGCGTCCTCGCCCTGTTCGGGCCGGCGCCGGCGGATGCGGCCGCGGTTCAGGCGGCGCTCCCGCCCGACGGCCGGCTGATCCGGGTTTTCGGCGCGGGCCCCCAGGGCGACGCGCCCGTTGTTTTCACCCTGACGTCCCAAGACCTGGCAGGGGAGACGGGCGGGGCCATCGCCCCCGATCCCGGCGATTATGTGGCCGCCGATGCGCCGGACGCCCTCGGCCCGACGCCCGGCGCCGCCGCCGCCCTGAGCGGGACCCACCTGGTCCGGTGTTTGACGAGTCGCAAGCCGTTCCGCCGGTCCCTCCGGGCCATCC
>CAZZBE010000254.1:0-6915 GCA_964652715.1 uncultured Desulfobacteraceae bacterium
GATCAATATGGATAACCCAATGGAACGATCGACATTATCAAAACTATTCGCCGTCCTGCTTCGCTATCCGGACGAAGACTTCGTTGCCGGTTTAGACGACGCCTCGGACGCCGCGAAAACCATCACCGACGAAACCCAACGACAGCGCTGCGAACGCCTGATCCAGTATCTTAAAAGCACCCCGATCCTCCAGGCCCAGGAGGCCTACACCGCTGCTTTCGACCTCAACCCGAAGCTGTGCCTCAACCTCACCTATCACCGTTGGGGCGACGGCAAGGAGCGGGGCGAGGCCCTGGCGGCCTTCACCCGGATGTATCTCGAAAACGGCTACGCCCCGGCCACCCGGGAGCTGCCCGACTACCTGCCCATGGTTCTGGAGATGTTATCGGTAACCGACCCCGAAACGCTGCCGGAACCCGCGGCCGACTGCCTGCCCGACATCGAATCCATCGCCCGTCGCCTCAAGGAAACGGAAAGCCCCTGGGCCGGGATCATGGCCGGCGTGGTCGATAGCTTCACCTCATTGTCGGAAAAGAGGAGGCGCGCATCATGATGAACACCTTCGCTTTCGTGATCTACCCCTATCTGGCGTTGACCGCCTTCGTGGTCGGCCACATCTACCGGTACCGATCCGACCGGCTGACCTGGAACGCCAAGTCGAGCCAGTTCCTCGAAACCGGCACGCTGCCCGTCGGGATCACGCTGTTTCACTACGGCGTCATCCTCGCCCTGCTGGGGCATGCCGGCGGGCTGCTCATCCCCCAGCGGATCTACGACGCCATGGGCATCAGCGGCCATTCCCATACCCTCATCGCCTATTACGCCGGCCTGCTCGTGGGCAACCCGGCGTTCATCGGCATCCTGCTGCTCCTCTATCGCCGGGTGGCCCGGACCCGAATCCGCGTCACCACCACCATGAACGATTTCACGACCCTGGCGCTGCTGTTTCTCACCGTCGGAACGGGGCTCTACAACGTGCTCTTCGGCCATTACGAGGTTCTCTACACCGTCGCGCCCTGGCTGCGGGGCATCCTCACCCTGACCCCGGACCCCGAACTGATGCGCAACGTGCCGCCGACCTACAAAACCCACATCGTATCGGCCTTCACCCTCATCGGATTCGCGCCCTTCAGCCGGCTGATCCACATCTGGAGCGCGCCCCTGAGTTATCTGTTCCGTCCCCTGGTGGTCTTCCGCCGGCGGAACGTTCGGGCGTAAGGCCGTCCGCAACGAAAGGAGCGACCCATGGAAGAAGAAGCCGTCTGTCACGCCGAATCGAGCAAGGAGGCCGCTCTCGTCTGGTCCACCATCGCCTTTTTCGCCGGGTTCGCCGGCGTCTCCGCCTTCGGACCCATCGTCGCGGAACTGAAGGACGCCATGAAAATGAGCCCTTTTCTCATGGGGCTGCTGGCGTCGAGCCCGGCCCTGACCGGTTCCCTGCTGAGGATCCCCTTCGGGGCCATGGTGGACCGGATGGGCGGGAAAAAGCCGATTCTAATCCTGATGCTGCTGGCCGCCGTGGGCGTGGCCGGAATGACCGCGCTGTTCGCGCTGTATCCGAACCCCACCTTCGCCCAGTACCCGCTGTTCCTGATCTCCGGGGTCCTGTGCGGGAGCGGCATCGCCATCTTCTCCGTCGGCATTCCGTCCGTCTCCTACTGGTATCCCCAGAAGGCCCAGGGGACCGCCCTGGCCATCTACGCCGGCCTGGGCAACCTCGCCCCCGGGCTCTTCGCCGTGATCCTCCCCATGATGGTGGTCTCGCTGGGATTCACCACCTCCTACGTCCTTTGGCTGGTCCTGCTGGGCGTCCTGATCCTCCTGGTGGCCTTTTTCATGAAGGACGCCCCATATTTCCAGTACCGGGAGATGGGCATCAAAATCGATCCCGATGCCCTGGCCTTGGCCTGCGGCGAAGAGTTGATCCCCTCCGGGGCCGCCTTCGAGTCGGTCAAGCGGGCCGCCGCCAACTGGCGGACATGGATCCTGACGGCGTTTTACTTCGTCACCTTCGGCGGATTCATCGCCCTGACCATCTGGTTGCCCACCTACTGGAACGAATACTTCGGCGTCAGCGTGGTCCGGGCCGGGGCCTACACCGCGCTCTATTCCCTGTCGTCGTCGCTCCTGCGGGTGGTGGGCGGCATGGCCGCCGACCGGTTCACCGGCGAGCGGGTGGCGTCCCTCAGCTTTCTCGTGGTGGTCCTGGGCGCGGTGATGATGATGGGCGCTTACGGCATCTTCGCCGTGGCCATGGCCGGCCAGATGCTGATGGCCCTGGGCATGGGATTCGCCAACGCCGCTGTTTTCAAACTCGTCCCTCACTACACCCCCAAGGCCGTGGGCGGCGCCGCCGGCATCGTCGGCGGGCTGGGCGCCTTCGGCGGGTTCGTGATCCCTCCCTCCATGGGGCTTTACGTCAAATTCTGGGGGACGGCCGGCTACCCGCTGGGATTTTCCGTCTTCCTGATCCTGTCGCTGGTCTGCCTCGGGCTTTTTCTGCCGCTCAAAAAGGATGCGGCGGCGGCTTGACCTGGGTCAATGACCGATCATCGAAAATTCGTCACATTGAACCTACAAACGCCAACTTGCAACTAGGAGGTCCCAATGGAAAAAACCGAAACCACCATCGAAGAATTCGTCAAGGAAGGCATCTCCCTTGAAGGCCTCGTCGAATATCATTCCGGTTCCGTGGTCAGCAAGACTTTGATCAAGAAGCCGACCGGCACCGTCACCCTGTTCGCCTTCGACAAGGACGAAGGCTTGAGCGAGCACGCCGCGCCTTTCGACGCCATGGTCGTGGTGACGGACGGAAAAGTCGAGATCAGCCTCAACAAAAAGCCCTATATTCTGTCGAAAGGGGAGATGATTATCATGCCGGCCAACATTCCCCATGCCCTGAAGGCCGTGGAGCGGTTCAAGATGATGCTGATCATGATCAAGGAATAGGGGAGGGCGGCGGCCATGAAAGCGGATACGGCATTCGAGAAAATGTCCATGCGGATGTTCCTGGACCGCGTGGCTTCGGATTCGCCCACCCTGCCGGCGGGCGGATGCGCCGCGGCGTTGTGTTCGGCCCTGGCCGCCGCCTTGGGCGGATTCGTGGCCCGGATTTCGGGAAAGAAGGCCGGCGACGGCGCCGAGAAAAGCGAGATCTCGACCCTGGTCGACACATTGCAGGCCATCCAGGAAGCCAGCCTGGAGGCCATCAGCCGGGATGTGGACGCTTACGGCAAGATCATGGACGCCGCCAAGCTGCCCAGGGGCAGGGAGCGGGATAAGGCCATGGAGTCCGCCTGCATCACCGCCCTGGGTCCGCCCCTGACGCTGGTGGAATACGGCGTGAAGATGCTCCGGGCGATCCTGTCCATGCGGGAGCGCATCTTTCCGGCGGCCCGGGCCGACGCCCAGGTCGCCGCGCATCTCGCTTACGCCTGCCTGGAAAGCGGGCTGGCCATCGCCCGGGCCAACATCGACTGCATCCGGGACGACACCCTGGCCAACAGCTACCGGAGCACCCTGGAGAGCTTCCAGGCCGAGGGCGAATCCCTCTATGAATCCATCCGGGAGCGGTGACGTTTCCAAAAAAAAATCGCCCCTGTTGACTTAGATCAATGAAAAGGGGTCGCGGATCGGGATATAAGAGACCCGGAACGAGGGAAAAAAGCGAACGGCTCACCTGAGCGACGAACGACATTATCGATACGAAAGGAGCAACACCATGTTTTGTTTTCAATGCGAACAGACGGCGAAAGGCGAAGGCTGCACCAAGGCGGGCGTATGCGGCAAACCCCATGAGGTGGCCGAACTTCAGGACCTGCTGGTATGGATGGTCAAGGGATTGTCCCTCTACGCGGTGGAAGGGCGAAAGGTCGGCGTCGTGGATGAAAAGGTCGATCGCTTTACCGCCGAAGCCTTTTTTTCGACCCTCACCAATGTGGATTTCGACCCGGATCGGTTCGTGAAACTGATCAGCCAGTGCGTGGCTTTGCGGGAAGAACTCAAAGGACGGGTCAAGGAAGCCGGCGGCAACGTCGATTTCACCGAGGAGGCCGCCAATTACATGCCGCCCCAGACCCAGGACGCCCTGATCGCCGACGGCGAGAAGGTGGGCGTCAAGTATCCCGAGGATCTCAACGAGGACATCCGGTCTCTCCGGGAACTGCTCACCTACGGCATCAAGGGGATCGCCGCCTACGCGGACCACGCCCGGATTCTGGGCAAGACCGACGAGACCATCGATGCGTTCATCCATGAGGCCATGGCCAAAACCCTTGACCCCAGCCTGACCGCCGACGACTATGTGAACCTGGTGATGAAGGCCGGCGAGATCAACCTGCGGACCATGGAGCTGCTCTACGAGGCCAATTCCGGCGCCTACGGGACCCCGACGCCGACCCAGGTGCCGCTGGGGCCGAAAAAGGGCAAGGCCATCGTGGTCTCCGGCCACGACCTGAAGGATCTGGACCTGCTGCTCCGGCAGACCGAGGGCAAGGGGATCAACATCTACACCCACGGCGAAATGCTGCCGACCCACGGCTACCCGGAGTTGAAGAAATACGACCACTTTTACGGTCATTACGGCACGGCCTGGCAGAACCAGTCCAAGGAGTTCGACGAGTTTCCGGGCGCCATCCTGATGACCACCAACTGCATCCAGCGGCCCCGGAGTTCCTACAAGGACCGGATCTTCACCACCGGCCTGGTGGGGTGGCCCGATGTGACGCACATCCAGGACAAGGACTTCACCCCGGTCATCGAGAAAGCCCTGGAGATGGAGGGCTTCCCCGAAGATGTCGACAAGGGCCGCGTCACCGTCGGGTTCGGCCACGACGCGGTGCTGGGCGTGGCCGACAAGGTCATCGAGGGCGTCAAGAACAAAGACATCCGCCATTTCTTCCTGGTGGGCGGTTGCGACGGCGCCAAGCCGGGCCGGAGTTACTACACCGAGTTCGCGGAAAAAGCGCCCAAGGACACGGTGATCCTCACCCTGGCCTGCGGCAAGTTCCGGTTCTTCGACAAGGACCTGGGCGACATCGGCGGCATCCCGCGTCTGCTGGACGTGGGCCAGTGCAACGACGCCTACTCGGCGGTGAAGATCGCCACGGCCCTGGCCGACGCCTTCGACTGCGGGGTCAACGACCTGCCGCTGTCCATGATCCTGTCCTGGTACGAGCAGAAGGCGGTCGCCATTCTGCTGAGCCTGCTCTACCTGGGCATCCAGGATATGCGGCTGGGGCCGAGCCTGCCGGCCTTTGTTTCGCCCAACATCCTCCAGGTGCTGGTGGATAAATTCAACATCAAACCCATCAGCACGCCGGACGAGGACCTGAAGGCGATCCTCGGATAATTCGGATAATAATGTGTAGGGGCGAAAAATTTTTCGCCCCTGCAAACAGATCGAATGGACGTTTGTAAGGAGGTCAACCCATGAAATGCCCTGGACAGGACACCCAATACTGGAAACCGGGGGATATCTTCGACGCCAAATGCCCGGAATGCGACCGCACGGTGGAGTTCTTCAAGGACGACACCTCGCGGAAATGTCCGGGCTGCGGTCACCGTTTCGTCAACCCGGGCATGGATTTCGGATGCGCGGCTTACTGCCAGTACGCCGAACAGTGCCTCGGCGATCTGCCCCCGGAACTGATGGCCCAGAAGGAAGATCTGCTCAAGGATCGGGTGGCCATCGCCATGAAACGCTATTTCAAGCAGGATTTCAAGCGGATCGGCCACGCCACCCGGGTGGCCCGCCACGCCGAGCGGATCGGCAAGATTGAGGGCGCCAACATGGCGGTGGTGCTCACCGCCGCGTACCTCCACGACATCGGCATCCCCGAGGCCGAGCGAAAGCACGACAGTTCCGCGGCCAAGTACCAGGAGGAAGAGGGGCCGCCCGTGGCCCGGGAGATCCTGGAGAACCTGGGCGCCCGTGAACCGCTCATCGACGAAGTCTGCGACATCGTCGGTCATCACCATCATCCCCGGGAGGAAGAGACCCTCAATTTCAAGGCGGTTTACGACGCGGACCTGATCGTCAACCTGGCCGAGAAGCAGAAAGAAAACGGCACGGACCCGGAGCGGCTGGAATCCATCATTCAGAAATCGTTTCTGACCCCCGCCGGCGCCGACGTGGCCAGGGAGGTGTTGCTCAATTGACAGCATACGTCCTGGTGTCTGGGACGGCGTGTTCGGAGTACCGCCTTTAGGCGGCCGAGGCGGCATCCGTCAGGAGCCGCCTAAAGGCGGTACTCCGAACTTGATTCCCGATATCCATATAAACCATACATCAACAACGACGCTTCCGCCCCGTCTCCGGACGGTTCGGGAGCGGTGTTCCGATAAACAGGGAGGATCCCATATGAAAGTAAAACGCAAGATCATCGAAATCGATGAAGAGCGGTGCGACGGCTGCGGCCAGTGCGTGCCGGCCTGCGCCGAAGGCGCCATGGAGATCGTCGACGGCAAGGCCAAGGTGATCGCCGACAAATACTGCGACGGCCTGGGCGCCTGCCTGGGCGAATGCCCCAACGACGCCCTGCACATCGTCGAACGGGAGGCCGAAGAGTTCGACGAAGAGGCCGTGGAGGAACTGCTGGAGCAGAAGGCGGCCGAAAAGCCGTCCCTTGAGCCGATCCGGGGGTGCCCGTCGGCCGGGGTCCAGGTCTTTGCACCACCCGAGAGCGGCAAGCCGCCGGCCGAAGCGACCGGCGCTTCCGAATCGGCCCTGTCCCACTGGCCGGTCCAGATCCGGCTGGTGCCGCCCGACGCGCCCTTCCTGAAAGGCGCCGATCTCCTGGTGGTGGCCGATTGCGCGCCGCTGGCCTATCCCAATTTCCACAGCGACTTCCTCCGGGGCCGCGTGGTGATGATGGGTTGCCCCAAATTCGACGCCGTGGACGAATACGTGGAAAA
>CAZZBE010000255.1:0-6868 GCA_964652715.1 uncultured Desulfobacteraceae bacterium
GTTTCCACTGAATCCAACCCGGAGCGGATGCTATACTTCTCCTTGTCCTGAACCAGCCAGGATGCCCTGGGGCTCATCATCGAATAAACGTCTTCCGGCTTACACCGGTCCAGCATGGCAATGGAATGGGTGGCGATAATGACTTGGGTTTCCCTCTTTCTGGTCATCTCTTTAAGGAAACCTAAAATCCCCGCCTGGGCCCAGGCGTGGAGGTGGGCATCGGGTTCATCCAGCAGCAAATGGGTCCCTCGATTCCAATAAAGAATGGCAAAAAGGGTGACCAATTGATGGAACCCGCTTCCTCCGTTAACCAAATCGAAGGGTTCCTTCATTTCACCGCGCAAATCTTCATATAGGCAGGTAATGTGTGGATCGATGTCCTCCCTGAATTCCGGATCAATCAATTTTACGTTCAAATATTTTCTCACATTGCGTTTAAGGTCCGCCCATCGATTTTCGTCTCCCTGATAGACGCGCCACAAAAGATTCCGGACCACGCTTCCTGGCTGGCTCAGCCCGATCCGTCTCCGGATCGCGCCATCGGCCAGGTACTCTTCATGGGGATCAAGGCCGGAGAAAGGAGGGATGTGGGTTAGAACAATAGAGTCGATGCTTTGCGGAAGTTCCTGGGTTTCCGGCGTCGGCTTCACAATGATGGATTGCTCATTGGTGTATTGGAGCACCATCCCGAATGCATGAAGATTCATTTCGGACGGCTCGTCATCTGTCTTCGGTGCATCCCATTCCACCGTAATCTCTACATCATAGGTCCCTTGGTATTTTTCTTTGGGTTTGTCCTCCGATTTTTTTTCAGATGCGTCAATGCTTCCCTTTTTGTATTCATCGTATCGCTGGTGATCGAACCACTGGGTTCGCTTTCCGGTCCACAGGTGTTTAAAGTCCGTCAAAGGAACACAATGAAAATTGGGCAACGGAATCGGTACGCCGCGAACTTTTTTCGCGATGCGTCCGGGCGAAACCCGCCTTGCGGATTTCCATGTGGAATATGCCAATTGCCATGCGGACAGGGCTTGAAGCAAGGTTGTTTTGCCATGGTTATTCGGTCCCACCAGCAGATTGAAAGGTTTTAGGTCGAAAATATGTTCTTCAAAACGCTTGAACCGACGAATTGTCACCTTTCTAATCATCGGCGCCACTTTTTTTGTTTCCATGGTCACCCCGTCTATAGACTGTGTTGGCGTCAATAAAGCAAAGATATTTCCATAAAAAAACAGGCTGCCCGCGTCGCCGCGGGCAGCCTGTTATATCATTTACTATCCTTCAGGTCAGCGTTTACTTCCCCGCCCTCCCATCATCACACGCCTCGCCGGACCGCGGATCGGTGGACCGGGAATGCTCCGGATCGTCGGCGATGGTGCAGACATCGGCGTCGCCGCCGTCGCCCACGGCGCCCGCTTCCACCTCGATGGGTTCCAGCTCGGACAGGCGTTTAAGGGCCTTGTACCGGGCGTTGAACTCTTTTTCGAGCTGGGCGTGGAGACGGGCGGCCTCATCCGGGAAGGTTTTCTGGAGGGAGGCGTACCGGACCTCGCCGGACAGGAAATCCTGGAGGCTGCCGTCGGGTTCTTTGGAATCCAGGACGAAGGGGTTCTTGCCTTCTTTCCTCAATTCCGGATTGTACCGGTACAGGGGCCAGTACCCGCTCTTGACCGCCAGTTCCGTTTCTTCCTGGGACTTGCCCATGCCCTTGCGGATGCCGTGGTTGATGCAGGGCGAATAGGCCATGATCAACGACGGTCCGTCATAGGACTCCGCCTCGGTAAAGGCTTTGAGGAGCTGCTGCTTGTTGGCGCCCATGCCGACGGTGGCCACGTAAACGTAACCGTAAGTCATGGCCATGGCGCCCATGTCCTTCTTGGCGGTCTTCTTGCCGGAGGCGGCGAACTTGGCCACCGATCCGGTGGGGGTCGCCTTGGAGGACTGGCCCCCGGTGTTGGAGTAGACCTCGGTGTCGTAGACCATGACGTTGACGTCCTCGCCCGAGGCCAGCACGTGGTCGATGCCGCCAAAGGCGATGTCGTAGGCCGCGCCGTCGCCGCAGAAGACCCAGTAGGACTTCTTGGTGAACAGCCTGGACATGGAAGCAATGTCTTCTAACAGCTTGTCGCCCTTGGCGTCCTTGAGCAGGGCCTTCATCCGGTCGCCGTATTGTTTGGACAGCACGGGGTCGCGCATGTTGTCCAGCCAGCCCTCCATGGCGGCCTTCAGGTCGCCGGAGGCGCCGTTGTTGACGGCATCCCGGACCTTTTCCGCCAGCATCCGGCGCTGATGGGCCGCGCCCAGGAGCATGCCGTAGGTGAACTCGGCCGGGTCTTCGAACAGGGAATTGCCCCAGGTGGGGCCGAAGCCCTCCTTGTTGACGCAGTAGGGGACCGACGGCGCGGACCCGCCCCAGATGGACGTGCAGCCGGTGGCGTTGCCGATGATCATCCGCTCGCCGAAGAGCTGGGTGAGGAGCTTGGCGTAGGGGGTCTCGCCGCAGCCGGCGCAGGCGCCGGAGAACTCCAACAGCGGCTGGCAGAACTGGCTGCCCTTGAGGCTGGTGCGCTTCAGGATGTCGTCTCTCACCGGGACCTCTTCGATGCAGTACTCCCACAGCGGGGCCTGCGCCATCTGGGTGGCCAGGGGCTTCATCACCAGGGCCTTTTTCTTGGACGGGCAGATGTCGGCGCAGTTGCCGCAGCCCATGCAGTCCAGCGGGCTGACCTGCATGCGGAACTGATACCCCTTGAGTTCCTTGCCCAGGGCTTTTTTGGCCTCCATGCCGGCCGGGGCTTTCTCCACTTCTTCGTCGGTGAGGATCACCGGTCGGATGGTGGCATGCGGGCAGACCATGGCGCACTGGTTGCACTGGATGCAGTTTTCCATGATCCACTCGGGCACGTTGATGGCCACGCCGCGCTTTTCGTATTTGGTGGTGGCCACGGGGAAGATGCCGTCGGGCCGGAACTTGCTCACCGGCAGCTTGTCGCCCTGCTGGGCCAGCATGGGCCGCATGACCTCCGTGACAAAGGCCGGCTCGTCCTTGGCCGGGGCGTCCGCCGCGGCGGCGTCGGCCCAGGACGCCGGATACCGGACTTCTTCCAGGTGGTCGAGGGTTTTGTCCACCGCCGCGACGTTCATGTTGACGATCTTATCGCCCTTCTTGCCGAACATTTCCTGGATCTGGTCCTTGAGATAGGCGATGGCGTCGTCCACCGGGATCACGTTGGCCAGCTTGAAGAAAGCCGTCTGCATGATCATGTTGATCCGGCCGCCCAGCCCCACCTCGCCGGCGATGGAGACGGCGTCGATGTTGTAAAACTTGAGCTTCTTCCGGGCGATGGTTTGCTTCATGCCCGCGGGCAGCTTTTCCTCCATGTCCTCGAGGCTCCAGGCGGAATTGAGCAGAAAGGCGCCGCCCTCCTTGACGCCTTCCAGGACGTTGTAGGTATCGACGTAGGAGTCCTTGTGGCAGGCGATGTAGTCGGCCGAGTCGATGAGGTAGGTGGATTGGATGGGGGTCT
Source organism: uncultured Desulfobacteraceae bacterium (assembly GCA_964652715.1). Taxonomy (GTDB): domain Bacteria; phylum Desulfobacterota; class Desulfobacteria; order Desulfobacterales; family JAABSP01; genus JAABTD01. The sequence goes on from CAZZBE010000255.1 coordinate 3,528, forward strand.
TGCCGAACCGGAGGTGGGACATGGTCACGCCGCCGGACTTTTTCGAATCATAGGCGAAATACGCCTGGGCGTACATGTCGGTGTTGTCGCCGATGATCTTGATGGCGCTCTTGTTGGCGCCCACCGTGCCGTCGGCCCCCAGGCCCCAGAACTTGCACTGGACGGTGCCTTCGGGCGCCACGTCGAAGCCCTCTTCCACGGGCAGGGAGGTGTCGGCGACATCGTCGGTGATGCCCACGGTGAAATGCCGTTTGGGCGAAGCGGCCTTCATGTTGTCGAAAACCGCCTTGACCATGCTGGGGTTGAACTCCTTGGATCCCAGGCCGTAGCGGCCGTTGTAGATTTTGGCCGTCTTGCCCTCTTCCATGTAGGCGGAGCAGAAATCCAGGAAGAGCGGATCGCCCAGGGCGCCCGGCTCCTTGGTGCGGTCCAGCACCGTCACCACCCTGGCGGAATCGGGCATGGCCGCGAACAGATGTTCCGTGGACCAGGGCCGGTAGAGACGGACCTTGATCATCCCCACTTTCTCGCCCTTGTCGGCCAGATGGTTCACCACCTCCTCGATGGTCTCGCAGGAAGAGCCCATGGCGACGACGACGTTTTCGGCGTCCGGCGCCCCCACATAGTCGAAGAGATTGTATTGCCGGCCGGTCAAATCGCTCACCTGCTTCATGGCCTCTTCGACAATGGCGGAAAGCTTCAGGTAGTAGGGCGTGACGGCCTCGCGGCCCTGGAAATAAACATCCGGGTTCTGGGCCGTGCCCCGCAGCTCGGGCCGTTCGGGGTTGACGCCCCGGGCCCGGAATTTGGCCACGGCGTCCCAGTCCGTCAGCCTGGCCATGTCGTCGTAGTCGATCATCTCGATCTTCTGGATCTCGTGGGAGGTCCGGAACCCGTCGAAGAAATGAAGAAAGGGCAGGCTCCCCTTGATGGCGGCCAGGTGGGCCACCAGCCCCAAATCCATGGCTTCCTGCACCGACGCCGAGGCCAGCAGTCCGAACCCGGTCTGTCGCACCGCCATGACGTCCTGGTGATCGCCGAAGATGGAGAGCGCATGGGCGGCCACGGCCCGGGCCGTTACATGGAGCACCCCCGGCAGCAGTTCGCCGGACATCTTGTACATGTTGGGGATCATCAGCAGCAGCCCCTGGGACGCCGTGAAAGTGGAGGTCAGCGCGCCCGCGGCCAGGGACCCGTGGACCGCCGCGGCGGCGCCGGCCTCCGACTGGAGCTGCCGGACCGTCATGGTCTGCCCGAAGATGTTTTTCCGCCCACCGGCGGCCCATTCATCGGCGATCTCCCCGATGGGGGAGGACGGGGTAATGGGGTAAATGGCGGCCACATCGCTCATGGCGTAGGCCACGTGCGCGGCGGCGGTGTTGCCATCGATGGTTTTCATTTTTTTTGCCATGGATAGACTCCTTTACTCGGTGTGATGTTTATAGGACATTTAAAAATCCAATGCCCCTAGAATTTCGATATTCCGATATATTTTATTGCGGTGTCCTATTCTCAGAAGGTAAATTGAAACGTCGTCAAAAGAAAAAATCATTCTGTAATTTTTCAGAACAACGACGCGATAAATGCCTTTTAATCCCGACATATGGCGGATACTCAACTGGGGTTCGAAGATATCTGCCGCCAGTCGGCTTGAAATCTCAAACGCCTCTTTCTTGACGGCATCGGGCAGCTTTTTGATGTCCCTGCCAAACCGCTTCGTTTTTTGGATTTTCCGCTTACCGGACAAAATCTTCGTAACTGTTGACTTCGTCCATGTCGCCGGTTTCGACCTGGGTCAGCGCATCTTCCAAACCTTCGAGAAATTCAGCCTGGTAGAGTTCATTGGGAGAAACGATTTTCTCCATGAATGTCTGCAATGTTTTATAGGCTTCAAGCACCCTGGCGAACTCCTCCTCTGAAATTTCTATGCGGACATTCGGCATGGTTTACAGCAACCCCTCGAAAAAATCATTCCCCTTGTCGTCCACGATGATGAAGGCCGGGAAATCCTTGACGGTGATTTCATAGATGGCCTCCATGCCCAGTTCGGGGTACTCCAGGAGCTTCATGTCGGTGATGCAGTCCCGGCCCAGGCGGGCGGCGGGGCCGCCGATGGAACCGAGGTAGAAGCCGCCGTATTGTTTGCAGGCATCGGTGACGACTTTGGAACGGTTGCCCTTGGCCAGCATCACCATGGAGCCGCCCCGCTCCTGGAAGATGGGGACGTAGGAATCCATGCGGCCGGCGGTGGTGGGGCCGAAGGAACCCGAGGCATGGCCTTCCGGGGTCTTGGCCGGGCCCGCGTAGTAGATGATGTGATCCTTGAAATATTGGGGCAGATCCTCGCCGGCGTCCAGCCGCTCCTTGAGCTTGGCGTGGGCGATGTCCCGGCCCACGATGATCTTGCCGTTCAATTTCAGGCGGGTGGCCACCGGGTATTGGCTCAGTTTGGCCCGGATCTCGTCCATGGGCTGGTTCAGGTCGATCTCCACGGCCCCCTCCCCGATCTCGGCGACCGACGGCAGGTATTTGGACGGGTCGGTTTCCAGTTTTTCCAGGAAGATGCCCTCTTTGGTGATCTTGGCCTTGATGTTCCGGTCGGCGCTGCACGACACGCCCATGCCGATGGGGCAGGACGCGCCGTGGCGGGGAAGCCGGACAACGCGAACGTCATGACAGAAATAACGGCCGCCGAACTGGGCGCCCAGGCCCAGTTCCCTGGAGGCCGCCAGCAGCTTGGCCTCCAGGTCGGGATCCCGGAAGCCGCGGCCGGTCTCGGAACCCGTAGTGGGCAGGCCGTCCAGGTAGCCGGCCGAGGCCAGTTTCACGGTCTTGAGGTTGAATTCGGCCGACGTGCCGCCGATGACGAAGGCCAGATGGTAGGGCGGGCAGGCCGCCGTGCCCAGGGTTTTCATCTTCGCGGTCAGGAAATCCACCAGGGTTCCGGGGTTGAGCACCGCCTTGGTCTCCTGGAACAGGTAGGTCTTGTTGGCCGATCCGCCGCCCTTGGCGATGCAGAGAAATTTGTAGGCGTCGCCCTCGGTGGCGTAAATCTCGATCTGCGCGGGCAGGTTGCACCCCGTGTTCTTCTCGTCGTACATCGTCAGGGGCGCGTTCTGGGAATACCGGAGGTTGCCCTTAGTGTAAGCGTCGAAGACCCCCCGGGACAGGGCTTCTTCGTCGGAAAACCCGGTCCAGACCCGTTGCCCTTTTTTGCCCATGATAATGGCCGTTCCGGTGTCCTGGCACATGGGGAAAACCATCTCGGCGGAGATCACGGCGTTTTTGAGCATCTCGAGCGCCACGTAGCGGTCGTTCTCGGCGGCGTCGGGGTCGTCGAA
>CAZZBE010000256.1:0-2361 GCA_964652715.1 uncultured Desulfobacteraceae bacterium
CCGGCGGCCGGGTGGCCCTCTCCTGGGTGGGACACTGGGAATACGGCCGGTATCGAAAAGACAAATCCATTTAACGGACTTGACATCAAAATCGTCTGGTCGCGCATACCTTGTCATAGGCCTGCTCCGGCAAAAGTACGGTCGATTCTATCTGCGAATAGGGTCTTCCCCTCATTTCAAACGGCGCCGGAAATCGCCTACTATTGAACTCGATATGCCCCGGATTCATTCCGGGGTTCACCGAACGAACAGGCCACAGCACACAGGAGGTGCATCATGCCAGAACGACGCGCAATGGCCCGATGGGAGGGCCCCCTCAAGACCGGATCGGGAACCATGAAACTGGGCAGCGGGGCCTTTGAAGGCGCCTACTCTTTCGGATCCCGCTTCGAAGACGCCGCCGGGACCAACCCGGAAGAACTCCTCGGGGCGGCCCATGCAGGGTGCTTTTCCATGGCCCTTTCCCTTTTCCTGTCAGATGTCGGCTACACGGCGGAGTCGATCCAGACGACGGCCCAGGTCCATATCGACAAGGCCAATGGCGGATTTGCGATCGGCAAAATCGAACTGGGAACCGAGGCCAAGGTGCCGGGGATTTCCGACGCGGAATTCCAGAAACAGGCCAATGAGGCCAAAGAGAAGTGTCCCGTATCACAGGCTCTGGCAGGCGCTGAAATCACCCTGAAGGCCGTCTTGGTCTGATAACGATACCGCATCGACCCACAATGACCTTCGGCGCGCGGGAGCCGGATTGCCGGCCGGCGCGTCGAGGCGTTCAGACAAGAGGGGAACGCATGGCAACATCGATGTTCCGGGCCAGCGAAATCCTGGAGATGGCGGTCCGGATCGAAAAGCAGGGGATCGACTTCTACACATCCTGTTTGGAAGCGGAACTGGACGAAAAGGTCGCCGACGTATTCCGGTATCTGATCGAACAGGAGCACCATCACATCAACACGTTCAAAACGATGCGGGAGGATCTGGAGGATTACGAACTGCCCGAAAGCTACGCCGGAGAAACCGGCGGCTATATGGACAGCTTCGTCAACGAAGCGATATTCTTCTCGCCGAAAGAGGCGTCCGAAAAGGTCAAATCCCTGTCCGACCCGCTCCAGGCCATCGACTTCGGCATCCGGTTCGAAAACCGGTCCATCAACTTCTATGAGGAGATGAAGGAGATCGTACCGGAATCCGAAGGGGAGAAGATCGACGGGGTGATCGAACAGGAGCGGCGGCACATTGAGCGGCTGGAATCCCTCCGGGAAGAGGTGGAAAAGGAATGAGTCCGATTCCGGTCCGGAAAATCTCCAAAGCGGGCATGAACCGGTTCCTGGACCGGCTCATGGCCGACCGGCCCGTGATGGGGCCGAGGGAACGGCCGGATCAGCCGGGTTTCCACCAGTTCGACTGGTTGAAAAGCAGGGAAGAATTCGCGCCGGACTACGGTCCCACTACCCTCCCGCCCAAAAAAGCCTTTGCCGCGCCGTCGGAAACGCTGTTTTCCTTCACCCTGACCGATCCGCCGGAACCGACCCACCTCGTGGAAGAGTTTCCGTTCGTCCTTTTGGGGGTCCATCCCTGCGATCTGTCGGGCATCGACGCCCTGGACGACGCCTATGGACAACCGCCCGCCGAAGCCCGCTGGACCGCAAACCGGGAGCGGGCCGCCATCATTGGGTTGGATTGCCATCCCGATCCCTACTGTTTTTGCACGTCGATGGATACGCTCTCCGCCCGGGGTCCCTGCGATCTGTTTCTCACGCCCATCGAAGACGGCTACCTGGTGGAAATCCACACCGATGCCGGAAACGACCTTCTGGAATTCGCCGACACCGCGACGGCCGACGAGGCGGACCGATCCGCCGCCGAGGAATGGCGGCGGCAAAAAGCGGACAAGATCGGCCCGTCGCTGGATGCGCCCGTCAACCGGCTGGCCGACATCCTGGAGAAGGGGGGGCTGACGCCTGTCTGGAGGGAAATCGCCGAGCGGTGCTACAGTTGCGGCTCCTGCAACACCACCTGCCCCACCTGTTTCTGTTTCGACATGGTCGACGACATCGACGCGGAAATGAAAGGGGGCGTCCGGCGCCGAACCTGGGATTCCTGCCAGTTGCTCGACTTCGCGGTGGTGGCCGGCGGCCACAATTTCCGGGGCGAGCGATGGCAGCGGGTCAAGCACCGGTGGCAGCGGAAATTCCTCTATCTGTATCGTCGGTTCGGCCGCCCCTACTGCACCGGCTGCGGACGGTGCAGCCGGGCCTGCACCGCCGACATCAACATCGTGGATGTGTCCAACCGGATCATCGCTTTCGGAGAAGAAAAGGAGGCGTCGGATGGCTGACATCTCCTACGTTCCCCGAC
>CAZZBE010000256.1:2461-6853 GCA_964652715.1 uncultured Desulfobacteraceae bacterium
GACGTGCTCCTCATCGCCGGCGGCATCGGACTGGCCCCCATGCGGTCGCTGATCGATTACATCCGGGACAACCGGGACGATTACGGCCGGTTCATGGTGATCTGCGGGGCCAAAACGCCCTCGGAAATCCTGTTCCGGGAGGAGGTGGACGAATGGGGCGATGATCCGGATATGGAGCTTTATGTGACGGTCGATGAACCCGACGACGCGTGGGAGGGCCGCACCGGGGTGGTCACCGACCCTTTAAAGGAGATCGACCTCGACTCCGACAAGACCATCGCCGCGGCCTGCGGACCGCCGGTCATGTTCCGCTTCATCGCCATGGGGCTCAAAAAAAAGGGGCTGGATCCGTCCCGGATCTATTTTTCCCTGGAGCGGCGGTTCAAATGCGGCATCGGCAAGTGCGGCCACTGTCAGCTCAACGATCTGTATGTCTGTCAAAATGGGCCGGTGTTTCGGTATTCCGAGTTGCTGACGCGGACGGAGGCGGGGGAGACGTGGGCGCCGGAGCCGGGGGCTGAACCCCCCGGCAAATAGGGGAAGCCCCCTGAAGGGGGCTCGGTGATTGATGAACTATCGGGGGGGCATTTTGGAAATGGAGGAATGGTGGAGGAACGGTTTGTGAAGATGCGCACGACACCGAAAATCGCATTTTTCGATTTTGCCTGTTGCGAGGGGTGCCAGTTGACCGTGCTCCAGTTGGAGGAGAAGCTGCTCAACCTGCTCTCCCATGTCGAGGTGGTCGAATGGCGGGAGGTTATGGATGGAAAATCAGATGATTACGACATAGCGTTTTGCGAGGGGAGCATCACCCGGGAGCGGGATGTCGAACGGATTGAAACGATCCGCGACAATGCGGAGATTCTGGTCTCGTTGGGGACCTGCGCCAGCATCAGTTGTCACAATGCCCTGAAAAACCGGTGGCCCATGGATGATGTGGTGGAAACCGTTTACGGCGGGGAAGGCGGCCATATCGATACCATTCCGGCACGGCCGGTTTCCGATGTGGTGGATGTGGATTACCAGGTCCGGGGGTGCCCGGTGAGCCTGCCTGAATTCGAGACGGTGTTCAAGTGCATCCTGACGGGCCAGTCCTACGATCCGCCCAATGATCCGGTCTGCGTGGAGTGCAAGCGAAACGACACCCTCTGCGTCCTTGAAAAGGGGATGGTTTGCCTGGGGCCGGTCACCCGGTGCGGGTGTCACGCCATTTGCACGCGCTACGGCGACGCCTGCCAGGGGTGCCGGGGGCTCATCGACGACGCCAATACGGAAGGCGCCGCCCGGGTGCTCTTCTCCGAAGCCCGTCATCCCATCATGGCCGGGGCGGCCCGGAAAAATCCCCTCTCCAGGGAGGAGATTCTGGCCAGGTTCACGGTCTACAACGAGACCGCCACGCTGGAAACGGAAGGCGCATCCCATGACGACGGCTAAGACCATCGATGTCCATCATGTGACCCGGATCGAAGGCCACGGCGACATTTTCGCCGAAATCCGGGACGGCGTGCTCCGGGAGGTCCGCTTTTCGGTGGTGGAAGCGCCCCGGTTTTTCGAGGCGTTTCTGCGGGGCCAGCATCATCAGGAGGTCGCCCACATCGCCTCCCGCATCTGCGGCATCTGCGCCGTGAGCCACAAATGCGCGGCGCTGAAGGCCGCGGAGATGGCGCTGGGCGTCGGGATCAGCGACCAGACCCGGCTTTTGCGCCGGCTGGCCTACCACGGGGAGGTATTGAGCAGCCACATCCTTCACATCTATTTTCTGGCCGGGCCGGATTTTTTCGACGTCCCCAGCGTCCTTCCCCTGGCCCGGTCCAATCCCGACATGGTCCGCCGGGCCATGGGTCTCAAGAAACTGGGATACGACCTGAGCGCCGTGGTGGCCGGACGCCACACCCATCCGGTGGCCATGGTGGTGGGCGGGTTCACTTTTGTCCACGATGCGGAAAAGCTGGCCGAGATGAAACAACGGGTGGACGACGCGCTGGCGGATATGCGGGAGACCATCCGGACCCTCAAAGAAATCGATCTGCCCGATTTCGAGCGGGAGACCGAATTCGTCTCGCTCCAGCATCCGGGGCGGTACGCGTTTTACGAGGGGGAGATCCGGTCCAGCGACAGGGAAGAGACCGTCCCGGTGGATCGGTACCGGGAGGTCGTCGAGGAGTACGTCGTCCCCCACTCCACGGCCAAATACGCGCGCTGGAACCGGCCCGAATACATGACCGGGGCCCTGGCCCGGGTCAACAACAACTTCGACCAGTTATCGGACGGCGCCAAAACCGCCGCCGACGATCTGGGATTGACGGTCCCTTGTTTCAATCCCTTCATGAACACCGCGGCCCAGGCCGTGGAATGCGTCCATTGCCTGGAGGACAGCCTCGATATTCTGAACACCCTGCTAAAAAGGGGCATCGATCCGGATGCGGAATGCGAGTCGGTCACGGACCGGGCCGGAAGCGGCATCGGCGCGGTGGAAGCCCCCCGGGGCATCCTGTTCCATGAATACGAATACGACGACAACGGCAAATGCCGCTATGCCAACCACCTGATCCCCACCGCCCAAAACCTTGCCAACCTCGAAGCCGACATGCGGGCCTATGCCCCGATCCTCGCGACGGAAAGCCGGGAAACCATCACCCGGCGACTGGAGATGCTGGTCCGGGCGTATGATCCATGCATCTCGTGTTCGACGCATGTTATCGATTTGCGGTGAATGGATGCTCGATTGGATTTCAATTAAAATCGAGCAGCCCCGACGCCTCGGGTTGAAACCCCGGGCTGAACCCGTAAAACCGGCTGAAAGCCGGTTATGGCTATCGTGGCATAGATGGATGTTCACAACCCGAACCGGCTTTTAGCCGGTTTTAAATGATTGAGCCTGGGGTTTCAACCCCAGGCGGGGCGGCCAAGGCGTCGGATTTTTATTAGGCTTTTATTTTCGAAATTCGCCTAAAGCTTCATTTTTCCTCCAGTTATTCAGCGCGTCCGAAATCAGCCGCTCCCCTTGACCCACCAGGTACAGCGGCAGGGACAGCAGCGTGTATTCGATCTGATCGGCCATTTCTTTTCGCCGGACATGGGCGCTGAACCGCCCGATGGAAGGTTTGTCCATATTGAACCGCAGCCCGAAATCGGTCTTCTTTTGATGGAAAAACAGATGCAGCGACTTGAGGCTTCCGGTCTTGCCGGCCTTGACTTCAACGGGAACGATGCGGCTGTCGCGGGTCAGCAGGTAATCGATTTCCGCGTTGGCGTTCTTCGCCTCCCTGGCCCAATAGTAGAGGCGGCCGTCTTCGAACGCGTATCCGGTGTTCAGCAGCTCCTGGCCCACGAACTGTTCGGCCAGGCCGCCTTCATTGACGGTGATCAGTTCATCGATGTCGATCAATTTCAGACCGCTGATATTGTTGACGAGGCCGATGTCCAGAAAAATCGATTTAAACGAGTGGACCACTGCCTCGGCATCCAGGGGAACGCCGTTGGCCCGGCTCTGGTAGACGAGATGGATGACCCGGCTCATGGCCAGTTGCTGAAACGCCTGCTTCAGCACATCGGAGCGGGCGTCCCGGTCCACGCGGACATATTTTACCTTGTCGCCGAGGTTCCGGGGGACGAAGCGCATCGCCTTTCTCAAAAAATCCTGCTGGGTTCGCGAACCGTATTTGGCAAAATCATTTTCCATGGTCGTCAGTATGGCGTTTTGAATCCTTTGGACATCGATCAGCCGCTTGCGGGTCAGGTAGGATTCAGCCGCTTCGGGCATTCCGCCTACGAAAAAGAAGACCCTCAGCCATTCGGACAGCTTCCGGTGGATCGCATCGTCCATTTTTTCCCGGAGGGTGAAGCGTCTGATGTAATCGAGCAGCCGGGGCTGCGCTTCAAGAAGAAATTCCTCGAACGACAAGGGTTGCAGGTAGAGAAATTCGATCCTGCCGACCGGCATGGAATATCCGAAATCCCGCAACGTGAAATCGAGAAGGGACCCCGCGGCCATCACATGGAGCCCGGGCTTTTTTTCATGGAAGTAGCGCAGGACCGCGATGGCTTCGGGACACGCCTGGATTTCATCGAAAAACAGGAGCGCTTCGCCCTCGGTGATCTCCTGGTCATGGTACAGGGAAAGGCCGTTGACGACGGCATCCGGGTCCCGGGTGTGGAAAAGGGATTTCACATCGGGATCGAATTCGAAATCGACCTTCAGAAACTGCCGGAAATGGTCCCGGGCGAACGTTTCCACAAGGTGCGTCTTGCCGGTCTGCCGCGCGCCCCTGATGATCAGCGGCTTACGGTCATCGCGATCCTTCCATTCCAAAAGATAATCTTCGGCGAATCGTTTCAAGGCCGCGCCTCCCGGAGAGAGTTATCCATAGAAACACAATTGGATTTTAACAT
>CAZZBE010000257.1:0-6826 GCA_964652715.1 uncultured Desulfobacteraceae bacterium
CTCGGCTATTTCAGCCTCGCCTACATCAGCCGCATGACCCGCTCCTTCATGCTGGAGCAACTCAACCAGGAATACATCACCACCGCCCGGGTCAAGGGCGTGGCCGAATGGCGGGTGATCTGGGTCCACGCCCTGGGCAACGTCTGGGTGCCGCTGGTGACCGTCATCGCTTTGAGCTACGGCAATTTGCTGGAGGGGTCCGTGCTGACCGAAACCGTCTTTGCATGGCCGGGGCTGGGGTTTTATTTGACTAAATCATTGCTGAGCGCCGACATGAACGCGGTACTGGGATCGACCATCGTGGTCGGCAGCGTGTTTATCGGGATCAATCTGTTGTCGGATGCGTTGTATCGGTTGTTGGATCCGCGGGCGCGGTGAATTGAAAAGAAATTGCATTATAAAATACAATTTATTGTATGTTGAAATACAATTTTACTTTGACGCCGCTATTTGAAATTTTGCTTTTGATCACCGTGTCGGCCATTAAATGCCGCAGAGCGGCCACGGCATACAGCTTGGGGTTCTAACCCCATGGGGGGAGCTTGCTTGACCAGATCTGATCCAAAAAATCTCCTGGACTTGAAATGAACCGTTTCTCCCGAGCCGGATGGGCCTCGAAAATCGCCCGCTGCTTACCGGATAGCGGCTGGTTCAGCTTCACTTCCATAAGGACATCGTCGAACAGAAAATCGATCTCATTGCCATTTTCGAGCACATAACAGGGATTTCGGTGCTTAATCCTCAGATAAACCAGGTTTTCGAACACCGCGCCCTTGTCCCGGAACCCCGTCGCCAGATTCCGGATGCCCACATCCCCTGCGTACACCTTCTGAGGCGATCGCAACCGCTGGTTCAGCTTGCCGCACCGTTCGATGGTGTAAATCAGGTAGGTCTTCAGAAAGCAGGACATATAGCGGCGCACCGTATCCACGCTGATGCCGAGGATGTTGGCGACCCGGTTGGCGGTGAACTGCTTTCCGGCCCGTTCCATCAGGAGGCGGAAAAAATCCCGCACCAGGGTCACATCCTTGAGTCCGTGGAAGGCGATGATGTCTTTGTGGAGGATGCTGTCGATCAACTCGGTCAAATAGACGATGTCGCCGGTGAGGACGTATTCCGGAAGCCCCCCGGTTTCAAGATATTCCATGAAGTAGCTTTCCCGAAGATGATCGTCTTTGGCGCTGATTTGGACATCCTTGAACACCAGGTATTCTTCGAAATCCAGGGGCAGGACCTCGAGTGTGCGGGTGCGCCCCGTCAAATGGGCCTTCTGGTCCCGAAAGAGCGAGGCGGACGAAGCCGATGTGTAGATTTTGACGTTTTCATGGTCGTAGAAATCTTTGAGTTCCCGATTGAAATCCGGCTTCGCCGTCACCTCATCCAGAAACAGGTAGATCTTCCGATCCGATTGATGGCGGTGAAGCATCCGGTATTGTTCGACGATCTCGTGGATGGAATAGGATTCCAGTCCATAGGCGTCCAGACTGACATAAAAAATGTCGGCCGGCGCGACATCCGCCAGCATGTCATCGATGAGTTGCCGGAGAAGCGTCGTCTTCCCAACGCGACGGAGGCCCGTAACCATGACGATGCCCCGAAGGTCCAGGGATCCTTTCAGCTGTTGCAAGTACCGGAGGCGAGGAATCGTCTCGTGCAGGGCGTTTTCGCCTTCCCACCAGGGGTTGAGTTTATAGAGGATCGTTTTCATTTTAAAGATGCCGCCAGAGTTGAAAATTTTATTTTAAACGATAGTATCGTCTAAAAACATGAAAATGTCAAGCATCCCATCGTCAAGCTTATTCGTGCGAATCGCTGCCCCTTGAAGTTGTTGACAAAAATCACCCTTACGGGCATGGTTTGTTCGGTACATAACCGGACCGGGACCACATAAAAGGAGCCGCGCCCCGAAACAATGCAAACACCCCCCATCTCCCAAAAACCCGCCCTCCGCGACTGGCTCCTCTCCGCCACCCCCGAATCCCGGTTCCAGGCCCGGACCGGAAGGGCCTATATCGGCTGGACCGCCTTCACGGAAAACCGCCTGGCCATGATCGGTCTGATCATCATTCTGGGGCTGCTGCTGGCGGCGGCCCTGGCGCCGGCGCTGGCCCCGTTTCCGCCCAATGCGGCCGATCTCTCGGCCCGGCTGGCGCCGCCATTGACCGACGGGCACCTGCTGGGGACCGACGAGCTGGGGCGGGACATCCTGAGCCGGATTCTCCACGGGTCGCGGCTGACCCTCTACGTCGTGGTGCTGGTGGCCGTCATCGCCGCGCCCGCGGGGCTGATCGTCGGGACCATTTCCGGATTCGCCGGGGGCGTCATCGACATGGCGCTCATGCGGATCACCGACATTTTCCTGGCCTTTCCCAAGCTGATCCTGGCCCTGGCCTTTGTCTCGGCCCTGGGGCCGGGCATCGAAAACGCCGTCATCGCCATCGCCGTCACCGCCTGGCCGCCCTACGCCCGCATCGCCCGGGCCGAGACCCTCACCATCCGGAAGACCGATTTCATCCAGGCGGCCCGGCTCCAGGGGGCCGGGCCGATTCGGCTCATCTGCGGGCATGTGATCCCCCTGTGCATGTCCTCTCTCATTGTCCGGGTCACCCTGGACATGGCCGGCATCATCCTCACCGCCGCCGGGCTCGGGTTCCTGGGTCTGGGCGCCCAGCCGCCGCTGCCGGAGTGGGGGGCCATGATCTCCAGCGGCCGGGCCTACATGCTGGATCAGTGGTGGGTGGCCGCCATGCCGGGCGCGGCCATCTTCGTGGTGAGCCTTGGCTTTAACCTGCTGGGAGACGGACTCCGGGACGTTCTCGATCCCAAGGCGGAGACCTAGCGGTATGGGCCATCTGCTGGACGTCGAAGACCTGACCGTCGCCTTCGCCACGCGCAAGGGGCCGGTCCACGCGGTGCGCGGGGTGAGCTTCACCATGGGGCGGGAGAAGCTGGGGATCGTGGGCGAATCCGGGTCCGGGAAGACCGTGACGGGCCGGTCCCTGCTGGGGCTGGTTCGGCCGCCGGGGAAGGTTCGGGCCCGAAAACTCCTCTTCGACGGCATCGACCTGATGACGACCGACGACAAGGCGTGGCGAAAGATCCGGGGCGGGCGGATCGCCATGGTGATGCAGGACCCCAAGTTCTCCCTCAACCCGGTCATGACCGTAGGCCGGCAGATCGCCGAGGCCTACCGGATTCACAAAACCGTCTCCAGGGCCGACGCCCGGGACCGGGCCATGGAAATGCTCCGGGCCGTCCGGATCCGCGACCCGGAGCGGGTCTTCCGGGCCCACCCCCACGAGGTTTCCGGCGGCATGGGCCAGCGGATCATGATCGCCATGATGCTCATCCCCGACCCGGACCTGCTCATCGCCGACGAGCCCACGTCGGCCCTGGACGTCACGGTGCAGCTCCAGCTCCTGGCCATCCTGGACGACCTGGTGACCCAGCGGGGCATGGGCCTCGTCTTCATCTCCCACGACCTCAACCTGGTGGCCTCCTTCTGCGACCGGATCATGATCATGTACGCCGGCCGCGTGGTGGAGACCTGCGACGCCCGCCATCTCGACCGGGCGACCCACCCCTACACCCGGGGCCTGCTTGAATGCCTGCCGCGTATCGACGGCGACGGCCGCTCCCTGCCGACGCTGAAACGGGACCCGGCCTGGCTGGAGGACGCCCATGATTGACGTCCGGGATCTGACCGTGACCTTCGGCCGGGGCAACCAGGCTGTCCGGGCCGTGCGCGGCGTCTCCTTTTCGGTGGGGGAGGGCGAAGTCTTCGGACTGGTGGGGGAATCGGGGTCCGGCAAATCGACGGTGCTCCAGGCCCTGTGCGGGCTCATCCGCCACTGGACGGGAGAGATCGTCATCGACGGCGACGCCCAGAAGCCGCGACGCAACAAAGCGTTTCACAAAAAGGTCCAGATGGTTTTCCAGGACCCTTACGGCTCCCTTCATCCCCGGCACACCGTGGACCGGATACTGTCCGAGCCGGTGGCCATCCACGGCCTGGGAGACGCCGAAGCCCGGATCATCCGGGCCCTGGAGGAAGTGGGGCTGGGGGCCGACTTCCGCTTTCGGTATCCCCATCAACTCTCCGGCGGCCAGCGCCAGCGCGTCGCCGTGGCCCGGGCCCTGATCCTGGAACCCCGCATTCTGCTTCTGGACGAACCCACCTCGGCCCTGGACGTTTCGGTGCAGGCCGAAGTCCTCAACCTGCTGTCGCGACTTCGGGAGAAGCGGGGCTTGACCTATATCCTGGTCAGCCACGACCTGTCCGTGGTGGCCCACATGTGCGGCCGCCTGGCGGTGATGAACCGGGGCGTCATCGTCGAAAATCTGGATGTGGAGACATTGCGGCGACAGACGCCGGAACATCCCTACACGAAGCAGTTGATGGTGGCGAGTCTTGGGTATGACCGGGAAGCGATCGATCAATTTGAAACATTTTAATTGGCCATAATAACACCAAACAGATCACAGGAGCGCACCCCAATGGACCCCCAACACATCGCCGACCTCCACGCCCGGGCTTTCACCATCGACGCCCATTTCGATCTCACCTACGAAGTCGCCAATCGGCGGGACCGGGGCGATCGGGAGGTGATCGCCAGCGAATACCTGCCCGGATTCAAAGCCGGCGGGTTGGACCTCATCGTTTCTTCCATCTATATCCACGATTTCTTTCTCCCGGAGATGGGGCTCCGGAAAGCCCTGGATCAGATCGCCTATCTTCACCGGGAAATGGATGAAACCCCGGGCCGGTTCCGGCTGTGCCGGAGCATAGCGGAGGCGAAGGCCGCTCGTTCCGATGATGAAATCGCCCTGTTTCTTTCGTTGGAGGGCGCCGACCCGCTTCAGAACGACCTTCAGCTGCTTCGGATTTTTTATGAATTGGGCGTTCGGGGATTGGGATTGGTCTGGAGCCGTCGGAACTACGTGGCCGAGGGTTCCATTTTCAACGAAGGGAAGGTCGGGCGCAAAGGCGGATTGACGGCCTTCGGCGTGGCCCTCATCGAAGAGGCCGAAAAGATGGGCATGTTCATCGACGTGAGCCACCTCAACGACGAGGGGTTTTGGGATGTCATGGACGCGGCCCGGAAGCCGGTCATCGCCTCCCACTCCAACTGCCGGGCGATTGTGGACGTGCCCCGGAACCTGACCGACGACCAGATCAGGGCGCTGGCGAAAACGGGCGGCGTCGTCGGCATGAACGCGCTGGATGTGTTTACCAAGCAGGGGCGGGCGGGGGCCGCCGTCGATCATCTGGTGGACCACGTGGACCGCATCGTCGGGATCGCCGGCGTCGATCATGTGGGCATCGGGTTTGATTTGTGCGACACCTTGAAAAATCATCTCAACGTGAAGATGCCGGTGGAACACCGGGACGTGGTCGGCGGCCACGCCCGATTGGGGGATTTCACCGCCGGTCTCATTCGTCGCGGCTATGCGGATGACGATATCCTGAAGATCCTGGGCGGGAATTTCCTCCGGGTGTATGAGGCGATTCTGGGATGAGAAGCGATTGACATCCCATTCCATTTGACGTATCGAAGGGCCATCGGCCGTCGCTTTCAGCGGCTTGACGCAGCCGGAACCAGGAAAAAACCAGACAGATGGGGAGCGCATCCAAATGAAGCAGCCCGAAATCGACTACTGGATTACCGCCATGCTGGAAACCTTCGACAATGTGTCGGACCTCAACATCACCGCCGGAAAGCCGCTTCAGGTGGAATCGTCGGGGCAATTGTCGGCCGTGCCGGTGACGCCGGAGGTGCCGGAGCTGACGCCGTTTCAGACCGAGGTGTTCGCCCTGAACCTCATCCGCGGGGACCAGCGGTTGCTGGACGACCTGGTCAAGAGGGGCTCCTGCGATCTTTCCTATTGGCTGGGCCAGAAGGCCCGGTTCCGCGTCAACATCTTTTTCCAGAAAAACAACCTTTCGATCATTTTGCGAAAACTGGCCACGGAAATCCCGACCATCGAATCCCTCGGCCTGCCGCCGATCTTCAACAACATGGCCGAAGAGAAAAACGGCCTCATCCTGGTCACCGGCTCCACCGGTTCCGGGAAGTCCACCACCCTGGCCGCGCTGCTCAACAAAATGAACGAAAACAAATCGGCCCACATCGTCACCCTGGAGGACCCGGTGGAATTCGTTCATCCCCATAAAATGGCGACGTTCAACCAGCGGGAGCTGGGCAACGATTTCGACACCTTCGCCTCGGCCCTTCGCGCGGCCCTCCGGCAGGCGCCCAAGGTCATCCTGGTGGGCGAGATGCGGGACCGGGAGACCATGGAGATCGGCCTGTCCGCCGCCGAAACCGGCCACCTGGTGGTCAGCACCCTCCACACCGTGGACGCCGGACAGACCATCAACCGCATCCTCGGCATGTTCGAACAGGCCGAGCAGCCCCAGGTGCGCCATCGTTTAGTGGATACAATTCGCTACATCGTCTGCCAGCGGTTGCTGCCCAGGGTCGGCGGCGGACGGGTGGCGGCCCTGGAGATCATGGGGATGAACCTGCGGACCAAAGACATCATCGAACACGGCGAATCCGAGGGCAAGACCATCTACGAAGTCATCGAAGCCAGCCAGGCCTTCGGCATGCAGACCTTCGATCAGCACATCGTCGAATTGTTCCGGGAAGAAAAGATCACCGAAGAGACGGCCTACGCCTACTGCTCCCGAAAAAGCGCCATCAGCAGGGCCATCGACGCCATCAAGCGGGAACGGGGGGAAGACACCTCCGCGATCACGGGGTTGTCCATGGCGTCGGAGGACGATGAAAACGAGGCCTGAGCCGGAAAGCGACGCCACTTA
>CAZZBE010000258.1:0-5172 GCA_964652715.1 uncultured Desulfobacteraceae bacterium
GGTGTCCAATTCCACTCTGATAAGGCGCGGCTTCATAGGGCTGAAGTTTATTCCGATCTCTTTGCATTTTTTGATGGATGGATAAGAGGGCTTCAAATTAATGGTTTTCTCTTTCTTTCCGGAATTATAGAACTTTTTTGTAATATCCCAGTTTTGATGCGCAACTCTTGCGCAAAAGTTTGATCCCATGGACAAGATGAGCTTAAAAACCCAAAATGCCGGATACCCTCTGTCTAACAAAGCTAAATCATTAGGCATCAGATTGACAAAAGGCTGACTCGACCATGATTACCACCAATCGTCCGTTTGCCGACTGGGGGAAAATATTTGACAGCACAACCGTGGCCACAGCCATTGCCGACCGTCTCGTCTGCGGCTCCGAGGTCTTTATTTTTGAAGGAGAAAGCTATCGAAAGAGGAAGAATCAAAAAGCCGAGTAAAAACAAATAAGGGCGATACCGACGGCATCCCTTCAGACGCCTTTTTGCGGCCAAAAAAATTGGCCGATGCGCATACGTGCGCCTTATGGCGTTAGTGGCATACTCTTAAACCGGCCGTTTTGGGGTAGACGACGGCCGGCGGTCACACTTCAGGAGGATAGATTACAATGAGCGAAAACAAACAGATGCTGTCGAGGATACCTCAACATGAAATAGATAAAAACCGTCAAATCATCAAGGCGAACCAGAACTGCGAACCTAAGAATACGGTCACGGAATGGGGCGATATGAGTTCCTCCGATGGCGGCGATAATTTTATTGGTCAAAAAGAAATCGACGGTGAGCTTCATCATTATGAAATTGACGAGGGTGGGCAGGTCTTTTATGGCGGCAAAGTAGATGATCCGATGAAAGAGGAATCCGACGTGGGCGAATGATTATGCCGTCTAAAGTCAGGTGTTTCTATCGTCAGAGATGGCAAGGCAGGGGTTATCAAGGGCTCCTGCCTTTTTTGTTTCCAGAGTCCACCTTAAGCGGCGAGTACTTGATGCTGTCTGACCAAATCCAGGTTGCCCCAGATGCGGCAGCCTCGGTTTTCAAATTGGGGGGGAGTACGCGCAAGAGTCAGGAGAATCGGCCGGGCGGAACATAGTTTCGAAACAGCGCTTCATGACACAATGGCAGCTCCTAACCCGTTTTTTAAAATTTTCCTCACGCTCGCCAAATCATAGAATCGATCGACGATGATCCGTTCGCTTATACGCCGAGGCAGGCATCGTGAAAATTTCAAGCCATCCAAAAACTCATCGTCAACCGGGAAAATGTCCGTCCAGTCCAAGGCGAATTGGATCGTCTCCACGAGTTCTGCTGGTTTTGCCCCGCCGAGTCCATCTCGGAACAATACCGCCAAACTGCCGGGTTGACCTTCCAGTCGAATGTGGTCTTTGAGCAGTCGGCATAGAGTGCGGTTTGCTCGCTCGCCGGCAAACGTCCACCAGCGGGTTTCGTGGCGTCCGATTTCAAACTGGGTGCATCGATGTTCGAGCCAGGACATGGCGTCTCGTATTTCGTCGATTTTTTCGCTGGTTCGCCTGGACCAGAAAGGCGACGCGTCGTTGGACTGAATCAGCTCCCGGATCGCCTGGCATATTTCAAAATGCATCGATATGCCGGACCCGATCCACTGGGACCGGCCCGGTTGGGTCGCGGCTTCTACATATGCGATTTTGCGGTTCCAGTCGATGTGACGCACGGCCCAGCTTCGACCGGCCAGGAGGATGACGGCGGCCTCGCCCTTTGTCGATGTAAAGGACATCGGATGGACCACGCCCAGTACCTCCCGGCCGTGCATCACTTTGAACAGGGGATCGTCCGCCACCATGGAGAGGATCTCCATGAAGTGGCGATATCCGAACGTCTGCTCGCCTTTCCGGCCGAACCAGATCATGCCTTCATCGTTCCAGAGAAGGTCCTCCTCGACCATAAAATCGACGATCTCCGTCAACGACTCGGATCGGAGCCCGGCGGCTTGGCAGAATCCGCCTATCCATTCCTTCCAGGCGTTGGCGCCGATGCCGCTTTCCTGCAGGGATAGGGCCATCAGTTGCTGGGCAAAAACATGATAGGGGATGGAGGGCGGCGTCAGGGGTTCGACGTACCCCGTTTCCCATAACCGAACCAGGGCGCAGGCATGGAGGACCGATTCGTCGGACGTTGCCAGGAATAGATAATTTCTTTTTGTTCCCGTACGACGGCCGGTTCGGCCCATGCGCTGGAGAAAACTGTTCACCGCTGCGGGTGCGTCGATCTGGATGGTCCGATCGAGATCGCCCACGTCGATGCCCAACTCAAGAACGCTGGTGGCCACGATGACGCAGTCGTCCCTTTCCGCAAAGGCATGTTCAGCCTGCCGCCGCTGGTCGGGGCTCAGGGAGCTGTGAGTCACGAAAACCGCGACGTCCAGCCGGCGAAGTTCGGCCCCTAAACGCTCGGCCTTGGCCCGGCTGTCCGTGAAAACCAGCCGTTTTTCGCCCCGGTGAAGCCGGGATATGACAATGGCGGCATTGTCCAGGGATCCAACGAAATCGACGGTCACATCCGCCGAAAGACCGCCGCGGTCGGTTTCGGCCGGCTGTTGGATCTCATAGGCCCCATGGCCGCCGCCCCTCAGCCATTGGGCCAGCCCGTCCGGATTGCCCACCGTGGCCGACAGGCCGATCCGTTGAATCTCACGTTCGGCGATCTTCGATATCCGCTCCAGCACCGCCAGAAGGTGCCATCCCCGGTCGTCGCCTGCAAAGGCGTGGATCTCATCGATGATGACCACCCGCGCATCGGCCAGGAAGGTTCGATGGTCCACATTGCGGGATGTCAGCATCACTTCGAGGGATTCTGGCGTGGTCAATAGGCAGTCGGGCGGGTTCCGCAGGATGTGCTTTCGAACCGTGGGGGAGATGTCGCCGTGCCATAGAGCGGAACGGCGACCGATCAGGCCGAAATAGCGATTGAGACGGATATCCAGGTTGTTCAGCAATGCCTTGATGGGGCATATATAAAGCAGGGAAAGCCGTCGCCAGTCTTCGTTCAGCATCCGGGACAGGACCGGAAACAGGGCGGCTTCGGTCTTGCCGCCGGCGGTGGGAGCCACGACCAGCATGTGGCGATCGGCCAGGATGGGCCGGATGACCGCCTCCTGGAAGGGTCTCAGTTCGGTCCAGCCGAGACTGTTGACGATGTGGTGCTGAAGGGCGGGGTGGAGGAGGTCGAACTTACTCTGCATCTATTTCAGGTTCGTCGGCTGATTCTTCCCTATTTGTTATGTAAGGCTCAACACCGAACTGGCGCATGAATTCAGCTTCCTTTGAAAACATATAGTCTTTGCGAAGTTCTATGAATGCTTCTGGTTCATCCTTTCCAAGAGCCTCATGAGCCTCCTGTGGAATGCAGTGGCTTTTTAAGAATTTCGGCCGGATCTCTTCTTCTGTTGACAGCAATCGATTGCGAATCGTCATGCCCGGCTTTTTCGGCAGAAGAACCCGGTTTGCAGGACTTGACAGCAATTCCTTGTGGATACCCGTGAATACGTATTCTGATCCACGTCTTTCGTTCGATAGCTCTTGCGCGTCTATTTCCGAGCCGTCCGGGTACATAGGAGTTAATGAAAAAAGAAAAATCATCAGGCAACGAATCCTGGCGCTTCGGGAGTCATATCTCTTTGGAATTGGGCGGGCGACAGCGTTATGTGCGAGCTGAATGTCGCCATTGGCGTCTTCGGCGAATTCTTCAATGTTTTTTAACATATCTCGCAGCTGAGAAGGATTGGCGCCCGCAAACCAACCCGTCAGCGATGTTCTCCAGAACCATTTTTTCAAATCTTCTATTTTTTCACCCGGTGCGTCGTCCGCCGACCCAATCGACCAAAAAAAAGCGGCGAGCAATACGATTTGGTTGACATACGGCAAGTACCCGTTGCCGGGCACGCCAACCTCTTCGTAAAGAAATCGCGTCGCGGCTAACAAGCCTCTGCGAGCGATGCCAACATGAGTTTCCAGTTCCGGTTGAAGCTTTTTTGATATGGCTTCCCACTCATTCATATTGATATCCAAACCAGCCGCCCCCAGTATGGACTGAAGAATCTGTTTGCGGGGAATGCCACCGAAATTATAAGTTTCCATTTCGATTAGAATGTCGTCGATGTGGTCAGCAAGACTCTGTTGTTCATTCTCCTGATATGTCAAAGCGGCAACCATCTGGTCGCTTGTGATTCTGACGCCCGAGCTGTTTAACCTTGCAAAAATTTCAACAGCTTCACCTGGAGATCCGCCTTTGATTCTTGTAACGGGAATTTTGTAGCTTTTTAGACGTTGCGCCATTTCATCGGCTACGGCAAGCAGGTCATCGGATTTTTCCGGCATCGCATTTTTTATTTTTTCACATTCACGAAGATATTCCATGGTTCTCAAAACAGAACGCAGCGGAAAATAAGAGGGCGGTGGTTTTCTACCATCTGAGATATGAATAAACTCCTGTGATGCCAAATCAAAAAACAGCCAAAATTTCCAATCAGTAGAGGCGCGGGTCAACGGCGTGTCAGACGGTAAAAACAGTGCGCAGAGAAGCGTCGTCAATCGCTGATGGCCGTCCAGAACGTAACTGATGGGTCGGTCAGGCGGGTCTGGTATTGCAATGGGTCCGACTTTGTCGAAGCTTGTCAACTCTTGAGGGCTGTCCCAGATCAAAAGGCTTCCGATGGGATACCCCCGGTAGATGCTGTCCAGAAGTTGCCTCATCATGGATGCGTCCCATACAAAGGGGCGCTGGAAGCGGGGCACGCGCAACTGTCCAGACAGTATTTCCGTCAAAAGTTCCTCAACAAACACGACCTCCGGTTTTACCGATGTGGGAATCCGAATTTCGCCCAACTGTGTTCTCCTATATCAGACTTTCCAACGAATCGAGAATTCGGGAAATCTCCTCTGAATCATCAGGGCAGATTTTGTTTATTTCGTCTGCCGTAAACAGATTTGTATGCCGGTGGAACAACCGCCAGCAATCAGTTCCAAATCCTCTTTTCAGTCTCTCTATGTCCACATTGCTTACCCCTTGATAGAGAACATTCTGTTCAGGGGGTATTCCTTCATTGGGAAATCCATGTTTCATATCGAAAAAATCTTTTTGCAACTGAGAAAGACGGCCAAACGCTCTTAAGATTTGAAGACTTCCCGCATTGTTC
>CAZZBE010000258.1:5272-6776 GCA_964652715.1 uncultured Desulfobacteraceae bacterium
GCATTGTTCCTGTTTCATCTAATGTGTTGCCGGAAACCACTATGCAAATTGAATGTCGCAAGCCTTCCGCTCGCTGATATTCTTCCTGTACGACAGATTTTTCAAAAAGTTCTCTAATCCTCCGCGCGGAGCGGGAATCATCTTCCGCACTGAACCAGTCGCTATTTGTTACATCATCAGGATCTTCCGAATGCCAGATATGTCTTTCTTCGTCAAAAAAATAGACAATCCGATCCAAATAGTCATACCATTTTGGATCCGACAGCACTTCAGACGAAAATTCAACCCGCATGCCAGCCCTCCTGGTTTTTTCTGATCCTTCGAGCACGTCTGATGGCC
This sequence comes from uncultured Desulfobacteraceae bacterium, assembly GCA_964652715.1. Classification (GTDB taxonomy): domain Bacteria; phylum Desulfobacterota; class Desulfobacteria; order Desulfobacterales; family JAABSP01; genus JAABTD01. The sequence continues at coordinate 5,612 of CAZZBE010000258.1, forward strand.
GTTATCTCTTTATAAGCATCTGAAAAAACGTCCGTCGGCCAGGTATCGGTTTCTCCATTCTCATCGATATGGATCGGGGTAATTTTGTCCTTTCCGTTCTTACCCTTGATCCAATAAAATATAACATTGTCGGGATCCAGTTTCCCTTCGGCAATGCGTCTTCTTAGTCGCAGCAAAAATATCTCGGAATGGGTTTCGATTAAAAACCGGGAATCGACTTTTTGACTTGCCTTTACATATAAATCAGCTAAGTCGCCATGAGTTTGGGGGTGCAAATGAAGTTCAGGTTGTTCAACAACTTCGAGACCACCGGTGGCCCCATGCACGGAATCGAACATTCGTTGGGCGATCATTGGCAGAACCTGAGCTATGCCCGTTCCAACATCTCGAAGATTCACTCGCATGGTGGGATTTTCTGGATTATACAGAACCAATGAAAATCCAATGCCTTCTTTGACGACATCAATTTTCCAACCACCAAGGCGGGCATAGAACCATTCCCCTAAATCGTCCAGCACTTTTCGCTCCTTAAGGGAAGCTGCGCGAGCCAACATTTGAGGTGCTTGGCTTCCGCCCGGGCCGACATCAGAAGGTCGTCCACCTGAAAAACGATACATGCGCCTGGGTTTGTCACGAAAAGGACCAAGGTAGTTGACTTTGATTTTTTGATACAGCAAATTTTTAAATATCTTTGAAAGTTTTGTTTCGTCTTCGTTTGAAACCATATTTTGATCCCAAAAAGGTAGTAAACCTTTAAATTCTATAGGAACCTTGCGTTCCAGCTTGTCAGCGCCATAAGAAATGTTGTATTTACGGGGTTCCAAATTCGGATCATTTCCTATCCATTGGGCGATAAAAAGAGGCTTTTTGTCTTTGTGTAGTTCAAATTTTTCCACAATTTGAAGGTGGTATTCATCAAAATTTTGAATGTTGACAGCTATAGACCATTTCTCCGACTCATCATTTGTAAAGGAAAATCCTAGTCTGATATGGTTTCTCGGTGAATGATTGTAAACCAACTCCTTGAAGACGCCTGCAAAATCGTAGCTGTCGAACTCGAGGTCCAGCGGAGCCGAAGACTGCCCGCTAACCCCTCTTTCCAATAGCAATGGCAGACGGGCTATTACGCTTTTTCCACTGCTGTTGGGGCCGATGAGGATTGTTA
>CAZZBE010000259.1:0-6743 GCA_964652715.1 uncultured Desulfobacteraceae bacterium
CGGATGATTCGCCGAATGTCAGATCGGCATAAACCGGCAGGTGATCCGAGGCGAGCTGGACCTCGTGGTTCCGGGGAACGCGGACATCCCGTACTTTCAATTGGGGCGAGACAAAGATGTGGTCGATCCGGAACAGCGGGTTCCGGGAGAAAAACGTTCCCCCGGACGATGCGGCGCCGTTCCGGGCGTCCGACAAATGGGCGCTGAGAAGGCGGTAGGCCGGCGATCGGGGCCCGGCGTTGAAATCGCCGCACACCAGCACCGGCATCTCCGGATCGATGGCCCCCAGCCACTCCGATCCCACCAGGGCCGCCATCTGGGCCCGGCGCTCCCTGGGATAGAGGCTCAGGTGGACGACGAGAATCCACACCGGCCCGCCGGGCACATCGACGACGGCCTGAAGCACGCCGCGTCGCTCCCGCTCCCGGTCTTCCGGCAGCAACGGCAGCCATCCGCGGCGGATGTCGACGATGGGAAACCGGCTCAGCAGGGCCAGACCGTAAGACCCGTCGCCGTCTTCAACCACCGGGAAAAACCGATAGGACATGGAAAGGGTCTTAGCCAGAACAGCCGCCTGATCCTGGCGCCGGGTGCGCCATTTGCCCACATCCACCTCCTGGAGGGCCGCCACATCCGGATCGCACCGGCGGATCACCCGGGCGATCCGCTCCGGAAAGATCTTGCCGTCCATGCTCATGCAGCTGTGGATGTTGTACGTCATGACCCGGAACCCGTTCTCCGTCGGCCGCTTCCGGGACGGTTCGGGACGGTCCCGGCGGGCCAGGAGGTCCTGGACTTTTCTTCGGAGATCCAGGGCCCGCGGATACGGTTTATCCGACGGCATCGACGGCGGCAGGATCAGGAACCCCCGGGTCTCCTCGATCCCCGGCCCCCCGTGGCCGCCGTTTTCCACCGCGAAGCTCAGGGGCGGCCGGTCCGGCGACCAGCCGGAGATGACCAGGTCGCCGGCGTCGGGATGCCGGCAAACCGCCGCCAGATCCCGGGCGACCCGGGCCAGGAAGGGATGTCCCGGTCCCAGAATCCGCTCCCGGTCGGTCATCAGGTTGTAACGGCCGCTGTCGTTGACGGCGATCACCTCTTCGCCGCTGCAAAACAGGATCAGGGGAATCCGCGCGTCGGCCGCCAGCCGTCGGGCGATGGTCGTCTTCTCCGCGCCGGTGGTGGCCAGGGGAAGGTAGATGTGGCCCAGGGGGCCCATGTCCGCCACCCGGACCCGCCGGACCTCGTCGTCGGAGATCACCGGCGGCGGAGGCGGGTCCTTCTTTCCCCTCCGCATGTGGCTCTTGCCGCGGCGGTAGAGGTTTTCATGGGCGTCCCCGGACAGGGAGGTCCCCAGGGGCGCGTCCGACAGGGGGCCGGCGGCCAGAACCTCGCGCACCGCATCCCCCACGCGCCGCCCGTAGCGGCGGCGGTAGCTCTCCGCGGCCTCCTGGCCGTGATCCGAATAGACGACGATGTGGTAATCCCGACGGTCCGAACGGCGGGCCGTCCGGTAGATGTCCCTGATGGTTCCGTCGATGCCCTTGAGACTCCAGTGAGCAAAAGCGGAACTCGGTCCCCGGCGGTGGGACTGCTCGTCGTACCCCAGCAGGTTGGCGTGAATGACGGGGATGCCCCGGGCCACGTTCATCTTGACCCGGAAACGGATCAGCTCCCGCAGCAGGATGGCCACCCCGACCCGGGTGGGAATGAACTTCAGCTCTTTGAAGACGTTCTTCCGCTCGTACAACCCCTGGAGAAAGTCCCAGACCGCCAGCCCCAGTTCGATGAAAACCAGCCCCAGGACCCGGAAAAGCTTTCCGCTGTGCAGCAGCAGGATCAAAAAGGATTTGAGGGGATGGGCCGACCGGATGAACGATTTGAGGTTGAGGGTCTCGATGCAGTACCGGGCTTCGTCGGCCCCGCCGGTGTAGATGTTGGAATAGGAGGCCCCTCCGGACAGCAGCGGTTCGCCGGAAGCGGCCAAAGACCGGGCAACCTCGTCGGCGGCCCGGTAATCGTAGAGGACGAACGGACGGTTCGACTTCCGGTGAATGTAGGAAAAGGCGGGCACGGCCCCCTTCCGGCCGTAGAAGAGTTCCGCCTGGACCGCCGGGGTGGTGGAGGGCATCCCGGAGTAGAACGGCTTGAAATCATGCCCCTGTTCGTCCAGGAGCCCCTTTAAAAATGGAACCCGACCGTTCCGCAGGGCGCGCCGGAACTGGGTGTGGGCCAGGCCGTCGATCTGCAGCAGGATGACCCCCGGCTCAGTGGCCGCGCCCTCGGCGCCGGGCAGCCCCAGAAGTTTGACGGCCCATTCGCTCCGGCTCAGGAATTTGCGCAGCCGCCGGAAAAACTGTTCGATCCGGCTAATCAAGAGACGCCTCTCGCCCCCGCCCCTCTTTTTTGATGAGGCTGGCCACGGCCGCCGCCTTCTCGCCCAGCAGATCCCATTCGGTCTTGATCCCCTGGATCATCTCTTCGAAGCGGTCCATGGAGGGGGGCGGGGCCGCCTCGCGGTGCTCCGCCAGGACCGACCGGTACAGGTCCTCCATCTTGCGGGCGCTGGACTCCCGGGAGAACGCCTCGGCGGTCGCGGCCGCCGATTTGCGCCATTTTTCCGCCGTTTCCGGCGATCCGAAAAAGTCGCCGACGGCCTCGGCAAACCGTTCGGGACTGGCATCGGCCTCCAGCAGGCGGCCGTTCTCCCGGTCTTTGACCACCTCCCGGGCGCCGGAGGCATCCAGGGCGATGACCGGGCGGCCGGCGGCCATGGCCTCGGTCAGCACCATGCCCTGGGTCTCGGATTTGGAGGAGAAGACGAACAGATCCATGGCCCGGTAGGCATCGGCCAGGGACCGCCCGGTCAGCTTGCCGGCCAGGACCAGCCGGTCCGCCAGTCCCTCGCCGCGGAACCGCTCCTCGACGGTCTCCCGGCTCGGCCCGTCCCCCACCACCAGAAACCAGGCCGTTTCATCGGTCTTCATGTAGTCCGCTACAGCATCGGTCAGATAGCCGAGATTTTTCTCCGGGGCCAGGCGCCCCAGGTGGCCGATCACCCGGACATCGCCGGGGATATCGACCGCTTTCCGAAACCGGTCCCTTTCCCCTTCGCTGAAAAACCCGACATCCACGCCGGTGGGGATTTCGGCGATGGGCCGCTCCACCCCCCGCTTCCGGATCAGTCGGGCCACGGATGCGCTGGGCGCCACCACATGGGTGCAGAGGTTGGCGTACTCGGTCGAAAGATGGATGGCGAACCGTTCCATGGCCTCGGATTGGGCCGAAACGTAATGGGTGTATTGTTCGTAAAGGGTGTGATGGGTGAACACCATGGGAAGCCGGCGGTACCGGGCCGCCCGCATGGCCGCATCCCCCAGCAGGAAGGGGTGGTGGCTGTGGACGATGTCGGGACAGAACCGGTCGATCTTCTGGTCGATGATAAAGGGAATGGGGATGCGTACCGAAAAATCGCTGCCGTTGAAGTTCTGGATCGCCGGCGCCCGCAAAACGCCGTCCTCGATGCCGCCGATCTCCCGGGCGTCGGGAAACGTCGGCGCCACGACCAGAACCTCGTGGCCCCGATCCCGCAGGTCCCGGGCAAAAAAATCAACGGAACGGGCCACTCCGCCCACGTGGGGCAGGTAGGTGTTGGTGAACATGCATATTTTCATAATGGCGTCATCCTTCTCTTGGCGAGGGGTCGGTTTGTGAGCGGACACCCCATTTTGGTTCGCCGGGGGCCGTATTCGTCATGGCCTCCGATCTGTCATTCTTAATTATAGTTGAATTTTTTTTCCTTTCAAAGTGTAACCTTTCCGGCCCCCGAATCGACATAAATCCATAGACGGCGCCCTGGCGCCCCTTTGCGGGGAGACGACGCCGGATGTCTGCTCTAATTTTAATTGACGCTCACCGTTTCTTTTCGCTAAGCTGTCTCCGATTTTCGGAATCGGAACAGAAACCATATGACATTGGAAACCGCTCCGGCAGTTTGTCCGGGCGGCGCGGAGGAGAGACATAATGGCGGAAAAAGCCTTTCAGGATTACTACCCCGACGACGTGAGCCACTGCTACGGATGCGGACGACTCAACGCGGTCGGCCATCAGATCAAAAGCTATTGGGACGGGGACGAAACGGTCTGCGCCTACCAGCCCCGGCCCTACCACACCGCCATTCCCGGTTATGTCTACGGCGGACTCATCGCCTCGCTCATCGACTGCCATTCCACCGGGACCGCGGCCGCGGCGGCCCATCGGGCCGAGGGACGGGCGCTGGGCGACGGCCCCCTTCCGCGGTTCGTGACCGGGGCTCTCAACGTCAAGTTCCTGAAGCCCACCCCCATCGACGCGCCCATTCACCTCCGGTCCCGAATAGAGGAGGTCAAGAAGCGCAAGGTGGTGGTGACCACTGAATTGTCGTCCAACGGCGAGGTCTGCGCCACCGGCGAAGTGGTGGCGGTGGGGATGCCGGAGAGCATGACCGCGAAATAAACGCAACCCGCGGGTTGCGAAGGAGGACCCTATGCTGGGCGCCATCGCCGGCGACGTCATCGGATCGGTGTTCGAAGCCAGGCCCATCAAAACCGTCGATTTCGACCTGTTCTCGCCGCGGTCCACTTTTACGGACGACACGGTGCTGACCGTTGCCGCGGCCTGGGCCATCCTGGAGAACCGGGATTACGGAGACGCCATCAAAACCTTCGCCCGGCATTATCCGGGGGCCGGCTACGGCGGAACCTTTTATAGGTGGATGCAGTCCGACACCCAGGAACCCTATGGCTCCTGGGGAAACGGATCGGCCATGCGGGTGAGCCCGGTGGGATTCGCTTTCGACGACGCCGGGACCGTCCTGGCCGAGGCGGAGAAGACCGCCGCCGTCACCCACAACCACCCGGAGGGGATCAAAGGCGCCCAGGCAACGGCCCTGGCGATTTTTCTGGCCCGGCGGGGCCGGTCCAAACCGGAGATCCGGACGGAAATCTCGGACCGGTTCGGATACGACCTCTCCCGGACCCTGGACGGGATCCGTCCCGGCTACCGGTTCGACGTCTCCTGCCAGGGGTCGGTCCCGGAGGCCATCATCGCCTTTCTGGAATCTTCGGATTACGAAGATGCGGTGCGAAAGGCCGTCTCCCTGGGGGGCGACAGCGACACCCTGGCCTGCATCGCCGGCGGCATGGCCCAGGCTTTTTATCATACAATCCCGGCGCCCATCGTCGATGAAACGAGGAAGCGGCTCCCCGGCGAATTCATCGACATCGTCGATCGGTTCCAGGAGCGGTTCCCGCTTTGACGCGGAGGCGTTCCCGGCGCCGACGGATACCGCGCCCCTTGCAACGCGCCGCCGACCTCATTATACTATGCGGCTGATAAAGATGGATCATCGTTAATTTGGACGTGTAATGCCTGTCTACGAATATACGGCTCTCGACATCAACGGAAAAACCGTCTCGGGGATCATCGACGCCGAAAGCTCCCCGGTGGCGCGTCAGAAGCTGAGGACCTCCAGGATCTTTCCCGTCTCCCTCAAGGAATCGCGGAAGATCCGGGGCAAGAAGGAGGGGTCCGCCCTGTCGGGGTTGACCCTGTTTCAGCGGATCAAACCCTCGGAGGTGGCCATGATGACCCGGCAGCTGGCCACCCTGGTGGGCGCCGGGTTCGCCCTGGTGCCGGCCCTGGACACCCTGATCCCCCACACCCGGACCCAGGGGTTCCAGAAATGTCTGGCCCAGATCAAGGATTCCATCGTCGAGGGCAACGCCTTCGCCGACTCCCTGGCGCTTTATCCCAACGTCTTCTCGCCGGTCTACATCAACATGGTGTCGGCCGGAGAGACTTCCGGCACCCTGGAGATCGTCCTGGACCGGCTGGCGGACATCGCCGAAAAGCAGCAAGCCCTGAAAAACCGGATCCGGACCGCCCTGGCCTATCCCGTGCTCATGACCTTCATCGGCGTGGTGGTTCTGTTTCTCCTGCTGACCTTCATCGTGCCGTCCATCTCCGCCATCTTCACCGACATGAACCAGGTGCTGCCGGCCCCGACCCGGTTTCTCATCGCGGTGAGCAACCTGTTCAAATCCTTCTGGTGGGCCCTGGCCATGGGGCTGGTGGTCGCCGTAGCCGCCTTCCACGCCCTCAAGCGGACCGAAAAGGGACGGCATCGAATGGACCGGATGGTCCTGCGCATGCCCCTGGTGGGCGGCCTGGCCCGGAAGATGGCCGTGGCCCGGTTTTCCAGGACCCTGGGATCGTTGCTGGAAAACGGCGTAACCCTGCTCTCGGCCCTGGAGATCGTCAAGAACATCGTCGGCAACGTGATCCTGTCCGAGGCCATTGAGCGGGCCGCGAAAGAAGTGGGCAAAGGCCAGTCCCTGGGCAAGGCCCTGTCGGAGTTCGACGTGTTCCCCCCGCTTTCCATCCAGATGGTCCAGGTGGGGGAACAGAGCGGGGAACTGGAAGGGATGCTCTACAAGGTCGCCGACGTCTACGAGGGAGAGGTTGAATCCACCGTCCTGAGCCTGACATCGCTGCTGGAGCCCCTGATGATCCTTTTTATGGGCGTCATCGTCGGCTTCATCGTCCTGTCCATCTGTCTGCCCATTTTCGAAATGAACCAGTTGATCCGGTAGCCCAACGGCATCCCGGGACCCAACCGCAATTGCAACGGAGGAAACCATAAGAATGACAACCGCGTCATCAAAACCCAAATTCACCCTTTGTCCCTTTGTCCCTTTGTCCCT
>CAZZBE010000260.1:0-6652 GCA_964652715.1 uncultured Desulfobacteraceae bacterium
ACGCATCATTCCGTATGCAGGATCAAGGTATGCCAGTCATCAAAGCGGGAGAATCCCCTTCGTGCATCGCGTCAAGGTGAAGGATATATCCGCCTGCCATCTGCATCGCTTTCCGAATCCTCGGCGTCGTCCGGCGGTGGGCCTCTGCCAAGTACATTATGAATTTTCGTCCAAGATAAGTGATTTCCGAAGGAGACAGGCGGATGTTTCGGGAAGCTAAATCAGCGGCCATTGCCTTGATCCGATCAACGATAAGCGTTGATCTCGTCTGGCTGGCCGCATCAGGAGGCAAAAGGCCCGGCGGTGCTTCGAAAAAATCCCGGGTTTTCAATAGCGAGATAAACCGCTTATGCGGGATGATATCGACCTGGCGTATTTCAAAAAACGCCTTGAGCAGCGTCTGAAAGAACTCTCCGACGGCCGAAAGGCGGACCGTCCCCTCGAACTCGACCCGTCGCGGGTGGGGCCTGTCCCGCATGGACGCCATGCAGCAGCAGGCCATGTCCCAGGCGGCCGGGCGTCTGGCTGCATTGGAGGAACAGCGCATCCGAACGGCGCTCAAACGAATGGCGGCCGGCGAATACGGTTATTGCGTGAATTGCGAGGAGGACATCGCCGAAGGACGGCTGCGGGTGGATCCGAGCGTCATGACCTGCATCGACTGCGCCCGGGCCGGGGATGGCGGGTGACACGCTTTGGATAGGAATGCGGTTCTCATAAGATCCATCTCCGCTGGAGGTTCCACAGACTGACGAAACAGAATAAATCTCATCCCCTTGGCCAATACATAATCACCGCCACGCCAATGAGGGCGATCAATCCGCCGATTATGTCGAATCTGTCCGGATTGACGCCATCGATTTTCCATCCCCACAAAATAGACAATACGATAAAAACGCCGCCATATGCAGCATAGACACGACCGAAGTTGGCTGGCTGCAAGGTGGGAATCACGCCATAGAATATGAGAACGATAGCGCCCATGAGCCCATAGGTGGCGGGTTTGCCCTCGCGCAACCACAACCACACGAGATATCCCCCGCCGATTTCACAGAGTCCCGCAAGAATAAAGTAGCAGATAGATTTCGCTATCATTTTAAATTGATAACCTGTTTCGGCAGTGATGGGTCGGGTTCGTGGGAGACGGAAAGCTGGCGCCCGGCGGCGGGTGCTTTCGATTTCACGAGCCAGCCTCCCCGCCCCCGGGAATCCGCCGGCTGTGGGGATCGACATCCGGATGGTCGGCGGCCCGGGCTAGTTCGGTCTGCATGGCGTCGTCGGTGAAGTGTTCGAGCTGGTGGGCCGGGAAATGGGCCGCGCCGGCGTCGATGCCGAGTTTCTGGAAGAGGTAGGATTCCCACAGGCGGTGGGACCGGATCAGGTCCCGACCCTTGTCGAGGCCGTCGGCGGTGGCTTCGATCTGCGGGCCGCTCCGCCGGACCCATCCCTTTCGCCGAAGATCCCAGAGGGCGGCCCGGACCCAGCCCTCCGACCCCAGGGCTTTGACCAGGTCCGTCACCGTCGCCTCGCCGGCCCCCTGGGGGGCCAGTTCGTCGTACCGGTAGAGGAAGCCGAGGATGTCGTCCCGGGTGATCTTGAGCGTCAAAAGCCCCTGGGTGACGAACCGGCTGAGGAGGCCGTACCGGGGGGCCAGCAGGAAGACCGCTAGGAAGATCAGGCCGGCGGCCACGGCCATCATCCCGGCGGTGCTGGTGTCCCGGAACCCGAACAAGGGGGGAACGGTGATGGCGCCGAGGTGGCCGATCACGGCGCAAAGGGCGGCGATGATCTGGCTGAGGAGGAGCATCTTCCAGAGCCGGTCCGTCAGCAGGTAGGCCGTGGCGCCCGGCACGATGAGCATGGCGATGACCAGGATGCTGCCCACGCTCTCGAAGGCCGCCACCACCGTGGCCGCCACCAGGGTCATGAGGGCGTAGTGCATGGTCTCGGCGTGGATGCCCAGGGCCGTGGCCAGGGCCGGGTCGAAGGCGGTGATCTTCAGTTCCTTGAAGAAAAATACCACGAAGAGAATGTTGACCAGGAGCATGGCCCCGTTGGTGAGCGCGGCCCGGGGGATCTCCATTCCCAGGATCCGGTGGACCTCCAAAGGGGTCAGCTCGATAGCGCCGTAGAGGACGCAACCGGGGTCGAGGTCCACATGGTCGGCGGCCTGCCGGATCAGGATCAGCCCCAGGGCGAAAAAGGCGGTGAAGATCACCCCCATGGAGGCCCCCCGGTCGAGGCCGCTCAGCCGGTGCACCCCCTGCACCAGGTAGGCGGTGAAGACGCCGATGGCGGTGGCGCCGATGAGCATGGGCAGGCTCTCCCGGCTGCCGGTGATGAGAAAGGCGATGGCCAGACCGGGCAGCACGGTGTGGCTGATGGCGTCGCCCATCATGCTCATGCGACGCAGCACCAGGTAGGCGCCCGGCAGGGCGCAGGCCATGGCGCTCAGGGCCCCGGTGACGACGATCCAGGTGTCGATGAAGCTCCATTCCATAATGCGCGCCTCCCTTACGCGTATTCGATCGGGTGGGGACTTCCGGGCGCCCCGGTTCCGGCGTACCGGGGGAGCAGCGCCTCCAGCTCCCGGATCATTTCCCGGTCCAGCACGTGTTCGATCCTGTCGGCCCCGATGTCCACCTGGGCCGCGGCCACGTCGGCGTGGGCGATGAGATAGGCCTCCCAGAGCCGGTGCTTCCGCACCACGTCTGCGGCGGTCCGGGCCCCCGATCCGGTCAGGCGGAAGCGATCCACCGGCTGGGGCTGGACGGCGCCTTCGGACATGAGCCGGCGCAGGGTCCGGCGCAGCCGCCTTCGGGACCAGGAGCGGTCGGCCAGTAGGGCGTCGAAGGGATGGGGATTGGGTTCGGGCCGTCCCTCCGGCCCGGCCGCCGCCTCGTCCATCTCGTAGAGGGTCCGCAGCAGGTTTTCCCGGGCGATTTTGGCTGCCAGGCGGCGGCGTTCGGCGGTGATCCGGATCAGCCCCCGGTCCGCCCCGAAAAAGAGGCTCAGGATGAAAAAGAAGGCGGCGGTGAGCACGATGACCGCGCCGGCGGGCAGGTTGGCCATCAGGGCGCTGAGCGCCGCCCCCAGCAGGCCGCTCAGGGCCCCGAAGAGGCCGGAGAGCCAGAGCATGGCCGACAGCCGCCGGGTCCAGAAGCGGGCCGACGAGGGCGGGATGATCAAAAGCGCCACCACCAGGATCAGTCCCACCGCCTGGAGCCCGATCACCGTGACGATCACCACCAGGGTCATGAGAAGGAAATCGAGGCGGGCCACGGGCCAACCCCGGGCCGCGGCATATTCGGCGTCGAAGCAGATGAGGCCGAACTCCTTGAAAAAGGCGAGGCAGAACACCGCCGCGCCGAGGGCCGTCAGGGCGATGAGGAGGGCGTCCGCGTAGAGCATGGAGGCGGTCTTGCCGTAGATGAAGGCGTTGAGCCCGGCGGCGTTGCCGGTCTCCATGCGGGTGGCGATGCCCATCAGGGCGATGCCCATCCCGAAATAGACGCTCAGGGAGATCCCCAGGGCCGCGTCGTCCTTGAGCCGGGACCACCGGCGGATCGCCATCACCGTCAGGGTCCCCAGCACCGAAAAAACCGCCGCCCCGGCCAGCAGGCCCAGGAGGTGTTTCCCCTCCCCGCCCGCCATGGACATGAGGATGAAGGCCAGGGCGATGCCGGGCAGGGTGGCGTGGCTGAGGGCGTCGCTCAAAAGCGCCCGCTTCCGCAGCAGCAGGAACGTCCCCACCAGGCCGGCGGCCAGCCCCAGCAGGGTGGCGCCGATGATCACCACCCGGGTGTTGTAGTCCCGGAGCGACAGGACCCGGAGGAGTTCGGCCCACGTGGGCCACTCCAGCCCGCTCTCCGCCAGACTCCCGGCAGCGTGGAGGATGTCCGGCCGGATCAGGACGACGGCGAGTCCGGCGATGACGGTGGACGCAAGGGTTCTTTCCGTCAGGGCCCGGCCCGGGATCATGACCGTCCCCCTTCGTCGCCCCTGGGCAGCCGCGGGTCGCAGGCGTAGGCCTGGAAGGCGTCCGAAAGCAGGGTGAGCTTGCCCCCGTAGGTTTTTTTCAGGTTCTCCTCGTTGAAGACCGCCTCCACCGGCCCGGCGGCCACCAGCCGCATGTTGAGCAGGGCCACGTGATCGAAATAATCGGGCACCGTCTGGAGGTCGTGGTGGACCACCACGCAGGTCTTGCCCTCTTCCTTGAGGGACTTGAGCAGGGCGACGATGGCCCGCTCCGTGGCCACGTCCACGCCGGTGAAGGGTTCGTCCATCAGGTAGACCCGGGCGTCCTGGACCAGGGCCCGGGCCAGAAAGACCCGCTGCTGCTGCCCGCCGGAGAGCTGGCTGATCTGGCGGCCGGCGAAATCGGCCATGCCCACCTGGTCGAGGGCGGCCAGGGCCGCCTCCCGGTGCTTGCGGGTCACCGGCCGGAACCAGCCGATCTTCCGGTAGAGGCCCATGGCCACCACGTCGAGGGCGTTGACGGGGAAATCCCAGTCGACGCTCTCCCGCTGGGGTACATAGCCCACCAGGTGGCGCTGCCGGCGATAGGGCGCGCCGTAGATTTTTATCCGCCCGGAAGCCTTGGGCGCCAGCTCCAGCACCGCCTTGATCAGGGTGCTCTTGCCGGCGCCGTTGGGTCCCACCACCGCCGCGAGCCGTCCTTCGGGAATGGCCAGATCGATGTCCCACAGGACCGGTTTCCGGTGATAGGCGACGGTGAGGTCGTGGATCCAGAGCGGGGCGTCCGACGGCGGCGTTGCCGCGATGTCTTCGTCGGGAAAGGGGGTGCGTCCGGCTGCGGCGGATTTCGGCATGGTCGATCTCCTTTTTCGGGTGTCGGCGTCGTCGTCAGTGGGCGCCGGAGAGCTTGCCCTGCATCCCCCCGTCGGGCGGATCGCCGCCCAGGGCCCGGGAGATGGTGGTGGCGTTGTGGTCGATCATGCCGATATACGTGCCTTCATACGTCCCGGCCTTGCCCATGGCGTCGGAGAAGAGTTCGCCGCCGATGGTCACCTCGTGGCCCCGGGACGCGGCCCCTTCCACCAGGGCCCGCACGTTTTTGTCCGAGACGCTGGTTTCCACGAAAACCGCCGGGATCCGCCGGTCCACCAGGAGCCCGACGATGCGGTTTATGTCCTTGAGGCCGGCTTCGGATTCGGTGGAGATCCCCTGGATGCCGAGCACCTCGATCCCGTAGGCCCGGCCCAGGTACCGGAAGGCGTCGTGGGCGGTGATCATCACCCGCTGATCCCCGGGGATGGCGCCGATGACCCGTTTGGCGTAGGCGTCGAGTTTCTCCAGTTCGGCCAGGTAATCGGCCGCGTTCTTCCGGTAGAGCGCCTCATTGGACGGGTCGAACCCGGCCAGGGCGTCGGCCGCCGTCTCCACCGCCTTCATCCATCCCCGCACATCCATCCAGACATGGGGGTCGGGGTGGCCCGTGGCCTCGTCCTGGAGCAGGTAGGCCTCGTCGATCCGCTCGGCCACCGCGAAGACCGGCCGCCGGCGGCCCACCTTTTTCAGCACATCGGTCATCTGGCCCTCCAGCAACAGGCCGACGTAAAAGACGACATCCGCCTTGAGCAGGGTCGCCACGTCGCCCCGGGTGGGGTTGTAAGAATGGGGATCGACCCCCGCGCCGATGATGGTTTCCACCTCCGCCTTTTCCCCGGCCACGTTGGCGACGATGTCGGCCACCATGCCCACGGTGGCCGCGGCCCGGTAGGGATAGGGGCCGTCGTAGGCGGCCTCCGCCGATGGGCTGAGAAACATCAGGAATGAGAGGATGAGCAGAACAAATCCAATGAATGACAACGTCTTTCGGTGATTTCGAGGAGATTCGATGGCCATGGAGGTCCTCCTTTCGGTTTGCGGTGAGCGGATGGCGCGTTGGGTCGAGTTTTCCTGGACGACTGGTGTTTGAATGAAAAATGTCCGACGCGGCGCGGTGCGTTTTTATCAGTTTAGGCGGAGGGAGGGCGACAAGTCAAGACTCAGGCGTTTGCCGGCTTTTCATCCGTTTGGTCAAAACTTACCCCTGTATGTGTGGTCCGCATCCATGAAAAAAGCCACGAAGAAGCCGCACCTTCCGATAGTGACCGCCTTCGTGGCCTGGCGTTGTAGACATTTCGGTTCCCGTTCCGGGGAATGCGTCGTTGTTTCGTGGCGTTCTGTTCTGTTCGATCAGCGGCTTCTGCCGCTGCAATTATGGAAATATTTTTATTTAGAAAAGCAGGCGGGAAGTCAAGCGCTTTCAAGAATTGTCCGTAAACCATCGAATTTTTCAATTCACTTGGAGCGATCTATCAGGAATATCGATTTGACATATTGATAATATGTCTATAAAAATGGCCTTTTCTGAAGCGAACTTCTTTCAAAGAAAGGCGGCGGATAATGAGCGAGGATTATCGGAGCATGTGGGAGGCGTTGGGCCTCGATCTGGATGCCCACGACGCCCTGCTGGCGGTTTTGAGCAAAGGGTATGGCGACATTTACCTTTCCCAAAAGGATCGCCCCGAGGGCATGGGGTATTTCGATTTTGTCATGAGCGAGGTCCACGGGCTGCGGATCAAGGAATTGCTGGATGAAAAGGCCGCCGGCCGGAAGATCGTCGGGTCCTACTGCGTGTTCGTGC
>CAZZBE010000261.1:0-6638 GCA_964652715.1 uncultured Desulfobacteraceae bacterium
GGCGCCGGCGGCGCATCGGAGAGATCGAACTGCCGGAAGAGCAGCTCTTTAACCCGCTCCGCCTCGGCGCCTGCGGCGATGGGCGGCGCCGCGGAGATGCCGGACGGCGTTTCCGGCGGCACGTACAGCTTATCCGGCCGCCAGCTCTCGAACTTCCGTTGGAGCACCTCGCCGATGGAGACCGGCGCCGGGGTCGGCTCCGCCGCCGCAGGCGGCGCCGTCGGTTCGGGTTCGGGCGGCTGGACCGGGGCTTCGGCCACATCCGAAAGGTCGATGGCTTTGAGCAGGAGCGCTTTCACCCGCTCGGCATCGGCCCCGGCGGCAATGGGCGGAGCCGCTGGGGTCTCGATTTTCTTCGGAGGGGGCGCGTAGCGCGTCTTGGGAGTCCACTCGTCGAACTTCCGGGCCAGCAATTCCTTTGTCGAGGCCGGCGCTTTTCTGGGCGGCGGGGCTTCCTCCGCCATTTTCGGCGGAGCCGCCTTCTTTTTGGCGGGCGGCTTGGCCGCGGTCTCCTTTTTTGGCGGGGCCGCCTTCTTCTTGGGGCCCGCCTCACCGGCCGGCGCCGCTTTGAGATCGAACGATTTCAATAACAATGCCCGCACCGCATCGGCCGACTTCCCCCCGGCGATGGGCGGGGCGGTGTAATCGCCGCGGTCCTCCTTCGGGGGAACGTAAAGGGTCTCCGGCCGCCAATCCTCGAATTTTCTGAGCAGCAGATCGGAGGCGGCGTCCTTCTTTTTCCCCTTTTGGGGCGGTGTTTTGCCGGCCTTCGCCTTCGAATTCGCAGTCCCTGTTGCCGTACTCGTTTTTTTGGCTTTGGGACTGCTTTTTGCTTTCGAGGCGGATTTTTTCTTGGCCGTGCTTTTCTTCTTGGAACTCGATTTCGCCATAAAAAACCCCTCTGGATTCTGAACTGTTAGCAAACGTAAGCGGGTGTCCTTGATCAGATAACGCGATGATCAATATATAAAAACCCTTATGCTTTGTAAACAACTTTTTCAAATCGGTTTTTTGTTGACATTGCGCTGAAATGACCGCATAAATGGTTGTTAGAAAAACAAAAACGATCTATCCTAACCACTTCTCGAGACAACCGATGTCGTCGTACCCCAAAATCATCCCTTTGCTGCTGATTTCCATGATTTTCGCCCTGTTGCGGCCTCTTTCCAGCAGCGCCGAGACCGCTGCGGAGGCCCCCAACACTCCGGCCGGGCACTCCACAAGAGCCGGGGATTCCACAAGAACCGTATACGTGATCCCGGCCGCCGGCAATGTGGAGCCCGGCATGGCCGCCTTCATCGAGCGCGCGCTGAAGAAGACCACCGAGGACCCCGAGGCCCTGGTGGTCCTGGAGATGGACACCTTCGGCGGCCGGGTCGATTCCGCCTTCGCCATCGTGGACAGCGTGGTCAACATCCCCCGGGGCAAGACCGTGGCCTATGTGGCCAAAAAGGCCATCTCCGCCGGGGCCCTCATCGCCCTGGCCTGCAACGACCTGGCCATGAAACGCCACACCACCATCGGCGACTGCGCCCCTATCACCTATTCCCAGGAAGGACCCAAGATGATGGGGGAAAAATTCCAGTCCCCCCTGCGGGCCCGGTTCCGGTCCCTGGCCAAGCGGAACGGGTATCCCGGGGCCCTCGCCGAAGCCATGGTGACCGCCGACATGACGGTCTATGGAGTGACCCGGAACGGCGAAACGGTCTACATGGACAAGGTGGCCTACGACGACCTGACCGAAACGGAGAAGGAGGAGATCACGGAAAAGCGGACCGTCGTGGCGGAAGGCGAGCTGCTGACCATGGACGATGTGGAGGCCAGGGAACTTGGCTTTTCGGAAATGAGCGTGGAAAGCCTCGACGAAATGCTGGAGCGGATGGACATCGGCCCCTACACCATCGCGAGGGTGGAGGAGGTCTGGTCGGAATCCTTCGTGCGGCTGATCTCCACCATCGCGCCGGTGCTGATGATGATCGGTCTGGCGTCCCTTTACACCGAACTCCAGGCGCCGGGGTTCGGCGCGCCCGGGATCATCGGCATCATCTGCCTGGGGCTGGTCTTTTTCGGCCAGTACATGGTCGGGCTGGCCAGCTACACCGAGCTGCTGCTGCTGGGGCTGGGCCTGATCCTCATGGGCTACGAGATCTTCGTGCTGCCGGGCTTCGGGGTGGCCGGATTTTCCGGCATCCTGCTCATCGGCGTGGGCATGGTTTTGGCCTTCCAGAACTTCGTCCTTCCCGATCCGGAGTTTCCCTGGCAGATGGCCCTGCTCATGCGCAACATCGCCATGGTGCTCGGGGCGTTCGTCAGCGCCTTCGTGGCGTCGCTGCTGCTCATGCGGTACGTCTTTCCGGCCATGACCCGCTTCAGCGGCGAAGGGCCGTATCTGGCCGCGAGCCTCAGGGACATGCGGGCCGACTCCCTGGAGGCCGCCGCCGTCCATGCCGGTGACGTCGGCGCGGCCGCCACCGCTTTGCGCCCGTCGGGCAAGGTCCGGATCAACGGTGAAACCGTGGACGCCGTCTCCGAGGCGGAATTCCTGGAAAAAGGGGCGCCCGTCAGGGTTCTTTCGGTAAGGGGCGCACGGGTGGTGGTCCGCCGGGAGGTCTCTTCATGAACGAACTGGTCTGGCCCATTGTCCTCCAGGCGGCCGCGGTGCTGGTCATCCTCGCGGAGATCTTCATCCCCTCGGGGGGCGTGCTGGGCGCCATCGCCGCCGGTCTCATCGGGTATTCCCTCTATCTCGTCTTCACCGGGCTGTCCCATACCGCCGGCATCCTTTTCGTGGTCAACGACGCCATCTTGCTGCCGATCCTGGTGATGGCGGGGTTGCGGGTCATCGCCCGGTCGCCGCTGACCCTCAGCAAAACCCTGTCCGCCGTGGGCGGGGTCTCCTCCCAGTCCCCCGAGATGGCCAGATACTTGAACATGGAAGGGGAAACCCTCACGGACCTGCGGCCGTCGGGCATCGCCCGCATCGACGGCAAACGGGTTGACGTGGCCACCCGGGGCGAATATATCGAGAAAAACACGCCGGTCTACGTTTCCACCGTGACCGGCAATCAGATCATCGTCAGAAAAAAAGAAGAAGATTAACCCCAGACAGCCAACTTCAGGAGGTACACCATGGGCGTTTCCCAAGTCTTGATCGTCATTCTCGTCATCGCGGCCATCGTGCTGCTCTATTTTGTCGGCTCGGCCCTTTCCCTGTGGATCCAGGCCCTGGTCTCGGGCGCCCATGTAGGCCTGCTCAACATCGTCTTCATGCGGTTCCGGAAGGTGCCGCCCAAACTGGTGGTGGAGTCCAAGATCATGGCGGTCAAGGCCGGCATCGAGATCGGGACCGACGACCTGGAATCCCATTACCTGGCCGGCGGCGACGTGATGCGGGTGGTCCAGGCCCTCATCGCCGCGGACAAAGCCAACATCGACCTGAAATTCAACCGGGCCGCCGCCATCGACCTGGCGGGCCGAAACGTTCTGGAAGCGGTCCAGATGAGCGTCAACCCCAAGGTCATCGAAACGCCCCTGGTGGCGGCCATGGCCAAGGACGGCATCCAGCTCAAGGCCATCTCCCGGGTGACGGTCCGGGCCAACATCGACCGGCTGGTGGGCGGCGCCGGCGAGGAGACCATCCTGGCCCGGGTCGGCGAGGGCATCGTCACCACCATCGGTTCGTCCGACTCCCACAAGAACGTCCTGGAGAATCCGGATCTCATCTCCAAGCGGGTGCTGGAAAAAGGGCTGGACGCGGGCACGGCCTATGAAATCCTCTCCATCGACATCGCCGACGTGGACGTGGGCAAGAACATCGGCGCCGAGCTGGAGACCGACCGGGCCGAGGCGGACAAGAAGATCGCCCAGGCCAAGGCCGAGGAACGGCGGGCCATGGCTTACGCGGCCGAGCAGGAGATGAAGGCCCGGGTGGAAGAGATGCGGGCCAAGGTGGTGGAGGCGGAGGCCGAGGTGCCCATGGCCATGGCCGAGGCCTTCCGGGCAGGGAATCTGGGGATCATGGATTATTACAAGATGAAAAACGTCATGGCCGACACCCAGATGCGGACGAAGATCGGCGGCGGCGAAAGCGAAAGACCGGGCGGGGGCAGCACCGAGGACACCTCGGGTTAACGCCAAAGCAGACCTGAACCGACGTCATCCACATCCCCCTCGGGAAGCCGGCATAGCCGATTCCCGAGGGAGGCCAACTTCACTCAACGCGGGAGTTTCCCATGGAAATTCTGATCCCCATCCTTTTCTTTTTCATCATCTTTTTCGTCGTCGTATTCAAAATCCTCAACGGCCTCAGAAAATTGCTCTTCTCCAAAGGGAGCAAGGAGGGCAAGGCCGCCACCTGGAAGGATTTTCTGAAGGATCTGACCGACCGCTTGCAGCAGCAGATGGAGTCCCGGAAGACCGACGCCGGAGACGGCCGGACGGCCTGGGAACAAATCTTGGGCCGAGAAATCGAAGAAGAACCTGTTGAAGCGATTCCGGGCCCGCCGCCGCCTCCCGAACCGCCCAGGCCCAAGAAATATCGGGAAAGAGGCGCTCCCCCCGCCCCATCGCCGATCGCCCAAACGGCGGTTGGAAAGGAAAAAACGAAAACCGTTTCGGCGCAGATCGGACTGAGCCGCGGCGAGGCTGTGCCCTCCGTGGAGGAATTGCGGAATGCGGTGATCTGGTCGGAGATTTTGGGGAAGCCGGTGGGGTTGAGGGAAGAACTATAAATTTGTCATGAACAATGGAAAACACACAATATTCGAACGCCGATCAAGGATTGGTTGCCTTGTTCCTCAAAATGACGCCAGAAGAGAGACTGCAAGCAAATGACAACGCCATCCGAGCCATTTTAGAATTGAGGGATGCCTTCCAGCGACAGAAAGACGCCGACCGCCGATCTGAGCGCCCTGCTTGAGGAACTTCTCCGAGCCAATGTGGAGTTCATTCTTGTGGGCGGCCTCGCGGCGGTCATTCAGGGCGCGCCGGTCACCACGATGGATGCGGACATCGTTCACAGACAATCCACCGAAAACATATCAAGACTTTTCGCTTTTCTGGAATCGATCCATGCGGCTATCGGTCTTCCAAACGAGGGGCCAAGAGCATGCGATGTTGAGGCAAGAGCAATGCTTGGGCGACCGCGCGGCAGTTCCGTATTTCCCGCACCCATTCGGCCGATGCTTTCGGCGGTGTCCCATGCCCACGCTTCAAGAATTGGCAGAGAGAACGATGGGCGCGGACTGATGATTCAGTGCTGGCACATACTTCCCAAGATACACGAAATTGACGCCCACCTGCGGCGCTATCCATCGGACCGTGCCCGTGTCAGAGAAATCCACCCGGAAGTATCGTTCATGATTATGGCAGGCCGACCCATGACGCATCCCAAACGCAAGAAAGCTGGGCGGCTCGAGCGTTTGGCACTGCTTAAGCCCGTTTTCGGCGATGGTGTGGGTGAGGCAATACAAAACCGCAGGGCACTGGGCGCGAAACCGGATGATATTATAGATGCGTTCGCGGCGTTGTGGAGCGCCAGACGATTTTTCGACCATTCTTCAATCTCTTTACCATCCGCCAGTCAACAGACAGACTCCAAGGGGATCATTATGGAGATCGTAGCATGAAAGCGCAGTTGCCCCTAACAAAGGCAACCCAGAGGCCGTTCACCGACGTTGCGCAAAAACATGATCCGGATCTAAAAATTCACAACGAATGAACCACCGCATCCATCGCATTCTGATCCCGGTTGTGCTGCTCATCTGCCTGCCGGCCACCGGCCTATCGGCCGATGTGGACGCCGTTCTGGTGGAAAAGGGGAAACGGAAGCTGCACTTGCTGTCGGATGGGACCGTGATCAAATCCTACGACATCTCACTGGGGGACCGACCGGTGGGGCACAAACAACAGCAGGGCGACGAGCGGACGCCCGAGGGGCGGTACATCATCGATTACCGGAACCCCAAAAGCGCCTATCACTTGTCGCTCCACATCTCCTATCCGAACCGGAGGGACCGGGAGCGCGCCCGGCAGCGGGGCGTCGATCCGGGCGGCCTGATCATGATCCATGGTCTGCCCAACGGGTACCCTCCGGCTGGCCCTTTGCTCAAAGGACGCGACTGGACCGACGGCTGCATTGCCGTCGACAACAAAGCGATCGAGGAGATCTGGGCCTTGGTCAAAGATGGAACGCCCATCGACATTAAGCCTTGACATTGGCGAAAGGAGGCCGCATGCCGCGGATGGACCAGGCCGCCCATCATAACCGAGGACGCCGGGGCGCAACGCAGACGGTCCTGCTGATTCTTTTCATCCTCTTCTCCGCTTTTCCCCCTATTTCCAACGCAGCGCCCCAACACCCCCTTCGGATCACCGACGAAACGCCGATTCTCGACGCCCCGCCGGAATCGGTTTACACAAACCGCCAGGAAAAGGCCGAGATAGAACGCCTCATCAAAGAGAGCGACCTCTGGTTTCCGGAAAAGCGCGTGAACCAGATCATCTTCCTCACCGACGACTGGCGGCGCCAACGCAACGAGTTCACCGGCATTCCCGAATCCGAATACATGGAGATCGGGGCGGTGCTGGACATTGGAACCCCTGCCTACGACATCCTCGTCGAAACGACGGTCATAAGG
>CAZZBE010000262.1:0-1059 GCA_964652715.1 uncultured Desulfobacteraceae bacterium
GCCCATGACCACCAACCCAAAACGCGTCCCCGCCATCGACAAATGCTTCGCCATCCTCGACCTGATGGCGAAAAAGAAGCAGCCCATGGGGATCAACGACATCGCCCGGGAACTCGGCCTCAACAAGAGCACCATCTTTTATATCCTCCACCATCTGGCGGATCTGGATGTGCTGGAGCGCGATCCCAACGGGCTGTTCCGGCTGGGCTCCAGGTTGTTTGTGTTGGGAAGCGCCGCCGGGGGCAGCTCCGACCTCATCCGCACGGTCCATCCGTTTCTGGAGGAAATCAACACGAAGACCAAGTTGTCGGCGTTTCTGGGCATCCGGTCCGGCCATCGAGCCGTGATCGTCGACAAGGTGGACACGGCTTACGATCTCAAGATTTCTTCCGAGATCGGCATGCGGCTGCCGCTGCTGGCGGGCGTGGCGGGGAAAGTGCTGATGTGCCAGCTTCCGGATGAAAGAATCGACGCACTGCTGGCGGAAATGACCCCTAAACGGTTTACGGCCAAAACGCCCACGGACCGGGAGGCCCTTAAGTCCGAAATTCTGAAAGTCCGGGAAACCGGCGTCGCGGTGGATCTGGAGGAATACATAGAAGGGGTGGTCGCTTTTGGCATGCCGCTGAAAACGCACCGGCGGGATTTTGAAGCCGCAGTCTGGGCTGTGGGGCTGAGCCGCCAGGTGCCGGAAGCGGAAATACCCGAGCTGTCTGGCTATTTCAAGGATGCGGCCCATCGGATCAACCTCCGGTTTTCAGTGAAGTATTCCACAACAAATGCAGGAGTTTCAAATGGTGCAAATGACCGTTCAACTGTCGGATGAATTGGCCGAACGCTGCAAATCCGTCGGCCCCTGGCTGTCGCCGATCATCGAATTGAGTCTTGCCGGATTTGGCGCCCCGGCTGCCGCGACCGCATCCGAGGTCACCGATTTTTTGCTCAATAATCCCAGCCCCGAAGAGGTCATGGATTTCCACATATCCGAATCCGCTCAATTGCGATTACGACGATTATTGGCGCTCAATGAGGCTGGAACGCTTTCGGATTCGGAGCGAG
>CAZZBE010000262.1:1159-6619 GCA_964652715.1 uncultured Desulfobacteraceae bacterium
AAATAGACACAATAATTCAGGAGAAAAACCATGTTGCTGCCCAAATTCGATTATCACGCGCCCGCCACCGCGGCGGAGGCCTGCGACATCCTCGCCGAATACGGCGACAGTGCCAGGGTCATCGCGGGGGGGACCGACCTGATGGTCAACATGAAAAAGGGGGTGGTCTGCCCGGCGAGGGTGGTCTCCATCGCCGATATCCCGGATCTGCGGGAGATGGCGGGGGAGAACGGCCATGTCCGCATCGGGGCCGGCGTCACCGTGACGGATCTGGCTGAATCAGATCTTATCGCCGAAAAGCTCTCCGCTCTCCGGGCCGGGGCCCGCGCCCTGGGAACGCCCCTCGTCCGCAACCGCGCCACCATCGGCGGAAACGTGGGTTCGGCCCGTCCGGCCGCGGATTTGCCGCCCTCCCTTATGGTCTATGGCGCCAAAGTGCTGGTGACCAATAAAAAGGGCGAGCGGACCGAGTCCATTGACGGCTTTTTCAAGGGGCCGGGCATGACCATCATGGCGGCCGACGATCTCATCACCGGATTCCGGATCCCGGTCCCGCCACCGTCGGCCGGCGCCGGCTACATCAATATCGGGGTCCGCAAAGCCCAGGACTGTAACCTGGTCAATGTCTGCTCTTACCTCGAACTGGCCGACGACGGGGCCATCAAAACCGCAAAGGTGGTCCTCGGCTGCGTGGGACCGACTCATTTACATGCCCCGTCGGCGGAAAAGCTCCTGGTCGGCGAAAAACCCGACGACGCCCTGTTCGAGCGGGCGGGGGAAGCGGCCATGGGCGACTGCACCCCCATCCTCGATTTCCGGGGGTCGGCCGAATACCGGCGGGCCATGGTGGGCGTCCTGACGCGGCGGACCCTGGCCAAGGCCCTGAAAGAAGCCCGGGATCGGGCATAAGGAAAGGACGCGACCATGAAACAGTTCATCCATTTGATTGTCAACGACCGGGAATACGACGTGGCCGTGGCGCCCAACCGGACCCTCACCGACGTGATCCGGTACGATCTGGGCCTCACCGGCACGAAAAAAGGGTGCGAGGTCGGCGACTGCGGCTCCTGCACCGTGATCCTGGAGGGCCGTCCGGTCAATTCCTGCCTCGTGCTGGCGGTCCAGGCCCACGGCAAACGGATCACCACCATCGAGGGGCTCGAAACCGACGCCGGATTCCACCCGATCCAGGACGCCTTCGTGGAAAAAGGGGCCATCCAGTGCGGGTTCTGCTCGCCGGGCATGATCCTGTCGGCCAAGAGCCTGCTGGACACCAATCCCAAACCGGATGAAGGGGAGATCCGGTCCGCCATCGCCGGCAATCTCTGCCGGTGTACCGGGTATCAGAAAATCGTTGAAGCCGTTCAATCGGCAAGCGATAAAAGCGGCCAGTAAGGAGACCATCATGAGCCAGCAAAACAGCGGTGACTATAAAGTAATCAACAGCCGGAAGACGCGGATCGACACCCCGGCCAAGGCCGCGGGGCGGGCCGTTTTCATCGACGACATGACGATGCCGGGGATGCTCTACGGCGCTTTGCTCCAGAGCCCCGTCCCCCACGCCAGGATCAAGAAAATCGACGCGTCGGCGGCCCGGCGGATGCCGGGGGTGCGGTCGGTGGTGACCGCCAAGGAGGCGGGGAGCGTCAAATACGGCGTCAGCCCGGCCCGGTACGACGAGACGCTCTTTGCCGTGGACAAGGTCCGGTACGTGGGCGACGAAGTCGCGGCGGTGGCCGCCGTGGATCTGGAGACGGCCATGGCGGCGGTTTGCGCCATCGACGTGGAGTACGAGGAGCTGCCGGCGGTTTTCACCATCGAGGAGGCCGCGGCCGAGGGCGCGCCCCAGCTCCACGACGAATATCCGGGGAATCTCTGCGCCGAGGTCCACCAGGAATTCGGCGACGTGGAAGCGGCTTTCAATGAATGCGATCTCATCCGCACCGACACCTTCCGGAACAAGCGCCAGGACGGCGCCTTCATCGAAACCCAGGGATGCCTCGCATCCTACGACCGGTCCACGGGCAACCTGACCCTCCATTCCTCCACCCAGGTTCCCCACTACGTCCAGCGGACCGCGGCCATGGTCATGGGGCTGCCCGTCGGCAAGGTGCGGGTGGTCAAGCCCTACGTGGGCGCCGGGTTCGGCATCAAGGCCGCGGCCAATCCCATGGAGCTGGCCGCCTGCCTCCTCTCCAGGGAGACCGGCCGGCCCGTCAAGATGAACTACACCCGGGAGCAGGTCTTCATGCACGGCCGGGCCCGGCACCAGTTCGTCCACAAGATGACCACCGGCGTGAAAAAGGACGGCCGCCTCATGGCGTTGAAGCACGAGTGCTGGCTGGACGGCGGGGCCTTTTCGTCGTTTGGCATCGCCACGGTGTACTACGCCGGATCGCTTCTCGGCGGCCCCTACAAGCTGCCCAACATGAAATACGACGGCTACCGGGTCTACAACAACAAGCCCGCCTGCGGGGCCCAGCGGGGCCACGGCGGCGTGGCGGCCCGGGCCTGCTGGGAGCAGCAGCTCGACGCCATCGCCGAGGAATTGGGTATCGATCCGGTGGAATTCCGCCTGAAAAACATGATGAAGACCGGCGACGTCACCTGCAACGAGCTGAACATGTCGAGTTTGGGGATGGAGGAGTGCATCGAAGCGGTCCGGGAGGGCTCGGGCTGGAACGAGAAGAAGGGCAAGCTTCCGCCGGGCAAGGGGATCGGCATGGCCTGCGGATTCTTCGTCTCCGGCGCCGGATACCCCATCTACCGGTCCGACACCTACCACGGCACCGTGGTGATCAAGCTCACCGAGGACGGCGGCACGGCCCTGGTCTACACGGCCTCCGCCGAGATCGGCCAGGGATCGGACACGACCTTCGCCATGATCGCCGCCGAGGCCCTGGGCATCCCCCTGGAGAGCGTCCGTCTGCAATCCGGCGACACCGACTTCGGCGTCGACCTGGGGGCCTACTCCAGCCGCCAGACCCTCATGACCGGCCATGCCGTCAAGGAGGCGGCCGAGAGCGTCAAATCCCAGGTGCTGGCGGTTTTAGCCGACGAACTTTCGGTCCCGGCCGGCGACCTGGACATCAAAGAGGGCGTGATCCTCTTCAAGTCCGGCGACGTGGATTTCTCGGCCCTCCGCACCCGCTATATCAAGGAGCACCGGGGCTGGACCGACAATCCCGACGGCGAACACCTCACCTTCAACGAGGCGGCCCGCATCGCCTACCTGGCCAAAGGCTCCATCGTGGGGACCGGCAAGTACAAACCGCCGGTGCTGGGCGGCAAGTTCAAGGGCGCCGCGGTGGGCACCTCGCCGGCCTACGGCGGCTCGG
The DNA here is from genome assembly GCA_964652715.1 of uncultured Desulfobacteraceae bacterium. GTDB lineage: Bacteria > Desulfobacterota > Desulfobacteria > Desulfobacterales > JAABSP01 > JAABTD01. The sequence continues at coordinate 4,498 of CAZZBE010000262.1, forward strand.
CCCAGGTGGCCGAGGTGAGCGTGGACATGGAGACCGGCCACATCACCGTGGAGCGGGTCGTCGACGCCCACGACTGCGGCCGGGCCATCAACCGGCTGTCGGTGGAAGGCCAGATGGAAGGCTCCGTCTTCATGGGACTGGGCGAGGCCCTCTTCGAAGAGGTCAAGTTCGACGACCGGGGCCGGGTCATCAATCCCGATTTCGCCGAATACAAGATGCCAACGGCCCTGGACATGCCCAAGATCGACCCCATCATCGTGGAAAGCGATGAGCCCAACGGCCCCTTCGGCGCCAAAGAGGTGGGGGAAGGGGCCATCATGCCCACCATCCCGGCCATTTTAAACGCGGTCTACGACGCCACGGGCATCCGGTTCGACGAACTGCCGCTGACCTGCGAGCGGGTGTTTATGAAGCTGCGGGAGAAGAAGGCGGCGGAAGGGTAATGACGGAATCGCCTCACAGGAAAGACCTCCGAGGTTTCCAAAACCTCGGAGGTCTGGATCGGGAGCGCTACGCCCGGCAGATCATGATCCCCCGGATCGGCGAAGAAGGCCAGCGGCGGCTTAAATCCGCCACGGTCTTCATCGCCGGTCTCGGGGGACTGGGCTCCATATCGGCCCAATATATGGCCGCCGCCGGCGTGGGTGAACTGATCATCGCGGACCATGACCGGGTATCCCTGTCCAACCTGAACCGCCAGATCCTCCATCGCACGGCGGACCTGGACTGGCCCAAGACGGCATCGGCCCGGAAAAAGCTCTCCGCCCTCAACCCGGAATGCCGTATCCGACCCGTTGCGATGGCGATCACCGGCGATAACGCCGCCACCCTCATCGCCGGCGCCGATCTGGTATTGGACGCCACAGACAACTTGGCGACTCGGTTACACCTCAACCGGGCCGCCATGAGCCGGGGCATTCCGTTCATTTACGGCGGCATCGACGGATTCGACGGCATGGTGTCGAGCTTTGTTCCGGGTGAGACCGGGTGTCTGGAGTGCATTTTTACCGATAGTGCCGGCAAGGATCGGCCCGCGCCCGGCGTGCTGGGACCCACTGCCGGAATCATCTCATCGATTCAAAGTTTGGAGGCGATCAAATACTTCACCGGCGTGGGGGAGATGCTCAAAGAGCGGCTGCTGTGCTTTCAGGGGCTGGATATGGGTTTTCGGGAGGTAAAGATTGCGCCAAACCCGGATTGTCCGGTGTGCGGGGGAGTGGAGTATGATCCTAACATCAAGGAGGAGAAATGAACACCGCCGATAAAATCTACGAACAAGTTAAGATGCTCCCAGAGCCTGCGGTGCAAGAGGTTCTGACATTCGTGGAATTTATGAAAAGCAAGACGACAAGTCGGTTTGCCGATTCCACCAAAAAGACCGAAGGCGCGGGGCTATGGCCCAAAATCGTCTTGGATTATACAGGCGATCCGGATTTTCCTCCCTTTGAGGCGGAACGCCACCAATTGTCGGAACCACATGAGGATCCTTTGGCATGAAGTATTTGCTGGACACCTGCGCCATCAGCGATTTTGTGAAGGGCTATCCGCTCACATTGCGGAAAATCAAGTCAATGTCGCCGCAATTGCTTTACGTTTCCACGATCTCCATAATGGAAATCGAGTATGGATTGCAACTCAACCCTAAACGCGCCCAGAAAATATTTCCCGCGCTGCAAGCATTCCTTTCGACGATCAAAATACTGCCTTTTGGGGAAGCGGACGCCAAGGCCGCCGGGACGATTCGCGTTGCCTTGCGTCGCCAAGGTTCGCCGATTGGTTTTTATGATGTGCTGATTGCCGGAAGCGCCATCTCTGGTGGAATGATTTTGGTCACATCCAACACGGATGAGTTTTCCCGAGTTGATGGTCTTGTGTTGGAAAATTGGCGGTTGCAGGAAGGGGTACGCCATGGTGGATAACGACATTGCTATCATTATCAACGGATTTGAGGAAAGGGTTCAGGCCGAATCGACCATCGACGACCTGATTCGACAATTCGGAGAAGGCGACGTGGATTTGATCGTGGAGCGGAACGGGCGGTTTGTTTATCCGCAGAAGTATGGGAAGATCGTAATTGAGAAGGAGGATCGGGTGGAGTTTATTAATCCGAATTTTGGGGGGT
>CAZZBE010000263.1:0-6578 GCA_964652715.1 uncultured Desulfobacteraceae bacterium
ACGGTCCGGGGGCCGACCTCCACGAAGGTCCGGACCCCGGCGTCGTACATGGCCCGGATCTGTCCGATGAAATCCACGGGGCGGATGATCCCGTCGGCCAGGAGTCGCCGGGCGGCGGCCGCGTCGTCGGGGTAGGGTCCGCCCGCGGCGTTGGCGTAAACCGGAATGCCGGCGGCGGTGAAGGGGATGTCCGCCAGGGCCCCTTCAAAGGAGTCCCGGACGCCCTGCATCAGGGGGCTGTGAAAGGCGGCGGACACCGGCAGCCGGACGCATTTCACCCCTTTTTCCCCGCAAAGGGTTTGGAACCGTTCGACATCGGCGGCGGGGCCGGAGACCACGCCCTGTTCCGGGCTGTTCCGGTTGGCCAGCACCAGATCGAGGCCCGATGCCCGGAGGATTTCCTGGAGGGTCTCCAGCGGCGCCTTGACCGCGGCCATGGCGCCCGTTCCCTCGCCGGCGGCGGCCGCCATGAGGCGGCCCCGGAGCGCGGACAGGCGGGCCAGGGCGTCCGCGTCGATCCGGCCGGCGGCGTGGAGGGCCGGGAGTTCGCCGTAGCTGTGACCGCAGACGGCGTCGGGGGAGAGGCCGAAACCCGACAGGATTCGGAGCATCCCGAGGCTGACCGCGCCGATGGCGGGCTGGGCGATATCCGTTCGCCGCAAAGCCGCTTCCCGCGCTTTCTTTTCACCGTCGTCCAGCGTCGGCGGGGGAAATATCCGGTCGCTCAGGCGGCCGTCGCCTCTGAAGCCGGCGGCGAAGCGGTCCACGGCGTCCAGGGCCTCCGGGAACAGGCAGACGAGGTCCCGGCCCATGTCCACATACTGGCTCCCCTGGCCGGGAAAGGCGAAGGCCAGTTTTCCGGGCCGGTCGGGGCCGCCGTAAAACGCGTTGGCCGGCAGGTTTTCGGTGTCCGGGGCGTCGGGCCGGATGGACTGGAGGGTGGTTTCCAGGACGGTTTTGAGACCGCCGTCCGCCGCCTGGGACCGATCGAGGATCAGCAGAAGCCGGTGGGGATGGCCGGGGTCGAACCGTCCGCGGGAGGCGTGGGCTTCCCGCACGATGTGGAGATCCGAGGCGGCGGCGTCGGATAGCAGGGCCTTCAGGGTTTCCAGACCTTTTCCGATCTCCTCCCGGCTGCCGCCCGACAGGGCGACGATCTCCACCGAGCCGTCCCAGGAGGGGGCCGTTTTCCGGCGCTCGTACTCCTCCAGCACCAGGTGGAAGTTGCTGCCGCCGAACCCGAAAGCGCTCACCCCGGCCCGACGCGGCGCGTCGGTTCCGTTGATCCAGGGCCGGCGCCGGGTGGCGATGTAAAAGGGGCTGTCGTCCAGGCCGAGTTTGGGGTCGATCCGGTCCACCTTGAGGGTGGGGGGGATCACTTTGTGGTGGAGGGCCAGGGCCGCCTTGATCAGTCCGGCGGACCCGGCCGCGGCCTTGGTGTGGCCGATCATCGACTTGACCGACCCGACGGCGCACCGCTTCTCGCCGTCGCCGGGGCCGAACACGGACGTCAGGGCCTTGAGTTCCACGGCGTCTCCCACCCGGGTGCCGGTCCCGTGGGCTTCCACCAGCGAGATCGTGGACGGATCGATCCCCGCGCTCCGGTAGGCGGTCTGCAAAGCTCTCGCCTGACCCTTGGCCCTTGGAGCGTAGATGGACTGGGACTTGCCGTCGCTGGAGGAGCCGATGCCCCGGATGACGGCGTAGATCTTGTCGCCGGCCGCCTCGGCCGCGGCCAGGGGCTTGAGCACCAGGAGGCCGATCCCCTCCCCCAGGACGGCGCCGTCGGCGCCGGCGGAAAAGGGGCGGGCGTCGCCGGTGGGGGACAGGATCTGGGTCCGGGAAAAGCACATGTGCATGAAGATGTCGTTGAGCAGGTCGACGCCGCCGGTCACCACCATGTCGGATCGTCCGGTGAAGAGTTCCAGCAGGGCCATGTGGATGGCGCCCATGGAGGAGGCGCAGGCCGCGTCCACCACGCAGTTGGTGCCGCCCAGGTTGAGCCGGTTGCAGATCCGGCCGGCCACCACGTTTCCCAGGAGTCCCGGAAAGGAGTTCTCCTGCCAGGGGACGTAGGAATCGGCGATCCGCCCGACCACGTCCTCGGCGGTGTCCGGATCGACGCCGGCGTCCGCCAAAGCCTTCCGCCACCGGGGATGGCCCAGCCGGGCGCCCAGGGGGATGACCAGTTCCTGGGTGCCGGTGACGCCCAGCACCACGCTGACCCGGTCGCGGTCGAAGTCGGTTTCCACGTCGTACCCGGCGTCCTTCAATGCGGCTTTGGCCGTGGCCAGCCCCAGGAGCTGGGCGGTGTCCGTGGCTTCCAGGGAGGACGGCGGGATGCCGAATTCCGAGGGGTCGAAGGAGACCGGGGGAATGAACCCGCCCCTCTTGCAGTAGACGTGGTCCGGTTTTTTGGGGTCGTCGTGGTAATAATCGGACGCGGACCAGTGGGTGTCCGGCACCTCGGCGATGGCGTCCCCTCCCTGGAGGAGGAGCCGCCAGTAGCCTTTCAGGTCCGGCGACCGGGGGAAGATGCACCCGATGCCGATGATGGCCGCGGGGACCGTGTGGGAAACGGGAGATCGATCGTCTGTCATGTCCTTTTGGCGATAATCCATGGGTTTATTTGGGGATGTGTTCGGTTTTCGTTTCTCAGGGGACGGCCCGCGGCGCGCCATCCAGGCGGCGGGCCATCTCGTCCATGGTCAGGGGGCGGTACTGATCCGCCGCCGGCGGCGGGGCCGCTCCCTGGTTCCGCAGCCCGGCGGCCCGGGTCGCCACGGCGGCGCCGAAGAGCAGGTTCAGGGCCACCGTGACGGTCCGGCGGTTTTCCGGGGGTTCCAGAAACGACCCCCGAACCCATTCGTTGAAGGCGCCCAGGGACGGCCCGCACCAGATCTGGTAATCGATGACCCGCCCCGGATCGCCCGACACGGCCCATACCGACGACCGCCCCAGGTAGGAGCGGAACACCAGGGCCATCTTGTGTTTGGGGTCCTTTTCGGCCCGCTCGATCTGGGCCGGATCGCGCCGGGAGAAGAATTCCCGGGTGGCGGCCCATTCCGCGTCAAAACCGCGCTGGAAAAAGTCCCGCTCCAGGGCGGTTCGCTGCTCCCGGGGGATCGCTTCGTACCGATCGTATGCCCGGTAGAGGTCGTAGAGTTTGGCGGCCCGCAGGGGGAACATGGTCCCCCGTTTGAGCACCTGGACCTTGACGCCCATCTCGAACATGTCGGCGGCCGGGGCCATGGTGATGTCCGCCTGGCAGGCCTCCGTCAGCATGCACCGGACCTTGTCCGACGTGCCGGCCTCGACGCAGGACTGGTTGATGGACCCGGTCAGCACATAGGCGGCGCCCATGGCGAACGCGGCGGCGGTGGACTCCGGCGTGGCGATGCCGCCGGCCAGGCCGATTCTGGGGAATCGGTGGAAGCGGTGTTCCTCCTGGAGCCGGTTCCGCAGGGCGATCATGGAGGGCAGCAGGCTGAGGGCCGGCTGGTTGTCGGTGTGGCCGCCGGAATCGGCTTCGGCCGTCAGATCTTCGGCCACGGGGATCCGTCGGGCCAGGTCGGCTTCGGCCTGGGTGATCTTCCCGGTCCGGACCAGTTCCATGAGCAGCTTTTCGGGGGGCGGCGACAGGAACCGCCGCGCCACCTCCGTGCGGGAGACTTTGGCGATGACCGTGTTGGGGCAGATCACGCGGCCCCGGGGATCTTCGTAAATGCCCTTGACCCGATAGTAAACGAGGGGGAGGGTGAGGTTGAGGTAGGCGGAGGCGCTGATGCGGTTCACGCCGTGTTTCAGGTAGAGGTCGACGGTGGCCCATTCCAGGTCCGGATCATTGGGGCTGTGGATGAGGTTGAAGCCGAAGGGGCGACGGTCCCCCAGCCGCTCCTTGAGGGCCAGGATGGCCGCTTCGATCTTTTCGGGCGGCAATCCGCCGGCGCCGAAAAATCCGATCATGCCGGCCCGGCCCATCTCCTCGACCATCCGCACCGAGGTGATGCCGTTGGCCATGGCCCCGGCCACATAGGCATACCGCAGGGAATGGGCCTGTTTGAAGACGGGATCACCCAGGTTTTCCGGTCTCAGCGGGGGCACATGGGCCAGGAGGGGATGGCCGTCGCCCGCCCCGTTTCCCAGGATCGCCGCCCCGTCATTGGACACGGCGAGCGCCCCGTCCATGTCGACGATGGAGATGGGCTTGCCCAGGCGGTAAAGGGCGTCTTTGAAGGCCCCTTCCCCCGGATGGGGGGATGCGCCGTTGCCCCGCCACCATCCCTGTTGTCCTGTTGTCCTTTTTGATCGCTGCAATGTGTGTCCGTCCAAATCCGAGGTGCGTCATCGATTATGACGCCTAAATATATTGCAATCCTATATCAAGGTCCCAATATATTGTGCTTTGGGGTGGAATCCGCTGAACGCCCCGATAAAGGATGCCGTTAAAATCACCTAAATTAGTCCAAAAACAAAGGTGTGTCAAGAACGATGAGGATTGGCGCCCGGGTCAACTTGGGGTTGAAAATCGGGCCGGTTCCGTCTATAATCGTTATTGCTTGACAATCGACAGCCATAGACACTATGACATCGGAATCCTGTGGCCTTCAGATCGAACGAAACAAAACATTTCACCACTTAAGCATAAGGAGAAAAAAATGGCCGAGACAATCCAGAAAAAACAGGTGTGCAAATGCGAAAACTGTGGAAACGAAGCGGAAATGGTCGTCACCTGTTCCCTGCCCGAGGTGGAACCTGAAAAAGAAGCGCCGGCGCCCCCGGAGGCGGATCGGGTCGAAGAACAGGGGGAGAAGAAGCGGGTGAAGGGAACCGCCGCCTGTTCCACTTGCGGAAACGAAGCCGATATGTGGATCGACATTTGATCCCCGGTCGTCCAGATCGTTATGGCCCAGAGAGGAGGAAAACCATGGAAGAATGCGCCCCCGCGCCGCCGATTAAAGACACCGGCCTCCGGAATGTGGTGATCGCCAGCACCAAGATCAGCAACGTGATCGGCGATCAGGGAAAACTCATCTACCGCGGCTACAGCATCGGGGATCTGGCGGAATTCGCCGCCTTTGAAGAGGTGATCCACCTGCTGTTGTACGAGAGCCTTCCGTCAAAAACGGCGCTGACCGATTTCAAAGCCCGACTGGCCGGGGAGCGGGCGATTCCCCCGGAAGTGATCGACGCCATGAAGACCCGTCCGGCGTCGTCCCTGCCCATGGACATTCTCCAGGGCGCGGTTCCCATGCTGGCCAACCATGACCCGGATGTGGAGGACGGATCGCAGGGCGCGGCCGAAAGAATGGGGCTGCGCCTCATCGCCAAACTGCCCACCGTCCTGGCCGCCTGGCGGCGGATCAAGGAGGGGAAACCGGTGCTCGATCCCCTGGACGATCTGGATCACGCCGCCAATTTCCTCTACATGTTTTTCGGCGAACGGCCCAGCGACGAGGCGACCCGGTTTTTCGACGCCTGCCTGGTGATGCACGCCGAGCACTCCTTCAACGCCTCCACCTTCGCGGCCCGGGAAGTGGCCTCCACCCTGGCCCATATCTATGCGGCGGTGGCCGGCGGCATCGGATCGCTCTCCGGGGCCCTCCACGGGGGGGCCAATACCCGGGTCATGAAGATGCTCAAGGAGATCGGCGACATCGGCAACGTGGAATCCTACGTGACCCGTCAGCTCGATTCGGGCGGGAAGATCATGGGGCTGGGCCATGCGGTCTACGATACGGACGATCCCCGGGCGCTGATCCTGGCCCCCATGTCCCGGCGGATGGGGGAAAAAACGGGCGAAACCCAATGGTACGAAATCTCCAGGGAGCTGGAGAGGAAGGCCAAGGCCGCCTTCAAGGAGCGGAAGGGCAAGGACATCTTCGCCAACGTCGATTTTTACAGCGCTTCCCTCTATTATACCATGGGGTTTCCCCTGGAGATGTTCACCCCCCTCTTCGCCATCTCCCGGGTCTCCGGCTGGGTGGCCCATGTGCTGGAGGAACAGTTCGGCGGGGCCGAGGCCAAGCCCGCCCTTTACCGGCCGAAGTCGGACTATGTGGGCGATTATTGCGGCCCGGAGGAGTGTTCGTGGGCGCCGATCGAGAAGCGTTAGTCATGGAAAGACCCGAGGATGCCGGCGCCCTGGCTTCGGATGGCGGCAAGTCGGGCGCCAGGGATCGCAACCTTCGCATGACCCGGCAGCGGCGGGTCATCCTGGAGACTTTGCGGGAGAACAACACCCATCCCAGCGCCGACGAGGTCTACGAGATGGTCCGCCGGAAACTGCCGCGCATCGGCCTGGGAACGGTCTACCGGAACCTGGAACTCCTCTCGGAGCTGGGCGAGATCCAGAAGCTGGAGCTGAGCGGCAGCCTCATGCGGTTCGACGGCGTGCCGGAAAAGCACTACCACATCCGGTGCATCAACTGCGACCGGCTGGACGACGCGCCGCTGAGATCCCTCGACAATATCGAGGAAAAGCTTCTGGGCGCCACGGAATACAAGGTCATGGGCCACCGCCTTGAATTCATGGGATTGTGTCCGGACTGCCTGGAGAAGGCGGCGTCGCGCTGGTA
>CAZZBE010000264.1:0-6548 GCA_964652715.1 uncultured Desulfobacteraceae bacterium
AAAGGGACAAAGGGACAAAGGGACAAAGGGACAGAGGGACAAAGGGACAGAGGGACAGAGGGACAGAGGGACAGAGGGACAGAGGGACAGAGGGACAGAGGGACAAAGGGACAAAGGGACAAAGGGACAGAGGGACAGAGGGACAGAGGGACAGGGGGACAGAGGGACAGAAGCAGAAAGATTTTTACGGCCATTGAGTACAGCGGGGGATCGCCGCTTAAAATTTTTTGCCAAAATTTTCCATTGACAGCCTCTGTCGGACCTGCTAAAAGACGATTTTGTTTTTGGGAGCGACAAATTGCATGGGCCGTTAGCTCAACTAGGCAGAGCAACTGACTCTTAATCAGTAGGTTTCAGGTTCGATTCCTGAACGGCCCACCATCAGCAAAGGCGGGGTTAGCTTTTAGGAGCTAACCCTTTTTTGATGTCGCCGACGCCGCTGGCATTGAGCGGCCGGTTTTAATCCTTGCTCCGGCGACGACCGTCGGGGCTGTATCCGCAAGGAGGGTGTATGAGGAGGTATGAGTCCGTTTTTATTGCTGATCCCGAGGCAACGGAGGAGCAGCGCGACGCCCTGTTCACCCGGGTCCGGGAACTGATCCCCCAGCAGGGGGGGTATCTCGTGGAGTTCGACGAGTGGGGCAACCAGAAGATGGCCTACGAGGTCCGGAGAAAGCGGCGCGGCCATTACGTCCGTCTGGATTACTGCGGCATGGGGCCGCTGGTGGACGAGCTGGAGCGGTTTTTCCGGATCGACGACCGGGTCATGAAGTACCTGACCGTCCTTCTGGAAAAGGACGTGGACGCGGCGGCCATTCAGCAGGAACAGGCCGATGCGGAAGCCGCCCGGGAACAGGCGGCGGCCGGGGCCGGGGGTGAAGCCGAGGCGGCCGAGACGCCGTCCGAACCGACTGAATCCACCACCGAAACCCGTGCAAGCGAAGAGGAGGCATAACCGATGGCTGTCAATCCCAGACGACGACCCGGCAGAGGCAAAAAACGGCGCGTCTTTCACCGGCGGAAGGTCTGCCGGTTCTGCGCCGACAGCACCATGATTATCAATTACAAGGACGCCCGCACCCTGAAATATTTCATCACCGAGCGGGGCAAGATCATCCCGCGCCGGATCTCCGGCACCTGCGCCAAGCACCAGCGGCGGCTGACCACCGCCATCAAGCGGGCCCGGGCCATCGCCCTGCTGCCCTACGTCGGCGCGCTGGAGGCCTGATCTCCTGGCGGATCGGCGCGAGAATGGGGAGAGCGTGATGACCCAGGGGCACGAAAACGGCGGTTCCATCCCCGCCCGGGATATCGCGACCGGGGCGGCGGTCACCAGTCTGCTCTTCGCCGCCTCCATGGCGATTCCGATCTTCGGGTTTTTCCTGTCCTTCCTGGTCCCGCTGCCCACCCTGCTTTTCCGGGCCAAACTGGGCCGGAGAGCGGGGGCCCTCGTTCCGGCGGCGGCCGCCCTGGTGGTGGCCATTTCCGTCGGCGTCGCCTCCTTCGACATGCTCTTTTTCGGGGGGTTGATGCTGATGGGGTACCTGCTGGCGGAATGTTTCGAGGCCGACTTTTCCGTGGAGCGGACCGTCGCCTGGACGGGCGGGATCGTGCTGGGGTCGGCCGGGTTCCTGCTGGTGCTTTACGGCAACCTGGCCGGCATCGACGTCTTCGGGTCGATGTCCGACTATCTGTCGAAGAACCTGGCGCTGACCCTCGACGTCTACCGGCGCATGGGCATGTCCGAGGAGAACGTGGCGATGATCGCGAACTCTCTGGACGAGATCGCCTATGTCCTGGTCCGCATCCTGCCGGGCATGACCGCCGCCTTCGTGCTCTTCGCCGCCTGGCTGACAGTGCTCCTGGCCCGGCCGTTGCTGCGCAAAAGGGAGCTGACATGCCCGGATTACGGGTCGCTCCGCCTCTGGAAGCCCCCCGAGTTCCTGGTCTGGGGGGCGATCCTCTGCGGCGTCGGCCTGCTGTTGCCCGACAAAACCATCAAGATCATCGCCCTCAACGGCCTCATCGTCCTGATGACCGTCTATTTTTTCGGGGGTATCGCCATCGTTTCGTATTTTTTCGAGAAAAAACGGTTCCCCATCGTCGTCCGGGTGTTTCTCTACAGCCTGATCGCCCTGCAGCAACTGTTCCTGTTTCTGGTGATCGGCCTCGGATTTTTCGACATTTGGCTCAATTTCAGAAAACTGGAAGCCCCGCCGGACGGCGAATGAGAGCCCCGCGAGACAAACCATCGCAATCTATAGGGAAGGTTGAAAAATGAAAGTCATCCTCACGGAAACCATCAAATCCCTGGGCATCATCGGCTCGGAAGTGGACGTGAAACCCGGCTACGCCCGCAACTACCTGCTGCCGCAACAAAAGGCCGTCCACGCCACCGAGCCCAACCGGAAGCGGTTGGAACAGGAAAAGGCCAAGTTCGAACTGAAGATGGCCAAGGAAAAGCAGGTCGCGGAACAAATGGCCAAACAGCTGGAGGGCGTCTCCGTGCAGATCCCCGCCCGGGTGAGCGATGAGAACCGGCTCTACGGCTCCGTCGGCGAGCGGGATATCGTCCAGGCCCTCTCCACTTTGGGCATCGACCTGGAAAAGCGGATGGTCCTGCTGCCGGAACCCATCAAAGAGACCGGGACCTATTCGGTGCCGATCCGGGTCTACACCGACGTGGAGCCGGAGATCACCGTCGAGGTTGTGCCGGAATAGGCGGCGCATTGGGTCGACACGCCGTCAGGGGGGAGGCTTAGATGGCCAAACACGAGGAAAGACGTCCGGCCGGGGCCGCCATTCCCCAGGACAAGGTCCTGCCCCAGAATGTGGACGCCGAGGAGGGGTTGCTCTGTTCGATTCTGCTGGACAACAGCGTCCTCCTTGATGTCCTGGAGATCCTGGCGGCGGAGGATTTCTACCGGCCCAAGCACCAGAAGATCTTCTCCGCCGTCGCCGAGCTGTTCGAAAAGAACGAGCCGGTGGATCTCATCACGCTTTCCAACGTGCTGGAGGAAAAACACCAGTTGGAGGAGATCGGCGGCGCGGCCTTCCTGGCCTCCTTGCTGGACGAGGTGCCGGCGGCGGTCAACGCGGAGCACTACGCCCGGATTATCCACGACAAGGCGTCCCTCCGGATGCTGATCATCAAATCCAACGCCATCGCCCGGCGGTGCTTCGAAGACGCCGGCGATGTGGACGACGTCATCGATTTCGCCGAGAACGCCGTCTTCGAGATCTCCAAGCACAAGACCAGCAAGTCTTTTTTCCCCATCAGCCAGATCATCGAGGGGAACATCGACACCCTGGAGGAACGGCAGGGCAACAAGGCCCTGATCACCGGGGTCCCCACCGGCTTTTCCCAGCTCGACACTTTCACCGCCGGCCTCCAGCCGGCGGACCTCATCATCGTGGCGGCCAGGCCATCAATGGGCAAATGCTGCGCGGCATCCACGGAAATTCTCCTCGAGGACGGCGACATTGCAACCATAGAGGATATCCGCGGACGCAAAGATGTCTCGGTCTATACACTGGGCGAAAGCTGGCGGTTCAGCCCGGTCAATCCTTCGGATTTCATCAATGATGGTAAAAAGCCTGTTTTCCGGGTGACCACTAATTTGGGGCGCTATGTCGAGACCACCCTGTCCCATCCCTTTTTGACGGTTGATGGCTGGAAACCGCTTTCTGAACTGGTTCCCGGCGATGCCGTCGCCGTACCGCGGCAACTGGATGTTTTCGGAACTGAATCGTTGCGCGACTGCGAGATCAAGCTGCTGGCGTATTTGATCGGCGACGGCAATCTGACCGACCCCTCGCCGAGGTTCACCAACCAGAATCAGCGGGTTCTCGACGAGTTTTCGGAAGCTGTCGCCGAATTTGGCGGATGCAGGGCGCTCCTGTCGACGCCGACCGACCGGTCGCCCTCTATCCGGGTTTCGGCCGGGGATGCCGGTGAAAACCGCGTCGCTTACGGAAAAAAGCTGGCGGAAAAAATCGGACTCATGGGGATGACCCAGTACCAGTTCGCCCGCTTTCTGGGGGTGTCGGCCGCCAGCGTCAGCCTTTGGGTAAACGGCAAATGCGCTCCTTCTCCTGACATTTTCGATCTGATCGCTCAAGATGAGGACTTGACGCATAAGACCGACCACCGGGAATATGCCGACATTGCCAAAAACAGTCGGAACCCCCTGACCCTTTGGCTGGCGTCCCTGGGCATCTACGGGAAGGATGCCCACGAAAAGTTTGTGCCGGCATCGGTGTTCAAGCTCCTCCGCCCACAGGTCGCGGTGTTCCTCAACCGGCTGTTCGCCACCGATGGATGGATCTGCAATTTGAACAGTGGGCAGGTCCAGCTGGGATATGCCAGCGTCAGCGAGAAGCTGATTCGACAGGTCCAGCACCTGATGTTGCGGTTCGGCATCATTGGAAAGCTCAAGCATCGCTCGGTGCGCTACAAGGACGAGCGCCGAAGCGCCTGGCAACTCGATATCACCGACGCTCAATCCATCAGACGGTTTGGCTTGGAAATCGGCATTTTCGGAAAGGAAGAGCAGCTTGAAAAAGCGCTTGAAGCCCTTCACGCCAAAAAATACCAGACCAACCTCGATTTGATTCCCCGGGAAATCTGGAAGCGGCTGGCCGAGGCCAAGGGGGATGCATCCTGGGCCGAACTGGTTCGGCTGGCCGAAAGCGACGTCTACTGGGATCGAATCGTTTCCATAGAATCCGTCGGCGTGAAACAGGTGTACGACCTGACCATACCCAGAACCCATAATTTCGTGGCCAACGACATCTGCGTTCACAACACCGCGTTCGCTCTAAATATCGCCCGGAACGCCGCCCTGGAGGCCAACATTCCGGTGGCGGTCTTTTCCCTGGAAATGTCCAAGGAGCAGCTCTCCATGCGGCTCCTCTGTTCCGAGGCCCGCATCGATTCGTCCCGGCTCCGGAGCGGGTTTTTCAGCCGGGAGGACTGGGCCCGGCTCACGGATGCGGCCGACGTCCTGTCGGAATCCCCCATCTTCATCGACGATTCCCCCGACATTTCCGCCATGGAAATCCGTGCCAAGGCCCGACGGCTCAAGATGGAAAAGGACTTGGGCCTGGTGATCATCGACTACCTCCAGCTCATGAAGGGCCGGACCAGCGCCGAACGGCGGGATCTGGAGATCTCCGAGATCTCGCGGTCCCTCAAGGCCCTGGCCAAGGAAATCCAGGCGCCGGTGATGGCCCTTTCCCAGCTCAACCGGAAACTGGAGGAGCGGAGCGACAAACGGCCCCAGCTCTCCGACCTCCGGGAATCGGGCGCCCTGGAGCAGGACGCCGACGTGGTGGCTTTCATCTACCGGGACGAGGTCTACAACAAAGACGAGAACAACCCCAACCGGGGCAAGGCGGAGATCATCCTGGCCAAGCAGCGAAACGGCCCCATCGGCATGGCCCCCCTGACCTTCATTGACGCCTACACCCGGTTCGAAAATCCGGCGCCCGATCATATGGTTTAAAACGTGACGCGCCGACGACGTTCCTTTCCATGAAAAAGATCTACGGCAACACCGACGGGTTGAAATCGAACCAGATGGGCCGGATCGAGCGGCTGTACCGGCGCCGGGTCCCCCCCCGGTTTCTGGCCACCCAGGATCTGGCCCGGGAAATGGCCGGCCTCTCCCACGAGATCCACCGCCAGATCGGCGTGCTCATCGACCGGCAGGGGCGGATTCCCTTTGTGATCGTGGGCGACGACAATAAAATCGTCATCCCCGACACCGACGATTACCGGTCCATGCCGGGCCGCCTCAAGGGGCTCCGGTGCGTCCATACCCACCTGAAAAACGAGCCCCTGACCACGGACGACGTGATCGACCTGTCGCTGCTCCGCCTCGACATGATGGCGGCGGTGACCCTGACCGCGGAGGGATTTCCCCATCGGGTCCATGCCGGCCATATCCTGCCCGGCAGCACCGAAAAGGAACCCTGTCGGATCATGGACCCGCTTCGGCCCGACGAACTGGACATCGACTGCCTCCGGACCATCCGGGCCCTGGAGGCGGAGATGGCCGGGGTCCGGGCCCTCTACGACGCGGGGGACGGCCGGGAGCGGGCCCTGCTCATCAGCGTGACCACCCAGCCCCGGCGGATCGCGGAGGACTCCCTGGCCGAACTGAAGGAACTGGTCCGATCCGCCGGCATCGCGGTGGCGGACACGGTTCTCCAGCAGCGGAAAAAGCCCGATCCCCGGCTTCTCATGGGACGGGGCAAGCTCCAGGAACTGGTCATCCTCGCGCTCCAGAAGGGCGTGTCCATGCTCATCTTCGACCAGGAACTCAACCCGTCCCAGATCCGCTCCATCTCCGAAGGCACCGAACTGAAGATCATCGACCGGACCCAGCTCATCCTCGACATCTTCGCCCAGCGGGCCCGGACCCGGGAAGGGAAACTTCAGGTGGAGATGGCCCAGCTCAAATACCTGTTGCCCCGCCTGGTGACCAAGAACACGGCCATGTCCCGGCTCACCGGCGGCATCGGCGGCCGGGGCCCCGGTGAAA
>CAZZBE010000265.1:0-6545 GCA_964652715.1 uncultured Desulfobacteraceae bacterium
CAGCCCGGACGCGCTTTTCGCCCCGATTAAAATCACCGCGAGGCCGTAAACCGACGCGGCGCATAAAAAGGCCCAGGCGGCGGGGCTCCGAACCCCCGCCTGCACGGCGGCCAGGGCCGGCGCCAGCGGCCACAGCCCGACGAAGGAGACCCCAAGGTTGAAATAGACGGGCAAAAATGCCGTATTGCCGCCGATGCCCCGGGCAAACACCCATAAAAACAGCGCGGCCCCCATGTGCATGAGAAACGCCACGGCCGCGCCGATCAGGATAAAGGCCAGTTGCAGAACCGCCGGAAGCGGCTCGACGCCCCCGTCGGCGACCGACATGGCGCGGCTGTAATGAAGGGAAAACAGGGCATGGACCACCCCGAACGCCAGAACATTGATCATGGCGCAGCGGATGGTGCGATGTTCGGCCATCAAGGCCGGGTAAACGGTCTCATCGAGCCGGAGCACGGCCTTCATGGCGGATAAATAGGTCATCTGAACTCCGAATGCTTTCACAGGTCGCCGTCGGTTTTTGATCCGGCGACAAAAAACAGGCAGAAGAAAGGCGGTTCGCCCTTCTTCTGCCTGAAACAGTAAAATGTTGTCAAATCAAGGATGCCGCCGGGCTACCACGGCTGCAATCCCCAGATAAATACAATCACGCTGATGCCCACGAGGACGGCGGGCATGATGATGCCGTTGTACCGGTCCTCATCATAATCCGCGCCCCAGCCGTGGATCCGGTCGACCATTCTTTTGTCCTCCATGCTCGGCGCGGACATCTGCATCTTGTTGAACAGCAGGGACAAAAGAATGAACGAGATGAAAGACAGCGGCACGGTGACCATGGCGCCCGACATGCCCAGGGCGGCCACCAGGCCGCTGCCGACCACGACGCCGGACAGCACGTGGGGGGAAATGATGATGTAGATGATGCCGCAGAGCGCAGAGGAAATGATCATGGCCAGCTTGTTGGCCTGTTTCCACCAAACGCCCATCAAAATCGCCGGACTGACCGAGGTGGCCAGGAGTCCAAAGGCCCACAGGATGCTGGTGACCAGGAATTTCGGCGGGTTGAAGGCCAGAAGAATGGTGATGATACCGCCGATGCCCAGGGCCAGATATCCCCAGCGCATTTTCTTTTCGCCCTGCATTTTCGGGGCCAGGATGCCCAGCAAATCGCCGCCCACCAGACCGGCGATGGCCATCAGGTTTCCGTTGATGGTCGACATGCCGGCGGCCACCGCGCCGCCCACCACGAACGCCGCCACGATGGCCGGGTTGTAGAAGACGTTGAGTATCAGGATGGTCTGGTCCGGTTTCTGGATCACGTTGCCGGTGGTTGCGCTGAAGTAGTTCCCTGCGAATCCCGCCGTATAGGCGCCGGCGAACAGCAGCCCCAGAAACAGGATAAACCACACCACCGACCAGCGCGCGCTTTTGATGCTCGACGAGGTGAACACCCGCATGGCCAGATGCGGCAGGGCGATGGGCCCCATGGTAAAGGCCGGGATCAGGGCGAAATACCAGCGGTAGTCGTATTTCATGTCGAAAAAGGTGGGGATCTGCTTGAGCATCTCCGGAACCATGTCGCCGTAGGCCAGCGGCGGAAACCACCACCCGGAGGATCCCATGGCCTTCATGATGGCCCCCATGGGAACCACCATGGCGATGATCATGACCACCATCTGGAAGGCCGCGTTATACGAGGCGCCGTACATGCCCCCCATGGTGATGAAGCCGATGGTGGCGATGCCCACGATGATCAGGGCGTACTTGTAGGGAAGGCCGAACAGCACCTCGAAGGCCATGCCCAGGCCGATCATCTGGCCCAGGGCGTACATGATCATGCTCAGGCACATCCAGGCGATGATCACGATGGCCGCCTGGTTCCCGTAGCGCACCTTGATAAAGGATGCCGGCGTGTACGCCTTCATCCGCCGCAGGCAGGTGCCGTACAGCAGCGTCAGCAGGGGAATCGACAGGGCCCACTGGATCCAGAGATACACGAACGGCGCCTGGAGTTTGTAAATCAGCGCGATGACGCCCATAAACGTAGCCAGACTGGCCCAGGTGGCGCCCATGGCCAGGCCGTTGGTGACCGGACCGATGGCGAAGCCCGCGGCGTACAGGTCTTCTTCGCTCGTGGTCTTTTTGGCCGCCCACCAGCCCACATAATAAAAGACGGCAAACAGGACAACGACGACCACGATGCCCATCCACATGCTCGGCAATACAAATTCAGTTGCTTCCATATTTTCCCCCCTGATTTATGCGGCGTCGCCGGAGTCCTTGTTTTCCAGCGAACCGGTGTACTGATCCATGTCGTCGTCGAACTTGTTGAGCACCACGGCCATGATAATGGAGATGATCAGCAGGCCGAACCATCCCATCAGAATGGGGACGATATAGTGTACGGGAAATCCCCACAGGGCGCCGCCCTGCAGGGACGGAAACAGTTTGAAGAGTTGCGCAAAATGGCCGAAGATCAGCAAAACGATCACGAAGAGCACCGTGATGCGCGTTTCCTTTTTGTACAGCTGTTCTTTCATGCTTTCCCTCCTTTTCGCGGGTTAGTCTTTTTTCCTGGAACTCAACTCAGGAAATTCATGGTAGAAATACTCGCCCTGGGCCTTTTCCTCCCCTTTGTTCTTCCGGATGATTTCACCCTCCCGAAGCTCGATTCGCCGGATTTTGCCGCTGATGGTCTTGGGCACTTCCGTGACGAATTCGATGATGCGGGGGATCTTGAACTTGGCCAGAATGTTGATGGTGTGCCGGAACAGCTCCAGTGCCAGCTCGCGCGAGGGCTCATAGCCCGGAACCAGGATCACGAACGCCTTGACCAGCTGATAGCGTTTGGGGTCCGGGCTGCCCACCACCGCGGCCTCGGCCACGGCCGGGTGCTCGATGAGGGCGCTTTCCACTTCAAACGGGCCGACCCGGTAGTCGGAAGACTTGATCACGTCGTCGGCCCGACCCACGAACCACCAGTAGCCGTCTTCATCGAAGTAGGCCCGGTCGCCGGTGTAATAATAATTGTTGATGAACACCTGATCCATTTTCTCCGGATTGCCGATGTACTCGGTGAACAGGCCGATGGCCCGCCAGCGGTCGAGCCGCACCACGATGTGTCCGGTCTTTTCGGTCTCGGTGATCTCCTCGCCCTTGTCGTCGGCCAGCGTCGCGTCGTACATGTAAAACGGGGCGCCGAAGGAGCCGAAGCGCATTTTGCCTTCCATCCACGGCGGATTGCCGATCATGGCGGTGGATTCGGTCTGGCCGTAGAAATCCCGGATTTCCGTTCCGGTGTGCTTTTTCCACTGCTGAATGATCTCGGGATTCAGGGGCTCCCCGGCGCTGACCGAATACCGCAGGGCGGAAAAGTCGAACCGGGTCAGGTCCTGCCCGATAAAGGCCCGCCATGCCGTGGGCGGGGCGCAGAATGTGGCGACCTTGTATTTGGACACATATTCCAGATAGGTCGTGGGATCCAGGGTGGTAAAATGAAAACCGGCCACGATGGCGCCCATGTTGAGAGGAGCGAAAAAGCTGCTCCAGGCCCATTTGGCCCAGCCCGGCGCCGACAGGTTGTGATGGACTTCGCCGGGGCGGATGCCGATGATGGCCGCGGAGGACAGGTGGCCCAACGGGTAGGAGGCGGCGCTGTGGCCCACCTGTTTGGCCAGCCCGGTGGTGCCGGAGGTGAAAAAGCAGATCAGCACGTCGTCTTTTTTGATCCTGGCGCCTTCCGCGGCATCGGATTCGCTCGCCAGTTCGCTGTAGCTGATCCAGCCGTCTCTTTTGCCCAGAACGACCTTGATCTTGGGCTGGGCGCCCGTGGCTTCCAGGGCTTCGTCGATGGCCTCGGCGGCGGCTTCTTCCGCCACGATGCTGTCGGGCGCATAGTTTTCGAACCGGAACTGGAGTTCCCGGACGGTCATGGAGGTGGCCGTGGGCACGTTGATCAGCCCGCCCTTGAGGCAGGCCAGGGTGGCGAACCAGGTTTCCGGCACGATGGGGATCATCATGTACATGTTCTGGCCCTGTTCGATGCCGTGTTTGCGCAGGAAGTTCAGGCACCGATTGCCTTCGGCCGCCAGCTCCTTGTAAGTGTACCGACGTTCTTCGCCGGTTCCCATGTCCGCCCAGAGGATGGCCGTCTGGTCGCCGCGCTCTTTCGCCTGAAGGCCTTCCAGAATTTCTTCGGCCCAGTTGAAATATTCGGGAAGTTCCATGTGGTTGAGCTTTTCGAAAAACGCCTTGGCCGCCTCCCGGCGCTTTTCCAGATCTTCCATGCTGTTGATTGCCATCGCTTCTTTGTAAACGCTCTCCATTGCCATTCTAAAAACTCCTTAAAAGTAGGGGGGTTGTGGGGTGAACAGAAAAATCGAGACAGTTAGACTTTGCCTCCGCTCAAACTTATTCCTTCTAACTGTCCCTCTTGCGGCATGGATGCAACCCGGCAATGACGCATCGCGCCATGGATCATTCACGCGCGACGGTTTTTGCCGTGACGATCCATGCCCTCAGAAAACCATTTTAACCAACCATCGGAATGGGATCGCTGCGAACCGATCTCCAGCCCATGGATCGGCTAAAATCGTTTTCTGAAGACTCCCTTTTGTTAATCGCTTATTTTGAGATGATTTTGAAAGCTGTTGTCCGGCAGGTTCAGGAAGGGGGCGGCATAGGTTGATGAGCGCTCCATTGACAAGCTTTGGGCCAGCCATTATTCGTTTCGGGGAAGTCCTTTTGACAGGGCGAAGGGCGTCTGATGGAAAATGGAAGCAGCCCTTGCGGCGCGACCGCGGAGGAGAGATTTACATTCCTGATTGACATGGGGGTTTGCAGCATCCTCGCCGATTCAGCGTATCTTGAGTGAGCGTTTGTTCAGCTTAGTGAGCGTCCGTTCAACTTACTTTTCGACATCACCTATTTCAAATCAGAAATCGGTTGTCAAGCACAAACGAAAGACAGTTCGACGCCCCGGAAATGGAGGCAACCATGGGGAATCCGATCCCTGATCAGGTCGAAGAATTGGCATCCCCTTTCGCAAACGATGCGATGCCGCCTCTCATCATCGACGTCAAAACGGCGGGCCTCATCGGCATTGGCTATAAATCCGGAAACTTCACCGGCCACGACCCCCGTATGGCCCCGGCCTTCAAAATCCAGCGCATTCTGGACGGCGACCGCGCCGATACGGAGATTTTCGGCTGGAGGCGGAAAGATATGAACGGTCGCTCAGCGGAAATCCTCCATGTGGACGCAGCCTCCCGTCAGGCGTTTCTTGCCATGCCCCGGCGGGCCATGCCGGCCCTCACCGGCCTGGCCCGCACCGTGGCTTAAACCCGTCGCCACAATCGAACCTGGATGTCGCGGTGCGGGCGGTTTTGGACGCGGCGCATCCTTTTTCTTGACAACGGCCGGGGAAGGTGGTACCTATGTGTGGACTTTAAGGGAAACCTGAAGGCACGTAGCTCAGGGGGAGAGCGCTACCTTGACACGGTAGAGGTCGTTGGTTCAAATCCAATCGTGCCTACCAACAAAAACGAGGGGGTTACGGTTTAGGCCGTAACCCTTTTTTGCTTATTGCTACATAAATGCTACATGTTTTTAATCTCAAGTTCCTTTTTTGAAAAGACGTTAATACGCTATAATATTGGTGCTTTAAATTTGAATCTTGCCGTGCAGCTCTGCCTACACGGCAATTTTTTTGAGCAAATCGTAAGCGATCTGCTGTTTCTCGCTTGGGGTGGTCAAAATTTCAAACGTCGATTCATCAGGGTCGGCGTTTCGAACTCGGCATTTATTGCGAACGATTTGACTCATAAGTTTCAGCAAAGTGTGAAAACCATGAACCTGTGTTCCGTCTCCAAGTCTTTTTGAATGCACTTTCTGGAGCGCCGCATCGGAGCGTTTCGCCGGCGCGACCGGGTCCCGACTCTTCCCACCCTCCTTGTCTTCAT
The DNA here is from genome assembly GCA_964652715.1 of uncultured Desulfobacteraceae bacterium. Lineage (GTDB taxonomy): Bacteria > Desulfobacterota > Desulfobacteria > Desulfobacterales > JAABSP01 > JAABTD01. The sequence goes on from CAZZBE010000265.1 coordinate 5,961, forward strand.
CAGTAAAAAGCAGGCTCTTACATGCCTCTCGCATATGCCACTCGACATAGTACGCCAGCATGCAAAGGAAAATGCGCGCCCGAACCCGCTTCTCCAGATGGTGTCGAATTGGACGCACTTTCAGATCGACTGTTTTCATTGAGCGAAATGCCCGGTGTCAGGGTCCTGTTTGAGCTTTTTGGCGACGTGGTCCGAAACGGTGTTGTAATGGCGGAATCCGTGGAGATGACTCCGCCACTGGGACAGAAACACGGCGGCGTTCACGGCGTGGGACGGACTCGGGATGATGAAATGGGAAAGGGACGCCGGCGGGTCGGTTTTTAGCCCGTTGGCGAAATCGGTGACAAAGAGACGCAGCAGGAAATCGGACAGTTTGGGCGCGAAGTCGTCGATATAACCGAAGGTCCGGGCCACGAAGGTCCAGAAGGCGGGGGCCAGGCCGAGTTTTTCGATGTCCGACCGGGGTTTGGAAGAGGTCGCGGCGTCGAATCCGTCTTCCCCGCAGCAGGATTCGAACACTTTCATGAGGATGGAAAAGAGATCCGGTCCGTCGGACCGCACGATCACGGCCAGCATTTTCAAATC
>CAZZBE010000266.1:0-6541 GCA_964652715.1 uncultured Desulfobacteraceae bacterium
CTATTTCGTGCAGTCCCCGATCCGCTTTCCGCTCATGGTGTTGGTCATGGTCATTTTCCCCTGGCCGGGCACGTTCACCGTCGTTTCCGCCGATCCCTCGAAGGTGTTGCCGTGGTAGGTGATCTTCCCCCGGCTGTCCGTCTTTCCCTGGGCGCCCTCGCAGACGATGCGCCAGGCGACCTTGTTGCCGGAAACATTGTAGTCCACGGTCTTGCAATCCTGCCCCGGTTCCTCGTTCCGGGGGACCATGTCCTCTTCCGTCAGGCAGTAGGTGTGGGTGACATCCGGAATGGCCATGGGCATGCCCGGCATTTCGGTCTTGGTGACCACCCGCCATTGACCGGGGTTCATAGGGGATTCGGCCAGGGCCGTCGATGCCGTCAGGGCCAGGGCGAAGATGGATATCCATACCAATAAAGACATTTTCGGCATTTGCAATTCCTTTCGGTTAAGCGTTTCGGCTTTCGCCCGACCCGCAAGACGCCGAACAGGGGGCGAAAGCGATCCAATGGCTGTCACTTTGTGGCCTTTCCGGAATCAAAGTCAAGGTAAAAATCACCAGACGCAAGGGATTCCGGAGTCGATGGCGAACGGCGCGTCCGGTCCCCAAAAAGTCTCTCGACAGCCGAACATCGGCTGACTATTATGTGGGGTATAACTGGCCATAACCCGAATTGAAAGGAGAACGCCGATGTTAAGCCAAAAGATGACCGACGCCCTCAACGACCAGATCAACAAAGAGATGTATTCCGCTTATCTCTACATGTCCATGTCGAACAAATCCAACGAATTGGGGCTGAAAGGGTTCGCCAACTGGTTCATGGTCCAGTACCATGAAGAGATGTACCACGCCATGAAGATTTACGAATACGTCGCCCGCCAGGGCGGGACCATCCAACTCAAGGCCATCGCCGAACCGCCGGCGGATTTCGCCTCGCCCCTCGACATGTTCACCAAGACGCTGGAACACGAACAGTACGTCACCCGCTGCATCAACGATCTGATGGACATGGCCATTGAGGAAAAGGACCACGCCAGCCGGATCTTCCTCCAGTGGTACGTCACCGAGCAGGTGGAGGAGGAAGAAAACGACAACGACATGATCGCCCAGTTGAAGCTCATCGGCGACAACCCCCACGCGCTTCTGATGCTCGACCGCGAACTCACGGGAAGAACCGCCAACATGCCCACCGATTTCAGCAAGGGGGTGGAAGGGGCCGCTGAAGAAGGCTGATCTCCGCACTCTGGGCGGGGATCCATTCCGGTCCGACGATTTCTGTCGCCCAAAGGCCCGGCGCCCACGACCAGCCGGGCCTTTTCATCATTCCCCGGCCTGAGCCAACCCCACACGTGTTGACACTTCCCCTAAACTCTGTCATATTTTTCCCACATAGCCCGAAACGCTTCCCGGGTTTCTGAAGATCCCCACCCTTTTCCAGGAGCGTCGCAAATGAAATCCCACATGAGCACCCTCTTTCCTCTCGTATTCTGGGTCCTTTTTTCCCCGCCATTAACAGCGGCGCATGCCGCCCCTTCCGACCACCTCTCAAACGCCGTTGAATGTCTGAAAATCGCCGCCGGCATGGCATCCATCTATTCACAGGACGTAAACGGCGACGACCGGGCCGGTCTGGCGGAGGCGATCCACGAACTGAAGTCGGCCGCCGCTCCCGAAAACGAACCGGTCGCCGAGCCGGCGCCGCGGACCACCCTTCCCGCGAGTTGGGATGAAAACTGGTTCGCCTCGCCCGCGGTGTATGACCTGGACGGCGACGGCCGGCAGGAGATCGTCGCCGGCCGGCACAGCGTTCTCTATGTCTGGAACGACGCCGGCGTTTTGCTGTGGCGGGCGCCCGTGGGCGAAAACGCCACATCGCCGAACGATCACGGCGGCAGCCGACAGTATGCATCGCCGGTCGTCGGCGATTTGGACAACGACGGCAAAGGGGAGATCGTCATCGCTTACGCCAACAAAGCGGTGGTTTACGACCACAACGGCCTGATTCAGAGCGGCTGGCCCCAGTCCTTTCCCGGTTCCACAGGTGAAATCCGGGCCATTGCGGCGGCGGATCTCACAGGGAATGGAAAGATGGAAATCCTGGCGGTCAAAACGTCCAGCGGCCCGGTGACCGTGGTCTGGCGCATCGACGGCGCCGTTTTGGACGGATGGCCCCAAGTCGTCGATTGCGACGCGTGCGTCGATTACGGTGGATACAACCAGAATATCGGGGCGGCCGACATCGACGGCGACGGCGACCTGGAAGTGATCAGCACCTACGATTCGGCCTATATCGGTTTTATGGAAGCCGACGGCAGCCCCATGTCGGCCCATTCGGCGTTTGACCGCCCCTATGTGAGCAGCACCCCCATGTTCCACGACATTGAACTCGCCAAACAGGGATGGGGTTCCGACGGCAACGACCGGGATGAATTCACCGACTCGCCGCCGGTGTTCGGCGACCTGGATGGGGACGGCATCGCCGAGGCGATCCTCTACTCGGATCATGAACGGGCCGGCGAGTACATCAATCGCGGCAACTGCCTCTGGGCGTTGAATGCGGACATGACCCGGGTTCCCGGTTTTGGAACGCCGATCTGCTCGGGCGAACCGCTCTTCACCGGATATCAGGACAACATTGTCCAGGTGTGCCCGGCGCCGGCCCTGGCGGACCTGGCCGGCGACAACCGACCGGAGATCATCGTCCCTTCCTATGACGGATTGATGCGGTGCTACTCCCCGGAGGGCAACCTGTTGTGGGACTATCGCTTTGATTCGGCCGGCGGCGATTTCGTGGGGGCATCCGGTCCGGCCGCCGGCGATCTGAATAAAGACGGCGTGCCGGAAATCATTTTTTCGACCTACGCCATCGTTGACGACATCTCCCATCTGATCATCCTGGATGCGGACGGCAACCCACTGCACAAAACGCCCCTGCCCAAACGGGGCAGCATGAGCGTCCCGACTTTGGCCGACACCGACGGCGACGGATCCGTTGAGATCCTGGTCTCCCTGAAAGACACACTGGGCGGCGGGCTGGGCGGAGTGCGGATATACGATGTCGCTTCCGCCGGGACCGGAAATCTTCCCTGGCCCACCGGCCGGGGGAACCGGCTGCGCGATGGCCGGCCCAACCTTTAGACTGTATTTTGCGGCAGAGACACATCAACCCCAACCAAAAGGTGGCAAACCATGGCTGTTTTCGGATTTCTCATCGGCCTCGCGGCCTACTTCGTTTACCGGAGCATCGTCACGGGATTTTACACCGTCTCTCCCAACGAGCGGGCGGTCATCACCGTTTTCGGCAAGGCCCGGCGGCTGGAGATGGCCGAATCCAGCGCCGCGGATTCGGCCCTGAGCGAGGAGGAGAAGGAACGGTACAATTACCCCGTACTCAAGACGATCCCGCCGGGCGGTCCCTATTTCAAATGGCCCTGGATGAAAGTCCACAAGGTGGACATCCAGACCCAGGCCCTGGATCTGACCTGGGATCCCACCAAATCCCAGGAAACCATCGAGGCGGTGACCAAGGACAACCTCACCATCGGCGTGGACGGGCAGATCCGGTTCCGGGTCAGCGAGAACAATTTGTACCCGTATCTCTTCGGGGTCCGGAGCCCCCTGGAGCACGTGATGGGCTTCTTTATCTCGGTGCTGCGGGAACGGATCGCCAATTTCACCGATCCCAAGGGCTCCCAGCTCATCAAGGAAGCGGATGTCGGCGACAACGCCGAGGGGAGCGGGCTGGACATCACCGAAGGCGTCTCCATCAACGATCTGCGGAAAAACCTCCCCCTGTTGAACGATTTCATGGAGGAGCAGTGCCGCAACACGCCGGAGCGGTACGGCATCGAGCTGGATGCGGCGCTGATCACGGAAATCGACCCCCCCAGCGAGGTGGACTCGGCCCTGTCCTCCATCAATTCCACCCGGAACCAGGTGGCCGCCGACATCTCCACGGCCCGGGCCGACGCGGAGCAGCAGATCACCATGAGCAACCGGGCGGTGGAGATCGCCTCCAACAACGCCCAGGCCGAGGTGGCGCCCCTCAACGAGCTGGCCCGAACCCTGATGGAGGTCAAACAGGAAGGCGGATCGGCCGCGCTAAAAGCCTACGTCCGGAACATGCAGGTGCCGCTGTTGGGCCGGGCGGGCCGGATCGTGAAAACGTCCAAAGCATAGGGAACCGACAACAACCTGAAAGGGAGAAACCATAATGGGATCTGACTTGACCGCGTTTATCACCCTGACCGTGATCGGATTCGCGACCATCCCGATCTGCCTCTTTTTCGCCCGCCGCATGGGATTGTACATCACGGTGGCCGAAGCCGAAGCGAGCGTTTACACCCTGTTCGGAAAGGTGCTGGGGACCATCGATACGCCGGGACTCCACTTTCCAATCCTTCGTTTCGGCCCCAGAGCGCTGATGCTGCCGTTGTTCGGCAAGCGCTATACCGTCAACACCGCTCTGCGGCAGAACTACCTGCGAAGCCAGATGGTCAATTCCGAAGAGGGAACGCCCATGGGGGTGGGCATCTGGTATGAAATGCGGGTGACCGATCCGGTCTCTTATCTGTTTAAAAACGCCAACCCGGAAGGGTCGCTGGAGGCCAATGTGGCCAGCTCGACCATCTCCGTCCTGTCCAACCTGGAGATGGAGAAGATGCTGGAAAACCGCCACGGGCTGAGCCGCACCGTCCGGTCCACGGTGTCGCCGCTGTCGGAGAAATGGGGATATCGCCTCGGCTCCGTCTATATCCGGAAGGTGGCCTTTACGGATGCGTCCATGGTGGAAAACATCACCGAAAAGGTGGTCAAACGGCTCATCCAGGTCACCTCCGCCATGAAGCAGGACGGCGAAAACCGCGTCGGCCTGATCAAAAGCCAGACCGCCAACAAGGTCTCCCAGAAAATGGCCGAAGCCGCCTCCGTCCGGCCCGAGGTGGTGGGCTCGACCCTGAACAGCATCGCCAAGAAGGACGTGGAAGTGCTGGAAGCCGTGCAGACGGTCATGGAGACGGAAAAACTGCTGGAATCGGGGGCCTCGGTGGAGGTGATCCCGGAGGGGACGTCGGTTTTGGTTCAGTTGGGGAGTGAGGGGAAAGGGTGAAAATAAGGTCGCCCCGGCTTGCCGGAGCGACCTTTTCTGTTACTTGGGCATGCTGGAAACTCTTACGCTTTTCTGAATTTCCGGCTGTAGGTTCCGAGGCCGACGAGACCGATTCCTAAGAGGAGGATCGTGGCGGGTTCGGGGACGGGGTTTTTGATTAGGTAATCCTGGGTGTCCATAGGTGACCAGTCCGTCGGGTTATGGGCTAACGCCCAGCCGTAGTCGTTATAATTATTGTAATTATTTCCTTCTGTCACAACTTCGGAAGCTTTCGAAAGAAGCAATTCAGCCTCACTCACCAATGCTTTTGACCATACATCCCCCTCAGAAAGTGAATCGTCATTATCCATTGCGAGATTCCAAATGGCTATTTGAGCTGCAGCATGTTCGTCGCCATAGTCCGCCCAGTTCTCTGCAATATAAGCTGCTTGGTACATACGGATTGAAATGAGATCTAAACTTTCTATCGCATCAGATAAATATAGGACGTTATAATCACTTGGAGAATCAGCATCGACCTCTTCCACGCAAAAAGCTTCAAGAATTCCGAATTCCTGAGTATCCAATTTGTAGTGTGTAAAATAATTTCTGGTGTCGTTGCCATCAGATGGAAGTGACACAGGTTTATACCCGTCATCGTCATAGTCTATGGTAACGCCTGCAAGTGTCGTTATTGGCCCTGCATTCGAATTCACTTGAAAACCCAACATAAAACACAACACCACGAACCCAACAAAAACCATTTTTTTCGACATCATCGCCTTTAACCTCCTTATACATTATACATTTCAAAAGTAACAATTAACAAACCAAATTCCCTCCAAAAACTCACTTCCTGCTTCATCCACCTCCTTCCCGCTCATCTCTGTAGTATGACAGACCATATCAACACCTACTTGCGATGATGGTTTATGCAAATCTGGTGCCATAATAATTTTATGTAAAAAACTTAATGCATTATAAACATGTGAGAAATTACCCGTAAAAACGAGAACAGATTATGTAAAATAGCATGACACTTTTTGCATTTTTTCTTGGCCGGCAAGGGTGGCTTTGAGTCGCTTCCACACCACCAAAATTCGATTATCATATGATATCAATATATTAAATCAGAAAATGGAAAGTCGAAAAGTTTTACATCTGATCGCGGTATGTAAAACCCGTGAAGGAACGACAGGACGCAACGTTTGCAACCGGAAACGGAAACGGCGAAAACCGCGTCGGCCTGATCAAAAGCCAGACCGCCAGCAAGGTCTCCCAGAAAATGGCCGAAGCCGCCTCCGTCCGGCCCGAGGTGGTGGGCTCGACCCTGAACAGCATCGCCAAGAAGGACGTGGAAGTGCTGGAAGCCGTGCAGACGGTCATGGAGACGGAAAAACTGCTGGAATCGGGGGCGGCCGTGGAGGTGATTCCGGAGGGGACGTCGGTGTTGG
>CAZZBE010000267.1:0-6528 GCA_964652715.1 uncultured Desulfobacteraceae bacterium
GAAATCCTGGAGTCTGGCCTGGAAGGCCTGGGCGATGGCGTTTCTTATGGTCTGGCCGATGACCGGCGTAAGGATCGACTCGAAGGCGGCGGGATCTTTTCGGATGGAGGCCCGGACGGTCTCTTCCACCGTGGGGATCAGGGCCATGGAGAGCTTGTTGTCCGTTTCGGACCGGAGCAGGATCGCTTCGGCCAGGACCTTGCCCACGTCCTCGGGCCGAACCTCCAGCCCTTCGAGGATCTCCCGGATCTGGCGGATCTGGGCCTGTTCCGGCGCCAGAATCAGCCGCCGGAGTTCGGCCAGGTCGTCGCGTTCCCCGGGAAGGATCTCTTCGGGGGCCGCCGGGGCCGGAAGGGGCCGGTCGTCAGCCATCGGCGCCGTCCGTTATTTGCGCGTTGAGGCGGTCCGCCAGATCCGGGTCCAGCCGGAGGGCCATCTCCTGGAAGAGCCGGGAGAGGGTAGGGCGGTCGATGGCCTCGGCGTTGAGCTTCCGGATGGCGTCGTCCAGCACGGACAGGGTCTCTTCGTGTTTCCGACGGGCCTCGTCGGCGATCCGTTCCGTTTCTTCCGTTAGTTGGCGGCGGACGTCCCGGTGGCCTTTGGTCATTTCGTCGGCCAGCTGCTTGAGCTTTTTCCGGTAGAGTCCGTCTTTGTCCTGGACGTCCCGGGAGATTCGCCGGAGCGTCTCGGACTGCTCTTCCTGTTCCGCCTCCATGCGACGGGCGAGGGCCGCCATCTCGTCGTGGACCTGATCTTCGATGGCCGACAGCCGCCGGTCCATGTCCCGGCGCAGCTCGGCCGCTTCGCCCGTGAGCCGGTCCTTCAGCCCGGTGAACATCTCCTCGTATCGGCGCATCTGGTGGCCGAAGAGGATCTCCCGGATCTTTTCGATGTTGTCGCCGCCCGAGAAGGCGGTATCGAGAAGTCGGGGCTGGGCCGCGCCTCCGGCCGCGGCCGGGTCGGTTTCCGGTGATGACGTCGCCGGCTCGCTCCTGCTGTTGTCGTCGTTCAAACCGTGTCGCTCCGGTCGGTTATGGGAATCATGGTTGAGATGCCGGGCCATGGCGGGGATTGTCGGAAACTGTTGGATGCCGTTCAGATGTCGGTCCCCGCCTGGCTGGATCGAGGCCCGGCCGGGACATCAAAAAGATTACTTAATACGCATCGGCGCCGGGAGTCAATAAGAATGCCGCGTGAAAAAGGATTGACGGCCCCGCCGCGGTCGATTAGGGTCGGTTTTTAGTATGATCGGCATCGTCCCGATGCCTTGTTCGCACAAGGAAAAGTACATGGCTATGGAAAAGAAACTGGGTGAGAAACGACCCGAGGCCGCGCTCAGGGAGAGCGAAGAGCGGTTCAGGACCATCTTTGAAGGGTCGCGGGACGCCATTTTCCTGGTAACCCGGGACGCCCGCATCGCCCATGTCAATCAGGCGGCCTGCGATCTCACCGGCTATGACCGGGATGAACTGCTGGCCATGCGCATCCCCGACCTCCACGCCCCCGAGGACCTCCACGCCTACGCGCGATTCTTCGACCGGATCATGGCGGGGGAGGCGTTGATCAGCGAATCCGACATCCTCCGAAAAGACGGGGTCAAGGTCCCCACGGAGTTCAGCAATGCCCGGGTGACCCTCGACGGCGCACCCTATATGCATACATTGGCCCGGGACGTCGCCGACCGCAAGCGGACGGAAGTTGAATTGCAGAGGTCCCTTGAAAAGTTTGAAAAAACATTCCATGCGGCCCCCATCTGGGTGGTGTTGAGCGCCCTTGAAGACGGTCGGTACATCGATGTCAACGAGGCCTATTTGAAAACGATGGGGTTCAAAAGGGAAGAGGTGATCGGAAAGACGTCAGTGGCCCTTGACACCTGGGTGGATCCCGGGGACCGCGACCGGTTTGTGGGCCGGGTCAAAAAACAGGGCGGCATCCGCAAGGCGGAGGTGCGCCGCCGAACCCGGTCCGGCGAGATCATCGACACCCTTTTTTCCGCGGAAACCATGCGCCTGGGGGAGGAGCAGGTCATGATCTCAATGACCCTGGATATCACCGACCGCAAGCGGGCGGAGGCGGAAAAAGCGCGGCTGGAAGCCCGGTTCCACCAGGCCCGGAAGCTGGAGTCCATCGGCCGCCTGGCCGGCGGGGTGGCCCACGATCTGAACAACCTGCTTTCCCCCATCATCGGATACGGCGAGATGCTGCTGGAGGACGCCGCCGCCGGCGATCCCCGCAGGGAGCCGACGACGCAGATCCTGAAGGCCGCCAAAGGGGCCCGGAATCTCGTCCGCCAGCTGCTGGCCTTCAGCCGCCGGCAGCCCCTCGAATTCAAATCCATTGATCTCAACGGGCTGTTGCGGAATTTCGAAAAACTGCTCCGCCGCGCCATCCGGGAAGACATTGCCCTCCGGATGACGCTGGCCCCGTCCCTGCCCGCCATCCAGGGGGACATGGGACAACTGGAGCAGGTGGTCATGAACCTGGCTGTCAACGCCCAGGACGCCATGCCCGACGGCGGCGTCCTGACCATCGACACCCGGCGGGTCAGCCTGAACCCGGGGGAGGCCGCCGTGCTCGATGGCCCGGCCCCCGGACCCTGCGTGCGCCTGACCGTACAGGATACGGGGCGCGGCTTCGACCCGGAGATCCGGGAATCCCTCTTCGAGCCGTTTTTCACGACCAAGGGGGACGGAAAGGGCACCGGTCTGGGGCTGGCCACCGTTTACGGCATCGTCAAACAGCACGGAGGCGCCGTCCGGGCCCGGAGCGAACCGGGAGAAGGCGCCGCCTTCACGATCTATTTGCCGGCATCCACGAAGAAGCCTGCTGAAGACCGCCAGGCGGCGCCTGCGCCCGTCCTCCCCCGGGGCGCGGAGACCGTGCTGCTGGTGGAGGACAACGCCCAGGTGCGGGACCTGACCTTTACCATCCTGGAACGGGAGGGCTACACCGTCCTGACGGCGGGAAGCGGCGGGGAGGCCATGGCGGCGTTGGATCATCATGAAGGGCCGCTGCACCTGCTGCTCACCGACGTGGTCATGCCCGACATGAACGGCCGACAGCTTTTCGACCGGGTGTCGGAGCGGTATCCGGACGTCAAGGTGCTTTACATGTCGGGATACGCCGAAAACGTAATCGCCCGCCGCGGGGTCATGGACCCCGGCGTTCACTTCATCCAGAAACCCTTTTCCGTCAAAGTCATGGCCGCCAGGATTCGGGAAGCGCTGGACGGATGACGGCCCTTCCGGCCGGTCCAAATGGGGTGAAGACCGTATTGATTTTCAGAAATATCCCTGTTAGCCTGCGATATATTTGGATCATCCCATCAATGAAAGGAGATCGTCATGTCCAAACGGATCGCACCCCTCGTCGCCCTGGCCGCCGTGCTGGCCTTTGTCCGCGGGGCCCATGGAATGGAATCCGCCGGCGCCGGTGAAAACGTGACCGTGACCCCGGAATTCGCCGATCAGCGGTTTCCCTACGTGACCTATGGATCGGCGTGGGCGGGCACCCCGGCCCACAGGCCGGATGTGACCGTGCCCAATGTCGTGATCGTTTACGGCGAAACGGCGTCCCCGGCCGCGGCGGCCGCGGCCGGCAAGATGGCGTTTTACCTTGGCAACTGGGTCGACGGCATCGGTTTCGGACCGGCGGAGGTCCGGGAAGGGGCGATGCCCCCGCTGCTGGTCGGCGACGCCGAGGCCGCGTCAGGCGGGTTTTCGAACCTGATCGTGGTGGGCGCCGACAACCGATTGGCAAAGCGGTTTGACATCGTTTTCAAAGGGCCTTCGGTCATCGGCCGGGAAAGAGACGGAAAGCAGTTTCTTTTTGTCGGCGGCGATTCGGAGGCGGCGACCCTGGCGGCCCTGGCCTACATGGCCGATGTGCGGCTCAACGCCAAATCCGGGGCCTACAAGACGTTTTTCAATTTTGTGCGGCTGCGGGGGTATATCGAGACCGAAAACTGGCGGGCGGCCGCGGATCTCGTCCGGAGCCCCGCGGGGCTTTCCGCCTGCGGCCGGAACATGGCCCTGGCCGCGCCCCGGATGGCCAAAGCCCCCGACAAGGTCAGGGCCCACATCCGCCATCGGAACGGGCTCCTTTACAAGGAGATCCCGGAAGCGGTCTCCGCCGGCGACAAAACCCTGGCCTCGGAGCGATGGCGCGCGGCCATGATCGCCTGCTACGGCTGTCACCAGGGGATGGGGGAGATTCCCCGGTCGCGGAAGTTCACCCCCGTGGCGTCGATCCATGCCAAGCACCAGCGCATCGCCGAAGGATTCGGATTTGAAAAGGGGTGCGAAACCTGCCATTATGGAAAGACGGCCCAGGCCGGTTACTGAAAATATAAGGAGGATTCATGGTTCAATACGCCCCCTACGGCGCCTGGCGGTCGCCCGTCACCGGCGATCTGATCGTATCCGAGAGCATCGGGCTGGCCGATCCGGTATTCGACGGCGAGGATGTCTACTGGCTGGAGATGCGGCCCTCCGAAGGCGGCCGGTACGTGCTGGTCCGGCAGACCCCGGACGGCGGGACGGCCGATGCGACGCCGCCCCCGTTCAACGTCCGGACCCGGGTCCATGAATACGGCGGCGGGAGCTTCCTGGTTCGGGACCGGATCGTCTACTTCGTCCACTACAGCGACCAGCGGATCTACCGGATTGCGCCCGGGGAAGACCCGACGCCGCTGACCCCGGCGGACGGCGAACGGTACGCCGATTTCCGCCTCGATCCGGACCGGAACCGGCTCCTGTGCGTCCGCGAGGATCACGGGGCCGGCGGCGGTCCGCCCCGCAATACGCTGGCGGCCGTCTCCCTGACGGACGGCGCGGCGACCCATCTGGCGGAAGGGAACGATTTCTACAGCTCGCCCCGCCTCGGTCCCGACGGGACGCGGTTGTGCTGGCTCACCTGGAACCATCCCAACATGCCCTGGGACGGGACCGAGCTGTGGATGGCGGAATTGGACGGCGACGGGTTTCCCAGGGCGCCGGAAAAGGTCGCCGGCGGCCCGTCCGAATCCATCTTTCAGCCGGAATGGTCCCCGGACGGCGCCCTCTATTTCGTGTCGGACCGGACGGGCTGGTGGAACCTCTATCGCTTTGAGGGCGGCGAGACCGTGCCGGTCTTGCCCATGGACGCCGAATTCGGCCTGCCCCAGTGGGTGTTCGGCATGTCCACCTACGGCTTCGACCGGGCCGGCCGGATCCTCTGCGCCTTCAGCCGGGACGGGGTCTGGCGCCTGGCCCGGATCGATGGGGAAGCATCCGGGCTGACGGAGATCGCCGCGCCCTATACCGATGTCGGGGCGCTCCATGTCCGGTCCGGGGAGGCCCTGTTCCTGGGGGCCTCGCCCACGGACCCCCGGGCCGTGGTCCGGCTCCGGACGGCGTCCGGGGAAACGGAAATCCTCCGGTCGGCCTTCGCCAACCGGATCGACGCCGGGTATTTTTCCCTCCCCGAACCGATCCGTTTTCCCACCGCCGGCGGCGAAACGGCCCACGGGATCTTCTATCCGCCCACAAACCGTGATTTCGGGGCCCTCCCCGGCGAGAAACCGCCCCTTCTGGTCATGAGCCACGGCGGACCCACCGCCGCGGCCTCCAGCGCCTTCAATTTGGGCATCCAGTTCTGGACAAGCCGGGGGATCGCGGTGCTGGACGTCAATTACGGCGGCTCCACCGGCTACGGGCGCGAATACCGGGAGCGGCTGCGGGGCCGGTGGGGCATCGTGGATGTGGACGACTGCGTCAACGGCGCCCGCTGCCTGGTGGAGCGGGGCGATGCGGACCCGGATCGGCTGGCCATCCGGGGCGGCAGCGCGGGCGGGTTCACCACCCTGGCGGCCCTGGCGTTCCGGGAGGTGTTCCGGGCCGGCGCCAGCCACTTCGGCGTCAGCGACCTGGAGGCCCTGGCCAGGGAGACCCATAAATTCGAATCCCGCTACCTGGACAGCCTCGTCGGTCCGTATCCCGAGCGGCGGGACCTTTACGTCGAACGGTCCCCCATCCACGCCGTGGACCGGCTCTCCTGCCCGACGATCTTTTTCCAGGGGCTCGAAGACGAGGTGGTGCCGCCGGACCAGGCCGAGACCATGGCGGCGGCCCTGCGGGAAAAGGGGATTCCCGTGGCCTACCTGCCCTTCGAAGGGGAGCAGCACGGCTTCCGCCGGTCCGAAAACATCCGACGGGCATTGGAGGCCGAACTCTATTTTTACGGCCGGATATTCGGCTTCGCGCCCGCCGACGACATCGAACCGGCGGCCATCGACAACTTGTAAACGGAAAGGAAAGGGACATGACGGACGACAACCGCATACTCTACGCCCTTGATGGTCTGACGGTGCTGGACGATGCCGGCGCCGAAATCGACATCGCAAGCCTCTGGCGGGATCGCCGGACGGCCCTGATCTTTATCCGCCATTTCGGCTGACCCATCGCCCGTCGGCAGGTGGCCGACCTGGAAAAGGCGGAAGGCGATTTCGAGGACGCGGGGCTGGACCGGGCGGTGATCGGCAACGGCCGG
>CAZZBE010000268.1:0-3600 GCA_964652715.1 uncultured Desulfobacteraceae bacterium
GACGTCGTCCAGATCGAGCCCGCAACCTTTTACTTCGGAGTTACCGCGAAGCTCTAACGACGTTCTTACGGAGATGGTTCATGGCCCGGAAAATGGCCCAATATTTTATCTTAGGCGCCTTAGTTTTCTTTTTTGTCGGCATTGCAGAGGGGTTGATGTTTCCAAGCTCGTTCAAGCTCCGATCCTTTTATGCCAGGATTTGGGGGGTTTCTCCAGAGCATCTCAAACCCTTTTTTGATCACTTTCTGATCAAGATCCATACCCACATCACCCTGGTCGGATGGGTCAGCTCGGCGCTGATGGGGATACTCTACTTCATGGCCCCGCAAATCAGCGGGGTCGAGCGCTATTCTCGCTGGGCCGCCTATGGCAATTTCGGGCTGCACTTTGCCGGGCTGGTGCTGATGACGGTTGGGTTTCGACTGCTGGGGGTCGCCGGTCTGTCCGCGGGATACGCCTATGGCGCCCCTGGGTTCAGAGGCGTTGCGGAACCGCTGAAATGGTACGTGATCCTGGGCGGGACCGCTATCGCGGTCTCCGGTCTGCTGTTTGCCTTTAACATGGTCCGCACGCTGTGTGTACGAAGTGAGGTCAAATGAGCTGGTACAGAAAAATACGTCATATTATATGGTTTTCGACGCTATCGGGTTCAGCGGCACGGGCAATCCCCGGGCCATGGCCTATCGGGTATCCATGGCCACCATCCCCACCATGGCCGGACTGGTAACGGCGCTGTCCGGGTTCGTGTTCAGGATCCGCCCGCAACGCGGAAGCCGTTTCAAAGTCCGTCTGGCTTCGGAAACCCTGCTCCGGGAGATGCCGGAAACCGAAGACGCGCATCCAGATACAGAAGAAACTCCGATGTAGAGGACCCTGATCCAACGCGGACACACCGACGAAGAACAGGTGACCATCGACATGACCTCGATGATGGATGTGGTGTTCATCATGCTCATCTTCTTCATCGCGACCACCTCCTTTGTAAAGGAATCGGGCATCGATGTGAATCAGCCTGCCGCGGCAAGCACCGAACGCCAGGATCGGGGGAACATCACGATCGCGGTATCCGAGACCGGCGCCTATCGTGAACGCGGATGGCTCGGTCAGCGATGTCAAGGTGGCGGAGGCGGAACCCCGGCGGGGCATCTTCGACCAGGAGTCGGTACGCGCCTTGAGCCGCTGGAGATTCCTCCCCAGACCCGGGACGGCAAACCGGTCCCGGCCCTGGCCACTCTTGTCATCAGATTCAACCTGGGGGGATGATCATGCGCTTTGCGGCCCATTATTGTCAATCTGAACACGAGGAACATATCATGCGGATTCCATTGACCCAGGCCGATGTCGGCAAACCCCTGACCATTCATAAAATGGCGAATCCCGAGCTGGGAACGCGACTGGGCCGCATGGGGCTTTTCGAAGGCAGCGAAATCCTGCGGCTGGACCAGGAGGTGCTGGTGCAGCCCGTCCGCGTCCGCGGCCCCGCAGGAGATGCGGTGATCGGCGGCGGCATGGCCATGAAGATCGTGGTGCATCTGCCGGACGACCGGCGGCTGCCCCTCATCGAGATGCAGCCCCGCCAGTCCGGGCATATCGAAGGGCTCACCGGCGGCGTCGCCCTGCTCGAAACCCTGGAGACCCTTGGGTTGAAGCCCGATGATCCGATTCTTTTCATCCGCCGGCTGCCGCCCATGGAATACGTCGTGATCACCGAAGGGGGCAACCGGGTCCGTCTGACCGAGGGCATGGCCGCTAAAATCTGGGGGCGGATGGGGGGTCGGTCGATGCAGCTCGTTTCGGCCCGGACGAGCGAACCGTTCGAGGCGACCCGAATCATGGGCGGGCATAATGCCCGTCGAATGCTCCGGGATCAGGGCATCGAACAGGGCGCGAAAATCCGTCTGGAAGGGGTGGCCCGGGCCCAGAGTCTGCAACTGACCACCCGGAATCCGGTGGGCATCGCCACCCGCCAGGGCCTGCGGCTCTTCCTGGAAGACAAAGACGCCAATGAAATCCTGGTCCGCCCGGTCGCGGAACGCATCGCACCAGACGTCAGGGGTTAATGCCAGCGGTGTTCGCCGATGAAGCTGAAAGCCAAGCTCAGGCTGTTGATCGCCCTGTACGTCCTGATTCCCTTGCTGGTGATCGGCGGTTTGACAGCGGGCTCTCCGGTGTTCCGGGATCCGGATTTTCAAAACGCCCTCACCCTTGGGCTGGCGGCGGCTGTGCTGGCGGCGCTGTTCGATCCGTTTTTCGGCGGACACTGGCTGGCGACCCGACAGCTTGCGCGACTCAAGCGCTTTTGCTCCCGGATTCGCAACGGCGACTACGACCGCATCGAGCTGCCCAAAGAGACCCCGCATCCGGAAGATGAAAACGAAATCGTTTCCCTGATGCGGGACATGAACTGGATGGCCAACCGGATCCGCGTCCGGGAACGAGAGCTCACAGCGGCGATCGCCCATCTGGAGCGGCTTTCCTACCAGGACGGGCTGACCGGAATCCCCAACCGCCGGTATTTCGACAAGATCCTCGCCCAGGAATGGCTACGGTCCCAACGGGAGGGGGCGCCGCTGTCGCTGATCATGATCGACATCGATTGCTTCAAGTCCTACAACGACGCATGGGGCCATTTGAGGGGGGACGACTGTCTTCGGCGGGTGGCGCAAGCCCTGGACGCGGTCCTTCAGCGGCCCGGAGACATGGCGTTTCGCTACGGCGGCGAAGAATTCGCCGTCATCCTGCCCGCCACGGACGAGGCGGGGGCGATGGGCGTGGCCGAGAAGATGCGGAAAGCGGCGCTGATGCTGAAGATCGCCCATGGCGGCTCTACGGTCGGGGAAACGGTGACCGTCAGCCTGGGGGTGGCGACCCGGAGACCCTGCGCGGCGGAAATGCGCGAGGCGTTTGTCGGCCGGGCCGACGCGGCCCTGTACGCCGCCAAACAGGGCGGGCGCAACCGGGTTGCCGCCGCTCCTTATTCTCTTGAGGCGAAACAAGCCGCGATTCCATAAATCCATGAAGCGCGTGCGCGCTGCGTCTGGCTCTGGTTTCGCCGCCGAGATCGGGCGGAAAAATCCTTGACAAAAATCGCCGGACATGAGAAATCCGCCTTCCTGGATAGATAGGTTTTCCTATATTTTATAGGTCTTCCTATTATGCTTTAGAGGCTCTAGAATCGAGATGACCCACTTTTCAAGCGCGAGGGAATTCGCCAATGCGACAACACGAGGAAGCGATTAAGCGGACATTGCACCAGTTCTCCGAATCTTTGGGCAACGCCATCGACGTCAAGGATTCCTACACCGAAAGCCATTCGGTGGAAGTGGCGGAAGCGGCCTATCTGCTGGCAAACGCCATGGGTCTGCCCCGGGAAATGTCGGAATGGATTCACATCGGGGGGCATCTCCACGATATCGGGAAGATCGGCGTGCCCAACCGGATCTTGCACAAACAAGGGCCGTTGACCCCGGAGGAGTGGGCCGTCGCCCGCCGCCACCCCGAAATCGGCGCCCATATCCTCGCCCCGGTGGAGGCCATGGCCGAAACCGGGATTCCGGAGATGGTGCTGCACCACCACGAAGCCTTCGACGGCGGCGGATA
>CAZZBE010000268.1:3700-6524 GCA_964652715.1 uncultured Desulfobacteraceae bacterium
AAAATGGACAAAGCGCGTCGGCCGGCGATCCCCGACCGCCCGCGGCGTTGCGAAGAAGCGGGTTCCGAGGCGAGGAGCGCCGACCGCCCCCCTGAAATGGCCGCTTTGACCGGGGAAAACGATTCGAGGATCCGGTCGATGGAACAAAAAGCCGCCAGGGTTAAAGAAGCGGTGGGCCGGTCCAATGAAATCCTGGCCGCATTGAGCGTCTCGATGGCGGAAATCGAACAGGTGGTCTCCGACACGGCCCGGATCGCGGCCACCATCCGGGATGTGGCCTTTCAGACAAAGCTGCTCTCCCTGAACGCTTCCATCGAGGCGGCGCACGCCGGCAGGGCGGGCCGGGGGTTTTCCGTGGTGGCGGAGGAGGTGAAAAACCTGGCGATTCGGGCGGCCCGGGCCGCGGAAGAGACCGGCGAACGGATGGACGATGCGCGAGACCGGGTGCGGGAAGGCAGCGCGCTGGCCGAGGACGTCAGGGATGGGCTTGCCGAGGTGACCGGTCATGTCATGGAGATGGAAGGCGAGATCGTCGAAATGGCCCGGTGCCGCCGGTGAAACTGAAAACCAAGCTCAGGCTGCTGATCGCCCTGTACGCACTGGTTCCGCTGGCGGCGATGGGATTCATGGCGGCCCAATGCCCGGTGTTCCGGAACCCGGATTTCCAGGAGGCCCTGACCCTGGGGGCGGCGTCCGCGGTGTTGCTGGTCCTGTTCGGCCCTTTTTTCGGCGGCCACTGGCTGTTGACCCGCCAGCTCAAAGACATTCAGCGTTTTTGCAAACGGATTCGCAACGGGGTTTACGATCGCGCGGAGCTGCCCAACCCGCCCCCGGACCCGGCGGATGAAAACGAGGTGGTTTCCCTGATGCGGGAGATGAACTGGATGGCCAACCAGATCGAGATCCGGGAAAAGCAGTTGAAGGAGACCGTCGGCGACCTGGAACTGGCCAAAGGGCGGCTGGAAAGGGCCAACGTCCGCATCGAAGAGGCCCGGAAGGCGCTGTGGGGAGAGATGGCGCTGGCCCGGAAGCTTCAGACCGCCCTGATCCCCGACCGGCCCGAAGCGCCCGGGTTCCAGATCGCCGCCAGCCTCGAGCCCACTGAAGCGGTGGGCGGAGATTATTACGACGTGATCCCGGCAAACGACTGTCACTGGCTGGTAATCGGCGACGTCTCGGGCCACGGCGTATCCGCCGGACTGATCATGATGATGGCCCAGACGGCGGCGCGCACCGCCCTCTCCCAGGCGCCGGACCTGTCGCCGCGCCGGCTTTTGAGCCGGATCAACGGGACCCTGACCCGGAATATTCAACAGTTGGCGGAAACCAGGTACATGACCATGACGGTGGTGAAACTTCATGCGACCGGCCAGTTCTCCTTTGCCGGCCTGCACCAGGACCTTCTCATTTACCGAGCCGGAGAACAGCGGGTGGAATCCCTGGAGACCCACGGCGCCTGGCTGGGCCTGATGGAGGATATCTTTGAAGTGCAGCCGGAGGGAAACGGCCGGCTCCTGCCCGAAGACGTGCTGCTTCTTTTCACCGACGGCCTGACCGAGTCGGTGGACGATCAGGGCCGGATGTTCGGCGATCACCGGCTCGCCGGCGCCCTGGCGGAGACCGGCGGCCGGTCCGCGGAGGGGATCCGCGCCGCCCTCGTCCGCCGGATCGAAGCCTATCGGCAAACCGACGACCGAACGTTTCTGATTTTGAAATACCAGGGAGACGACCATGGGGGCCAATCTGGCAATCCAACATGACATAGCGCCCTTTTGGGCGGTTATTCACGACATCCGGGAGGAGGTAAAACACGCGCTGGCGCCGTATGCCGAAGAATTGCGGGAGGCGGGAACGATGGCCGCCTCGGAGTTGCTGGAAAACGCCGTCAAATATTCCGGCGGTGACCGGGGGGCGGCCATCGGGTTCAAATTGACCGCCGACGGACGCCGACTCCGGATCGAAACCCGAAACGCCGTCCATTCAAAAGATGAGATGAACGCCCTGAAGGCGCACATCGACGGCATCGACGCGGGGGACCCGGAAAAACTGTATGTGGGCCGGCTGACCTATCTGATGGCGCATCCGGGCGCCCGCAACACCGGCCTGGGCCTTTACCGCATCGCCTATGAAGGGCAATTCGGTTTACGCTGTCTTATGGGCGCGGACAACCGGGTCGCCGTTTGCGCGACGCGCCGGATAACAAAGAACCACACGGAGGATGTCAATGGATCATTTCGAGCATGACCGGCTGTCGATACAAATGACGAAAAACGGCGGCCGGGCGGTATTGAAATGGCGCGGCCAAAGCGGAGACCGTGATCCCGGCGCCCGGCTGACGCCGTATTTCAGCGGTTTGATTCCCCGGCTGAAGGGACTGGAATTGATCCTTTCCTTTGAAAACCTGGAGTATATGAATTCCAGCACCATTCCGCCCATCATCGGGTTCATGAAACAGTTGGACGAGAGGGGCATTCAGACCCGCATCACCTATGACGCCGGCTCCAAATGGCAGTCCGCTTCGTTTAAAGCCTTGAAGACCCTTTCCATGATGATGACGCACATCGAGGTTCAGGGCAATTAGGGGATTTCCAAAAAACAACGTCCCCGTTTTCGACGATGTTTTCAGTTCGGAGCTCTGTCTTTACGCTGTCAGGCATCCGGTCCCCAAACGCCGCCTGAAGGCTGAACTCCGAACCCGAGACCCGCCAAACCGTGAATCTTTGGCATTTTTAGAGAAAACAGTTGACAAACCGGCCCTCTTAAGAATAAGGTAGGCCGGAAATTAGGAGTTCAAATCTTTATTTGGACTGCCTTACGGCTTTCG
>CAZZBE010000269.1:0-6519 GCA_964652715.1 uncultured Desulfobacteraceae bacterium
CGCGCGGCGACGCTCTTCCTCTTTCTGATCCTGGTGGCCGCCGGGCTTCTGATTTACCTTAAAACCGCCCCGCCGCCGCTGGACTTTCTGAAGGAAACCCTGGAGACCCGCGTGGCGCGGTCCTTTCCCGGGGTCCGAATCCAAATCGGCGCCATCCGGATGGACTGGCCCTTCTGGCGGATCGATCCCCGGATCCGATTGACCGGTCTGGTGGTTTCCGATCCGGACCGGCCAGCGGCGCCCGCTGCCGGTTGCGACCGGGTTGACCTCACCCTCTCCATCGCCGATCTGTTGAGGCGACGCATGGTTCCCAAACAGATCGTTCTCATCCGCCCCCACCTCGATCTGTCGGCTGTGGACCATCCGGCGGCCTGGACCCCGTCTCCGTCGGGCCGGGGAAGCCTCCCCTTCAGAACCCTCCGGATCGAAGACGGCCTTTTGCTGCCCCGGACCGACGGCGACGCCGCCCTGTCGATCCCCGAAGCGCGATTGGATGCGACTTCGACCGGGATGCGTCTGACCCTGAGCGCGACCCAATCGGGAAAGACGGTGGATGTGGATGCGCGGCGGCGACACACCGATTCCGGAGCGTCGCAATGGGATGTCGCCTTCGTGGGGCTCCGGCCGACGATGCTGTCGGCCCTCAGCGATGGGTTCGCTCATCTGGCGGGCATCCGCCTGCCGTTGAAGGGCCGGCTTCTGGCCCGCCTGGCCCCCGACGGCGGCCCGATCCGCTTCGACCTCGCGCTCGACGGCGCCGCCGGCCGCCTTTCCTACCCCTGGCTGGAGAGGGATCTGCCGGTGCGAAAACTGTCGGCGGAGATGACCTGGGCCGCCCCCGGCCCCCTCTTCCTGGAATCCGCCACCCTCGATTTCGAGGGGCCGACTTTCCACGCCGCCGGCCCCATCGCCTGGGAGGACGGCCCGCCGACCCTGGCCCTGTCCCTTCGGGCCGAAGACATCGACATCGCCGACCTTTCCAGCTACTGGCCGCCGCCGGCCGAACCGGACGTCCGCCAGTGGCACGTGGACCATTTCATCTCCGGCCGCGCCGCCGGGGCCGAAGCCGAGGTGTGGCTCACGCCGGACGACTTCCGGCGGTGCCGCATCCCCTGCGACGCCCTTTCCGCGACAGTCGATTTTTCAGACCTCGTCCTCGATTATTTCCCGCCCATGCCCCGGCTCCGGGGAGCGTCGGGCCGGGCGGTCTTCACCGCCTGCGGCGTGGAGATCGCGGTGGAAAACGGGCTGGCGGCCAACTCCCGAACCACCGGCGGCGCCGTCCGGATCATGGGGTTCGCCGACCATCCCACCCAAATGGAGATCGACGCCCGGGTCGTGGGCCCGGCCGCCGATCTGTTCAACGCCGTGTCGGACCTGGAACTGGACGACTGGGCGCCCCTCTTCCGGGTGACCGGCGGGCGGGCCGACACCCGGCTCGGGTTCGATTTTCCGCTGCAAGACGATTTCGACCCGGAGGCGTTCCAGGTCTTCGTGGACGCCCGGGGAAAGGGGCTCGATCTGGAGACCGCCTGGGGCCTGCCCCTCGCCCGCGGCGAGGCGTCGGTCCGGTACGAAGACGAAAAGCTGGAGGCCCACGGCACGGCGTATCTGAACGACGTCCCCCTGGCCATCAACTGGGAGCGGGATCGGCTCGATGCGCCGGGAAAGGACGCGGTGCTGACGGTGACCGGGGCCCCGGACCGAAAGGCCTTCGCCGCCTGGGGCCTCCCCCCGCCCGAGGGCATCGACGGTCCGGTCCCGACCACCGCCAACCTGAAGATCACCGGGGAGGAAACCCGGGCGGAAGCCCGGTTCGATCTCTCCGGCGCCGCCCTGGGAATCCGTCCCCTGGGGTGGGAGAAAACGCCCGGTGAAAACGCCGCCCTGGCGTTGAAACTGGCGTGGACGACGCCGGACGTCATCCGGTTGGACCAAATCCATTTCCATGGCACGGATTTCCAGATCCTGGGATCCGGGCTCGTCGGAACCGCGCCGCCCGCCCCGCTTTGGCGTCTCGATCTGGAACGGGTGGATCTGGGCGCCAATCGCCTTTCGGCCGCGATCCGGCATACGGCCGCGGGATACGATGTCGTCATCGAAGGGCCCCTGTTCAACGCCATGCCGCTGCTGAACGCCGACATGTTGGCGTCCGAAGGCGCGGTCGCCGACGTTCCCCTGGACCTTCGCCTGAAAGCGGACCGGATCCTGCTCAAAAACGGCGTCGAACTCCAGGGAGCGGCGGGCCGGTATCGGCGGGGTCGGAACAGCGGGCCGTCCGTCTCCCTCAAGGGGGTCACCGGCCCGGAAAAACCGGTGGAACTGGCGCTGGTTCCGGTGGCGGACGGCCATCGGCTTTTGGTCGCCGCCGACGACGCCGGCGCCCTGGTCAAGGGCCTCGACCTCTACACCCATGCGTCGGACGGGGCGTTGACCGCCGACTTTTTCCTGGCGGCCGGAACGCCCCCGCGGATCTCCGGATCCCTGAAGGCGACGTCTTTCACCCTCCGGGAAGCGCCCACCCTGGTGGACCTCCTTTCCCTGGCGTCCCTGGAGGGCATCGTCAAAGGGCTGCGCCGGGAGGGAACCCCCTTCGAGATCCTTGACGTCCGACTGTCCATGGCGGACGGCGTGGTGGACATCCGGGAGGGGAAGATGGAGGGGGACGCCCTGGGCATCACCTTTTCGGGCCGGTACGACGCAAAGGACCGACAAATGGACATCGACGGCATCGTCGTCCCCTTCAACCTGATCAACCGGGCGTTCCACGCCGTGCCCCTGGTGGGCAAGATGATCGCCGGCGACGGCATCATCGCCGTGAGCTACCGGCTCCGGGGCGATCCGGCATCCCCCGCGATCATCGTCAACCCCATGTCCACCCTGCTGGTGGGGCCGTTGCGCAACCTCTTCGACCGGCTCGATCCGGGGGCCGATACCCATTGAACCGGACCTTCCGCCACCCCATGGCCGAAAGCATGACGCGCCAGCTTTCGGCGTTCCACATCTTCGAAGGGCTCCGGGACGGTCTCTCCCATTTTTCCGGCCCCAGCCGCGTGGCCATCGTCTTCGCCATCCGGCCCGACGATCCCATGCGCATCTACGATCCCCAGAACCTGCTGCGGGGGCACGAGCCCAAGCTCCGGGAGCTGTACATCGACTCCGACGACTGGCGGGCCGGTCCGGGCCCGGCGGGTTTCCAGGCCTCCGGCCACCCCTTCCCGGAGAAGAACCTGGGGCTGGCCGGGCTCATCTCTTTCGGGGGCCGGTCCCAAGCGGTAGCCTACCAGATGTGGTTCACCGAACACCATCCGGACATGTGCGCCATCGGCCCCACGGAGCGATGGCTGGAACACGCGGTCTGGCTGCTCTCCCACGACATGATGGCGGAAAACGCCTGCTATCTGGGCGCGTCCGGCTACGTGCTCCAGGAATACGCGGCCCACGCGGTCCGGGACCACATCGTGGACGAACTCAACCGGGTTCTGGGCATGGACCTGCACATGCGCGTCCACCCCATCCTGGACGCCGTGCTGGGGATTTCCAAAACCCTGGAGGAAGGGGTCTGGCCAAGAGGGCGGATGGTCTTTGTCCAGCCCCAATCCATGGGAGACCTGGGGTTCCTGGCCCGGTTTCCCAGGGACGAGCGGATCAACCTGGACAATTTCAAGCACGTCCGGAAACTGCTCCAGGCGGTGGAAGACTCCGACGACCTGCTGGCGTCCGACGGGCGATCCATCATCGGCATCGCCCGGAATCCGGCGCCCGCGGGCCACATCGTCGCCGATTTCCGCAACGGCCACGGCTTCGTCCACCTGGACGGCGACCCGGTGTGCAGCTTTTTCGACGGGCGGTTCCATTCCACCACCCGGCGGGCCAAACTGGTGGAACTGGAGGAACTGCTCCTGGAATCGGACCTGACGCCCGAAGCCCAGCACGCCCTGTTCCGGACCGTCCTGAAGATCGTCCACACCGCCGAAGACCGGAAGCACGGCTGCACCCTGGTGATCGATCTCAACGACGCGCCCATCGACATCTCCGGTCAACGGTTTCAAACGCCCCTCGACCTCCGGGAACCGGAACTGCTGACCCTGACCCAGTCCCTCGCGGCCCTGGACGGGGCCCTCCACATCGACGCCGGCCTCCGGCTCCACGGGTTCGCCTGTCTCCTGGACGGACGCAACATCCGGGGGGAAGACCGGGCCCGGGGCGCGCGGTTCAACTCGGCCCTCCGGTTCACCGCCGAACACCGGCACATCCTGGTGATCGTGGTCTCGTCGGACCGGCCGGTCTCCCTGATCCAGGAAGGCGTCGAACTCAACGCCCAGTGCCCCCTCAAGCCGGTTTCCGCCTGCGTCCCCTCCCCGCCCCGACTGGCCGACTGGATCGGGGGCAAAGCCGCCGCCGCCTGACATCCTTTGAACATTCGGAAACGAATTGAGACGTTATTTGCCTTGAAATATTCCGCTTCCGATGATAAAAACGAGCCGATTTTTCGGCGCAGGCCCCTTTTCAAAAAAACAAAGATCGGAGACGCAACATGGAAACAACCACGGTCAAACACCTGATGGTGCCCCTGTCGGAATATGCGACGGTAACCACCGGGGCGTCGCTTTACGACGCGATCCTGGCGCTGGAAAAAGCCCAGGACCAGTACGATCGCAGCAAATACCAGCACCGGGCCGTTCTGGTCCTGGACGAAAACGGACGGTTCGTCGGCAAACTGAGCCAGAACGCCGTGGTCCGGGCCCTGGAACACCAGGACGAGGCCACCGACCGCATCCGGGACATCAAACGCTACGGGTTCAGCGACCGGTTCATCTACAGCCAGCGGGAGCTGATCCAGCCAACCGGCGGCATCCTGGAAAATATCGGCGAAAGCGCGCGATCCCTGAAAGTGGAGGATGTGATGCAGACCCCCACCGAAGGCGAGTACGTGGAGGAGACCACCTCTCTGGACACGGCGTGTCACCAACTGGTCAACGGGGCCCACCTGTCGCTGCTGGCGACGGACGGGAAAGAGATCGTCGGCGTACTGCGGATGTCCGACGTGTTCACCGCCGTTTGCCGCGCTATACACAAAGACGAAACCGACGGCGGCGACGCCGCAAGCCCTACAGAATAAGCGAGGTGGATCATGAGCAAACTGACCGACCTGTTCTCCCGAATTGTCCAGCGCAACAACATCAATCTCCGTGAACTCGGCTTCGACGCCAAGCCCTTTGTCTGGGACATTATCCCGGCGGACCGGATGAACAAATTCTATGCGTTTTACGGCATCACCCCCCATCATCCCCTCAATTTCCAGTTCGTCCATTCCGCCCTGGCCGGCAGCTATTTTCTGGGCCGGTGCCGCGCCACCAATTCCGTGCTCTATAAAAGCGACATCCGGGGCGACGAACTCAAGAAAAAAGGGGAGACGTTCCGGTTCGGGGAATTCGAGATCAAGGCCGCCAAGGACGAGGAGATCGACATCGAGGACAGCTTGCTGATCAAGACGCTGGTCCACAACTACTCCCACGATCCGGAAACGCCCGAGACCTTTTTCATCAAGGACACCGTCTCCACCCACTACGCCAACATCCACGGGTCGCCGTCGGACGGGAGCTTTCTCGGGCCCTTCGCCACGGTGGACCTGACCACCATGCGCGACTGCGTCATCGGCGCGTTCTCCTACGTCCAGGCCGGGGAGATCAGCCACATGAAGATCGATCCGGGCACGGTCTGGGTCCGCGGGGGCGATCAGTTCAATTTTCTGTACCGGTATCCGGAAAACTACCTGAACACCTACATCTATTTCAGGGCCGGCATCCAGCCCCAGGGCGTGTTCATGGATTTCATGGAGGACCGGGAGGAGGCCTTCGAGCGGCTTTTCGAGGTGGTCCACGTCGACCCGGCGCCGGTGCCGGCATCGGCGTCCCTGGACCGGTACGCCGTCATCAAACCCAAAATGGTCATCGGCGAAAACGTGCTCATCTCCCAGCGGGCTTTTCTCCAGAATACCAAGATGGGCAAAGGCGCCAACGCCCAGGAAAACTGCTTCATCATCAATTCCACCCTGGAGGGCGACAACGTCACGGCTCACGGCGCCAAGATCATCGAAGCGCAACTTGGCGTGAACGTCTTCGTCGGCTTCAACAGCTTCCTGCGGGGGCGTCCGGGCCGCCAGCTGACCATCGGCAAGGACAGCATCGTCATGCCCCACACCATCATCGACATCCGGGAGCCCGTGACGATCCCGCCGGGCCACCTGGTCTGGGGACTGGTGACGAGCCAGGAGGACCTGGAGACCCACAGCATGCCCATCGACAAAATGGCCGCCGTGGATTCCGGCGTCTCCCTGGGCAACATGTATTTCGAGGGCAGCGGATCGGCCTTCGTAACGGCGTTCCGGGACCGGATCCACCACATCCTGGAAGCCAACGGCGCCTTCTTCGACGGCACGAACAACCGGGGACATGCCCAGCGGAACCAGAACATATCGTTTAACACCATTCAGCCGTATCCGGAGGGGGAACTGGA
>CAZZBE010000270.1:0-6468 GCA_964652715.1 uncultured Desulfobacteraceae bacterium
ATGCTCTCCCTCCGCGCCCACGAACGGGGCCTGGAGTTCGTCTGCGCCGCGGCGCCGGACGTGCCGTCCCGCCTCCGCGGCGACCCCGCCCGGCTGCGGCAGATCCTGGTCAATCTCGCGGGCAATGCAATCAAATTCACGGAAAAAGGAGAAGTCGCCGTGCGTGCAACCCTGACCTCGGAGACCGATGAAACGGTTGTGATGCGCTTTATGGTTCGCGACACCGGCATCGGCATTCCAAAGGAGAAACAGGCGGATCTGTTCGAGCAATTCAGCCAGGTGGACGCCTCCACCACCCGCAAATACGGCGGCACGGGTTTGGGACTGGCCATTTCCAGGAAGCTGGTGGAGATGATGGGCGGCGAGATCGGGGTGGAAAGCGAAGCGGGACAGGGCGCGACCTTCTGGTTCACGGCGCGCCTTGAAAAAGCGGCCGAACCGCCCCCGGCGCCCGTCCGGAAAGGGGCGATCCGCTCCGCCCGCATCCTGGTGGTGGACGACAACGCCACGAACCGCGAGGTGCTCCAGGTCCAGCTCAACGCCTGGGGGGCGCGAACGGCGGCGGTCCCGGACGGCGCGTCGGCCCTGAACGCCCTCAAACGGGCCGGGGAGGCGTCCGACCCTTTCCGGGCGGCGATCCTGGACATGCAGATGCCCGGCATGGACGGCGCATCCCTGGGCCGGGCCATCAAGGGCGACGAAGCGCTCAAGGGGACCCGCCTGGTGATGATGACTTCCCAGGGCCGCCGGGGCGACGCGGACCGGATGAAAAAGATCGGATTCGCCGCCTGCCTGACCAAGCCGGTCCGGTCGTCGCACCTCTTCGACAGCCTGGCCGCCCTTTTGTCGGGCAAGGCGCCGGCCCACAGGGCGCCCTCTTCGTTCAAGCCGCCCCTAAACGGGGACCGGCGAAAGGCGCCCGCCCGCGTGCTGCTGGCCGAAGACAACGTCGCCAACCAGCAGGTGGCCGTCTCCATCCTGAAAAAGCTGGCGTTCGACCCGGATGTGGTCGCCGACGGCGCCGAGGCGGTCAAAGCCCTGGAAACGATTCCCTACGACCTGGTGCTGATGGACGTCCAGATGCCGGAAATGGACGGCCTGGACGCGGCCCGAGCGATTCGCGATCCGGCCTCGGCCGTCCTGAACCATGCCGTGCCCATCATCGCCATGACGGCCCACGCCATGCGGGGCGACCGGGAGAAATGCCTGGCGGCGGGCATGAACGACTATATCGCCAAGCCGGTCACGCCCCGGGCGCTGGCGGACGTCCTGGAGAAATGGCTCCGTCGTGAAAAGGGCGCGACCGACCCGGGATCCCCGGCGCCGTCGCCCGCCGGACCAGCGCTTCTTCCCGACGCGGAGGCCCCGGTTTTCGACAAGGACGGAATGATGGAACGCCTCATGAACGACATGGATCTGGCCCGCACGCTGATCGAAGCATTCCTGGCCGACACCCCCGGACAAGTCGAAGGATTGAAAAAAGATCTCCAGGCCGGCGACGCCCCGCGCGTCGAGCGCCGGATTCATACCATCAAGGGCGCCTGCGGCAATGTCGGCGGCCGGGATTTGCTGGAATGGATCCGGGGAATGGAAACCTCGGCCAAAGACGGCGACCTGGCGGCGGTAGCGGCCCGGTTGCCCGGACTGGAGGGGCTCCTGCAACGCTTGCGATCGGAGATGGCGGCGTTTTTACGATGAAATCGATTTTCTTCCCGGGGACAAATTCATGACCCAGTCCAACGCCAACCCTTCCGCCCCCGTGGCCGTAGTGGTAAACGACGACGTCACCCAGATGGCGGCGACCACCGGTCTGCTGCGGAAAGAGGGGATCGACGCCCGGGCCTTCGACAGCGCCGAGGCCGCGCTGACGGCCATGGACCGGAACCGGCCGCCGGATCTTGTCATTACCGATCTTTACATGCCGGGCATCGACGGATGGCGGTTCTGCCGGCTGCTCCGCTCGACGGAGTATGCCGCCTTCAATCATGTGCCCATCCTGGTGGTGTCGGCCACCTTTTCCGGCGACGAGGCGGCCCGGATCACCGCCGAGCTGGGGGCCGACGCGTTCATGTCCGCGCCGGTGGAGGGAAGCCGGTTCCTCGCCCAGGTCCGGGCCCTGCTCGAGGGCCGGGCGCGGCAGTCCCTGCTTCGGGTCCTGATCGTCGACGACAGCCGTTCCCTGTGCGACTATTTGAAAACCGTCTTCGAAGCCCGGGGCTGCGAGGCCGATTTCGCCCTGACGGCCCAAGCGGCCGAGGCCGCCTCCAGGGCCGCCGTTTACGATGTCGCGGTGATCGATTACCACCTGCCGGACCGACCCGGCGACGACCTTCTGACCTCGTT
The DNA here is from genome assembly GCA_964652715.1 of uncultured Desulfobacteraceae bacterium. Lineage (GTDB taxonomy): Bacteria > Desulfobacterota > Desulfobacteria > Desulfobacterales > JAABSP01 > JAABTD01. The sequence continues at coordinate 2,344 of CAZZBE010000270.1, forward strand.
TCGACGCCGCCAGCCGGATTGCGTCTGCGTCATGATCACCATGGATTCCCGTCCCGAACTGGCCCTGGAATGGATGAAAAAGGGGGCGGCCGCCTACCTGCGCAAACCCTTCGAGCCGGCCTACCTTATCAAACTGTGCGACGGCGCCCGCCGGGAAAAAGCGCTGCTGCGGGTGGAACGGCTTCTGGAACGGCGGACCCGGGACCTGGCCCGGCGCGAGGCCTTCTACCGGGCCCTCCTCGACGGCATCGACGACGGGGCCTGGATCCATGAAATCGGCCCCGACAACCGCCCCGGCCCGCTCATGGAGGTCAATCGGGCCGCCTGCGATCTGCTGGGGTACACCCGGGAGGAGCTGATGGCCATGCATCCCCGGGATCTCATGCCGCCGGAGGAATACGACCGGCTGGGCGACATCCGGAAAAGGATGGCCGCCGGCAGCGTCATGTTCGAAACCCGCCACCTGGACCGGGAGGGCCGCGCCATCCCCGTCGAAACCCATGCGCGGTCGTTCCGGCACGAGGGAAAAGACATCGCGGTCTCCGTCTGCCGCGACATCCGGGAGCGGAAGCGGCTGGAAGCCGCGATGCAGCGGAAATCCGAGGAGCGACGGCTTCTGCTCGACACCATCCCCACCCAGGTCTGGTATTTGACCGACCCCGACACCTATGGCGCCGTCAACCGGGCCCATGCGGATTTTCTGGGCGTTCAGCCAAAAGAGATCGCTTACCGGAAGATGAGCGAATTTCTGCCGCCCGATGTGGCGGAGACCTGCCGGGCCGGCGCCGCCCGGGCCTTCAGGACGGGAAAGCCGGTCGTAAGCGAGGAATGGGCGCCCGACGCCGCGGGGGAACAACGGCTGATTCACATCGTCCGGACCCCCAAACTGGGCGCCGACGGCAACGTCGAATACCTGGTCTGCGCCGGAACCGACATCACCGACCGGAAGCGGGCCGAGACGGAACGCCGCCTTCTTGAACAGCGCCTCCACAACCTGGAAAAGGCCCAAAGCCTGGGCCGCATGGCCGGGGCCATCGCCCACCGCTTCAACAACCAGTTGTCGGTGGTGCTGGGCAACCTGGAACTGGCCCTGCCCGACCTGCCAAAGGACGCGGGGCTCCGGACCAAGCTCGTCCGGGCCATGGAGGGGGCCCGGCAGGCGGCGGAGGTGAGCGGCCTGCTGCTGACCTACCTGGGCCAGATGCGCGGCAAACGGGTCCCCCTGGACCTGAGCGATCTCTGCCGGCGGGCCTTGCCGACACTAAAGGAAGCGCTGCCGGCGGATGCGCGGCTGGAGGCCGATCTGCCCGAATCCGGGCCGACCATCGACGGCGTGGCGGAGTTGATCGAACAGGTGTTGTCCCGCCTGGTGGAAAACGCGTGGGAATCGTTGCAAAATGGCGCGGGCGTCATCCGCCTGAGCGTCCGGGCGGTCACCGCGTCGGAGATCCCCCCGACCCCCCGCTTTCCCATGGACTGGGAACCCCGTGCCGACGCCTATGCCTGCCTGGCGGTCGCCGACACCGGCGACGGCATCCCGGCGGAGAGCATGGACAAGCTCTTCGACCCGTTTTTCACCCAAAAGTTCACCGGCCGGGGGTTGGGGCTGGCGGTGGTCCAGGGGATCGTGAAGGTCCACGGCGGCGTCGCGACCGTAGAGAGCGGGGCCGGCCGGGGAAGCGTTTTTCGGGTCTTTTTTCCCCTATCGGACGGGGGGGAGACCGCCGGCGGATCGGGGGGATAGATCAGGTTCAGGCATAGATTCGGTGGACGAGGTGGACTGAGTGGACGAAGTGGACTGAGTGGACGCCGAAGCCCCGCAGCCTGCACGGCGTCCACCGAGTCCACCCCGTCCACCCCGTCCGCGACAAGTCAGCCGGGGAGGCCCATTGCGTCGTTAAACGACGCATCTCCGGGCGTCAAAGGGATTGCCGGCCAGACGCCTTTCATGCCGCCGGTCATCAGGGCCGGATTCAGCCACTGCCGCCACAATTCCGCCGGGGGGACAAAAGGCAGGGGCGCCGATGGCTCGTCCGCCCCCTGGAACAGCGTGGGGAACCGACGGCGGGCGATCTCCGTCGAATCGACGCCGTCGTCGGCGAACAGATCGGCGGGAAGGAAAAATTTCATCCAGGGGTTGCCGTCGCCGTACATCAGGTGAAAAGACGCTTCGTAGGCCGCGTCCCGGATTTCCTTGTAGAGGTTGAGGCCGACGGCGAGCAGATCCCGGTTGAGCCGCTCCATCCTGAAAAACGGGTTGTCCGGTCCCACCGGGAGCCGGTGCTTCCGGATCGCCTCGGCGCCGGTCCGGACGGCGCGGGCCAGGGGGTTGCGGCGGTCCGACCAGGCGGCGGCCCGGAACCGCATGGGGTGGAGCTGGCGCAACGCTTCGGCGGTCATGGGGTTGCCCGCCATCCGGACCCAGGGACGGGCCGTGACCCGGTAGAGCCGGTCGAAGACCTCCGATACGACGGCGGCCCGGTGGAACAGGGGCCGGTCGGTGTCGTCGAGACCGTCCCGGATGTCTTCCACGTCGATCTCCCGAAAAACTGTGGTGTAGCGCGGCGGATGATCGCCTTCCGAGGCGATTTCCATTCGATAGAGGCCCGGCGGCAGGGCGTCGAAGTCGTCGCCCAGGACGCCGATGATCTCCCGGTGTTCCTTGTCCGCCACTTTGGCCGACACGAAAATCGCCAGGTGGCCGGCCTTCTGGTGGTGGACCAGGGCCAGCTTGACGCCCGCGGCTTTCAGTTCATCCGTGGAGGACCAGACCCGGGGAATCCAGCCGATGCCCTGGGGCACGGGGGTGATGGTGTCGCCGTAGGAGGTGAAGATGACGGCGCTTTTGATCCGCTTCATGTCCAGCGGCTGGCCGTCCAGTTTCGCCAGCCCCCGCTCCGGCTTGTTGCCCACGAACAGCTCCCGGATGATCCAGTAGAACTGTTTCGCGCCGATTTCATGGAAGCCGTAGATCCATTTTTGCTGGGTCAGGAAGACGGCGATCTTCTGCTCGTCGTCCGCCTCCTGGAGCCATTTGAGGCTGTCGAGGATGGGGTGCCGGTCGATGTCGAACAGCTCGAAATTGAGCGGCGGCAGGGCGTCGATCACGTCGTCGCCGATGTCGCCCATGAAAAGCGGCAGCCAGGTTCCCAGGGACAGCCCGCCGGTGTACCGGAGGCTGTGGCGTTCGGCCCCCCGGGACCAGTAGGACATGGGCGCGCCCACCGGGACGACGGGCCCTTCGATCCCCGGCGCCTGGGCCGCCGACAGGGCCATCTGCCATCCGGCCTGACAGTTGCCGATAAAGGCCGGCGGCTTGTCGTGGGGGCAGATCTCCCGGACTTTCTCCGCAAAGATCCGGGTGGCCGCCGCCAGATCGTCCACCGTCTGGCCTTTGACGGTTTTCGGCTGCACCAGGATGAGGAAGGTGGGGTGGCCGGTGTCGATGGAAAGCCCCATCCCGGAGGTCTGACGGGACGCGGAGATGAGCCCCCTGCCGGCGTCCGGGTCCTGGAAGATGATGGGCCTTTTGGTCTGATCGGCGCATTCGCTGCGCCGGCCGGTGTCGGCGGTCCGCCGGTCCGTCACCCGTACCAGGGTCCGGTTGACCGGCCGGTCCAGATCGCGGCCGTCCATGATTTTTTCCAGGGGAAACGGCGTGATGGGCGGCAGACCCGCCTCGTTGTAATCGAAATATTGGTTGCCCCGGCGGCGGAGCACGTCGCCCATGAGCACCGACCGCTGGGCCAGGTCAATGCCGTAGCGCCACAGGTCCCAGCCCGTGTCGCGAAGGCGGACGCCCTGTTGGAAGGCCTGCCGGGTCATGTCGCGGGCGGCTTCCATTGTGTTGAAGAAATCGGGTGGGGAACAGAAAATGGGGAACATGGTTGAATCCTCGTTGAATGTAAATAATGACCAACGCCGCCGAATATAGACCGGATATCCGGGAAACCTTGCATAGAAGGGGAAAGCGGCGATATGCGAACCCTCCGTATACTATTTTCAGGCTTGACATACAAACCCGATTTTGGCAAAAGGGCTTTTTTTTAACAAAAGACGCTTTTTCGTCTTCGACGGGATGCGGCGGGTCCTGAAGGATCTGGCCGACGTGGTGGGGGAGGGCGG
>CAZZBE010000271.1:0-6459 GCA_964652715.1 uncultured Desulfobacteraceae bacterium
CGTGAAAGTCATGGCGGCAAGACCGCGCTTGCCGTTGGCGATGAAAATATGGCCGGACGAAAGAGCCAATGCTTCCGCCGTGCCGCCCGTTCCGGACTGGGCGACGAACTCCGGCTGCGCGTCCCCGTCGAAGAAGTAGGTGTAAAGGCCGCCGGTTCGGGCGGCGATATGGAAGTAGCCGCCGGACACCGCCACATCCACCGCATTGCTGATCCCGTCCGTAGTGCCCGTGATGAACGGAATATCGGGATCGGAGATATCCACGATGCTGACGCCGCCGTCGCCGTGGCCGACATACACGTAACTACCGGACACGGCCACGGCGACCGCCGTGCCGCCGGTATCGAAAGATGATAACACCCTCTCGGGCGCATCGGGATCGCTGATGTCGGCGATGAAAAGACCGGCTTCCCCATCCGCCACAAAGGCATGGTCGCCTGAAACGAAAACGCCCGAAGCCGCGCCGTCCGTAAGCAAACCGCCGGCCAGTGTCGGCGTTCCCGGAGTCGTCGAGACATCGATAATCTTCAGACCACCGGCGCCGTCGGCGACATAGGCATGGGTCGTCGTGGCGAACACATCCCTTCCGTCGGTCAACTCACCGTAGGCGCCGACGCGTTGGGGCGACGCTGTCACGGCCACATTGATCAGGCCCAGGGTGTTGGCGCCTTCGAGCACATAGGCGATGTCCCCGGCGACGGCGACCGCCCGGCCTTCCGCATCGAGGTTTATTCCTCCGGCTGTGGTTGGTGCGACGGGGTCGGCTATATTGAGGAGATGAAGGGTCCCGGCCGTGTCCGCCAAATAAGCGATTCCTTCCACGACGGCGAGGTCTTTGGCATAGGATGGGGATTTGAACTGTATGGGGTCGGGAATGTTGAACGGGTCTACGACTTCATAGATGGCGAGCCCGTTTTCCCCGTTTGCGGCATAAAGACGCTCTGCGAATGTAAACACCTCGTGGACCGTTCCACCGCCGACTTGAGGCGCTAAAACGGTTGGGTCTGGCGGCCTGTTGATATCGATAATGGAAAAGCCGCTGGCCCCCTCTGCAATGAATATTTCGGATCCGTTGACGTAGAAAGAGAGGGCTTGGTCGATGTCCGTCTGGGCGGCGATGAAAGTGACGGCAGTTGGATCGGCGATGTCGAGGATCTGCAGACCGCCGCCGCCATCCGCGACGTATGCGATGCTTCCCTCGGCGTAAACATCCATAGCGTCCCCGGGCGTGTCGTATCCGCCCAGGCCGGTTGGATTCCGGGGGTCCGTCACATCGACCACCTCCAGCCCGGCAGCCCCGTTTGCAATGTAGGCCCGGCGTTGGACGACTGTTTCGGTTCGGGGATCGACATGGACGGCATTGGCATGGAGGGTCGCAAACGATCCGATTTCCGAGGGAGTGGAAGGCGTCGAGACATCCACCACCCGCATCCCCTGGGGTCCGTCGGCGATGTAGGCGATGTTGTCCACAACATCCACGTCCAGCGCCGAGCCCGGGGTGTCCAGATCGCCGATTTCGACGGGGGCGCCTGCCGCGGCAACGTCGATGATGCGCAATCCCCCGTTGAAACCGTCGGCCACGTAGAGGTACGGATCCTCGTAAAAGAGCCCCTTGACGGTTCCCGGCGTGGCCATGCTGGCCAAAACCGGCAGCGAGACATCGGGGGCGGACACATCCACGATCATGATGCCGCCGCCGCTGCCCAGAAAGAGGAGATTCCGGCCGGTGTCCAGGGCCACGGCCTCCGCCGGCCCGTAGGGCCATTCCCCGACTTTCTCAAGGGTCTGTCCAGAGGCCGCGCCGATCACGCCGATCAAAACCGCCAGTCCCGCTACGATTGCCGTCACCCTGTGCAACTGTCTCATCCCGTTTTCCTCCTTATGTGACCCGAAACCACCCATAAATAGCGTTCATATCCCAAACATATCCTCTTCAGAATTACCACATCCGCTCTCAAAAAACAATTGAGCAGCGCAAGATCGGGAAAGGATAAAAATCCCGTTGACAAGGACGCCCTTTAAAAGGAAACTGTCCCCACCCGGAACGCCGCGGCCCCGCCGCGGCGTTCCGGAAAATGTCAACGGATCGAAAGGAGGCGCGCGCTCCATGGCGCAAAAGGACATCAAACTCGTTTCATGGAACGTCAACGGCCTGCGGGCGGTGTGGAAAAAAGGGTTCATGGAGTCTTTCCAGAGCCTGGACGCGGACATCGTCGCCCTACAGGAGACCAAGATCCAGGACCCCCAGATCACCGACGAGATGCGGGCCGTCCCGGGATATGAGTCCCACTGGTCCTGCGCCTCGGAGAAGAAGGGATACAGCGGCGTGGGCGTCTACACCCGCATCCCGCCCCGATCGGCGCGCCGCGGCATCGGCGTCCCGGAATTCGACAACGAAGGCCGGATCCTGGAGCTGGATTTCGGGGACTTCCTGTTTTACAATGTCTATTTCCCCAACGGCCAGATGAGCGACGAGCGATTGCGGTACAAGCTCGATTTCTACGAGGCGTTTTTCGCCCATGCCGACGCCCAAAAGGGCGTCGGAAAACGGGTGATCGTCGCCGGCGACTACAACACGGCCCACAACGAGATCGACCTGAAGAACCCCAAAGCCAACGAAAACTATTCGGGGTTTCTCCGGATCGAGCGGGACTGGCTCGACCGGATCACGGCCGGCGGATGGGTGGACGCGTTCCGCCATTTCCATCCCGACACGGTCAAGTATTCGTGGTGGACCTACCGGTTCGGGGCCCGCAAACGGAACGCGGGGTGGCGCATCGATTATTTTTTCGTCTCCCGAAACATGATCGACAACGGCGAGATCGCCGGCGCCTTCATCGACAACGACATTTACGGCTCGGACCATTGCCCGGTCGGCCTCGACATCCGGCTGTAAAAGCGCGGCATTCCCTTGACAGCGCGCCCGCTTTTAACTATTTTCGGGATGTTTTGCTGCCGCGGCAAAGGCCCCGCCGGCTGATCGGCCATGGTCAACCCCTACCATCTGGAACAGCGCCAGACCCTGGACCTGATCCGGGACCACCTGGAAACGGTCCCCGAAGACCGGGACCGCCTCCTGGAATGGACGGCGCCTTACCGGTCGTTCCGGGCGGCGACGTCCGATTTCCTGGACCGGCATTTCGGGGCGGTCTGCACCGAGAAGTGCTTCCGCGGCCAACTCAGCGCCTGCTGCTCCCGGGAGGGGATCGTCACGTTTTTCGCCGACATGGCGGTCAACGTCCTGGTCTCCGACGCCCCGGAACTCGACGCCCTGGGGGCCGTCCTGGACGTCCCCAACCCGGGGTTCAAGTGCGTCTATCTCGGGGACCGGGGCTGCCTCTGGCGGATCAAGCCCATTGTCTGCGAGATGTTCCTGTGCGACTCGGCCCTGTCGGCGGCCTTTGACGGCGACCCCGACGCGGCGGCCCGCTGGGAAGAACTGAAGGAAGAACGAAAACGGTTCACGTGGCCCGACCGGCCCGTGGTCTTCGACGATCTGGAAACCCATTTCATGGCGGCGGGACCGACCTCGCCGCTCATGTATCTTCACAACAGCCCGGGCCTGCTCCGGGTGAAACAGCGGGCCGGGATGCCGTCCCGGCCCTTCGAACGTCAGCGGAGCGATTCATGAAGGACGATAAAGGACTCTACTACCTGCCGTTCCCCGCCAACAAACGGGTGCGGATGTACGTCAAGCCCGTGGGGGACGACGTCTGCTTCCGGCTCTGGAACGCCGACGACCCGCGGATGTGGGACGAACACGGCTGGCTGCCCTGGGCCATGATCCGGGAGGCCGTCGGCCTGTACGAAAAGAAACAAAAAGGCTTCGACCCGAACCAGGCCTACGACATCGGCGTGGCCCGGGCGCTGTTGAAAGAAGGATCGTAACTCATCGCAACCAACACAACAGGGAGGGTTTCAATGAAAAAGGCGTATGTGGCGTTACTGATCGCGGCGTTTTCAGTGGGGATGATCGGCTGCGCGTCCCGGGGCTATGTGGATGAACAAATGTCGATCCTGTCCCAGGGGATGGAATCCCGCATCCAGGAGACCGACCGGGATGTGGATGTCCTGGAGGGGGATGTGACCAACCTCCGGGAAGACCTGACCGCCAAGGACCGCGAGATCTCCCAGCTCCGGAACATGACCGAGGCCCAGGAGCGGAAGCTCCGGGAGTCCATCGAGCTGTCCGAAGAGGCCATGGACCGGGCCGAAAACGCCAGCAAACTGACCCAGGGCAAGCTCCTCTACGAAGTGACCATCTCCGACGAGGCGGTCCCCTTCGGCTACGACAAGGCGGAACTCTCCGACGAGGCCAAGGCGGCCCTGGACACCTTCGCCCAGGCCCTGATCGTGGAAAACGAGCCGGTCTACATCGAGATCCAGGGGCACACCGACAACATCGGGTCCCAGCGCTACAACCTCCGGCTGGGGCGGGACCGGGCCGAATCGGTCATGCGGTACCTCCACATCGCCCACGAAATTCCCCTGGACCGGATGGGCGTCTTCTCCTACGGCGAGGACCGGCCCGTGGCCGACAACAAGACCAAGGAAGGCCGGGCCCAAAACCGCCGCGTCGTCCTCCTTGTCATGGAGTAGTGCTTTTTCCCCTCCACGGGCGACGGGCCGTCCGCCGCGCCTGCGTCGTTTTCGGCCTCGCCTTTTCGCTCTTCTTTTCAGCCCCCCCGGGGCTCTCCGGGCAGACCCCGGCGGCGGACCGGGCGGATGACGCGCCCGCCGTCGCCGGGAACCGGGAATCCTGGATGAACGTCTTCCAGGGCGACCGGAAGATCGGATTCGCCCACACCGTTTTTCGGACGGTGGAAGACGGATATCATCTGGCGGAGACGGCCTCCCTCCGCATCAACACCCTGGGCGTGGAGCAGGACTTCGAAGTCCGCACCGAGGCGGGCCTCCGGCGGGATTTTCGCCTCCGCTCCATCCGGTTTGAAATGATCTCCGGCCGGTTCCGGTTCGCTGTCGAGGGGACCGTGACCGGCGACACTCTCCACCTCAACCTCTCCATCGGCGGGCAGGCGCGCGCCGCCGAAATTCCGCTGTCCGACGATCCCTTCATCCTGTCCGGCGTCATGGACGCCATCCGGAGCGAGGGCATGGCGCCCGGCGACATCCGGACCTATTCCGTTTTCAACCCGGCCGCCATGTCCATGGATTCGGTGGAACTGGAACACCTGGGCCGGGAGACCATCGAGGTCTCGGGGGAGACGTATGACGCCGTCAAGGTGGCCGTTCGGTTTTCGGGCATGGAGCAGTTCGTCTGGATCGATAAAAACGGCGACGTGCTCCGGGAATCGGGGATCCTGGGCATTCGCATGGACCGGACGAGCCGGGCGGACGCCCTGTTCGGCCTGCCGGTGGAATCCAGCGACGACCTGACCCGGGTGGCGGCCGTGCCGTCGGACCGCACGTTCGACAGGCCGGAGGCGATCCGGCGGTTGGTCGTCCGAATCACCGGGGTCGAACTGGATCCGGCGGAGGTGGGGGGCGGACGGCAGTCCCTTTCCGGCGACGTGCTGACGATCCGGAAGGAATCGCTGGAGGGTCTGCCCGCGGACGGCGACAGGGGGGACGGCGGCCTGGCGGCGTTTCTAGCCCCTTCCCCTTTCATCCAGTCGGATCATCCGAAGATCCGGGAACGGGCGGCGGCGATCGTGGGGGATTCGGACGGATCTCTGGAAAAGGCCCGCAAAATCATAGGGTGGATCTACGACGCCATTGAAAAACGGCCGGTCCTTTCCATGCCGGACGCCATCTCCACCCTGGAAAACCGGGTGGGCGACTGCAACGAGCACGCCATGCTCCTGGCGGCCCTGGCACGGGCGGCCGGGGTGCCGGCCCGGGTGGCGTCGGGACTGGTCTACCAGGACGGGCGGTTCTACTACCACGCGTGGAACCTTTTGCACGTCGGCCAATGGGTCACGGCCGACGCCGCCTTCGGGCAGTTCCCGGCGGATGCGACCCATATCCGGTTCGCGCTGGGGGAAGTGGGGGAGCAGATGGATATGATGGGGATGATCGGGAAGATTGGGGTGGAGGTGGTGGAGGCGGTTTCGGCGGGGGGCGATTAGGGGAGCGGCTGTTGCGTTAGAAATCCGCTACAGGCGCAGACATTCCGAAAATCTTAGACCCGAGCCGTAGAGCAGGCCAGCCATAAGCCAATGGACGCCTTTCAGTTCGTTCAGCAATCGCTTTACCTCTTCCCGCGTCAATACTACCGGCAGTCTTTTGGGGCGTTTTGGATAATCCATGTAAACCCTGATTTCGGGGCCGCTCATCTCTTGGGGTTGCCGCATGTCGTGGAAGATAATAAAACGGCGGATCCAATTGATGTACGATTTTTCCGTTCTCATACCACTCCCAAAATTTGTTGACGTCGGGCATTTTTTATTCCATATAGGGGGTGACGGTCTGATAAATGGATACTGTGATATACAGAAA
>CAZZBE010000272.1:0-3645 GCA_964652715.1 uncultured Desulfobacteraceae bacterium
AGCAGCGTGTCTTCCTGGTCGTCTTCGAAACGGATGTCGTCGCAAGCCACCACTATGTCCGGATAGGTGTACAATCCGGTCTCGCTGACTTTGACCCGCATGTCGTTCGCGTAGATGTCGCAAGGTCGGGGCCTGAGCTGTGTGCTCAACTCCCTTGCAACATTGGTGACAATCAGATTGTGCCGCCGGCCGGCGCCCGCCATAGCGAACATTTCACCGTCGAAAAATTCGCTTTTCGTCTCAGCCTCTCGTTCGATCGCCAGGTATTCTTCGGCTGTGAGGCGCGGCTTTATTTGAGTCGTCATAGGGGCGCTCCCGATGTTTGCGGCATCCTTGCCTTGGGGGGACGTTCTTCCGTCAATTTCGACAGGCCCGGACGGCGGCGGTGAAGGGGCCGTCCGGCGTCTTTTGAAATGTCAACACATGGGAGATGCAGTCGGGGGCCTCGTCCGGATGGTGGGTCACGAAGAGCAGGTTCGTGGCGGTCCGGGCTCCGATGTGGTCGGCTAAGGCCAGCACCCGTTCCCGGTTGGACGGATCCAGACCCTGGCACGGTTCGTCCAGGATGAGCAGTTCGGGGCATTTGACCATGGCCCGGGCGATGAGGATCAATCGCTGCTCGCCGTAGGAGAGGTGCGTGATCGGCGTGTCGGCCTTGTCCGACATGCCCATAGCGGTCAGCCATCCCCGTGCCTTGGCGATTGGCTCGGGCGCGGCCCGGCGGTAGAGGCCCACGGAATCGAAAAAACCCGAAACCACCGCATCTAATGCGGAGACAGGCTTTCGATACCGGATCTGGAATTCGGACGAAACGAGGCCGATGCGGTTCTTGATCTCCCAGATGGTTTCGCCCGATCCCCGTGGCCGGCCGAACAGCCGGATGTCGTTGGCGTAAGCCTGGGCGTGGTCGCCGGCGACGAGATTGAGCAGGGTGGTCTTGCCGGCGCCGTTGGGGCCGAGGATCAGCCAGTTTTCGCCGGAGCGCATCGTCCAGGTCAATCCCCTGAAGATCGTTTGATCGCCGTAATGGACCGATGTGTCGTGCATTTCCACCAGCGGCGCGTCGTTCACGTCGATTTGGCGCCGGGCCGGGCCCGCCGCTTCCAGATCCGGCGGGGGGCATGCGTCGCCGACCGGACAGGGCGGCAACTCCGTCGTTGCGCGGGGCCCCTTTTCCGCGATCCGGCACTCCGACAGCCGGAGAACGTGGGTGACGGCGTCGGGGATCTCTTCGGGCCGATGGACGACCAGCAGCACCGGCGTCTCCCGTTCCATGAGCCGGGAGAGTGTCTCCATGAGGGACGCCCGGGCCGCGATGTCCAGTCCGTCGAAAGGTTCGTCGAGGATCAGGATGCCCGACGACCGGATCAGCGCCCGGGCGATGAGAACCTTCCGCATTTCGCCGGTGGAAAGCTGCCGGATGCCCCGGTTCATCAAATGTTCGATGTCCATCCGGCGGACCACGGACGCGAATCGTTCCGGATCGATGCCGTCCGAATCGATTCCATCCCGAATCGCCTCGGCGGCGGGGGTCGTGCCGTCCAGGTCGCCGCTGAAGCGGCGGGCGTCGTCCCGTCCCTCCTCCCGTTCCATGAGGCGGCGGTGGCGTTCAAAGGAGACGTGGCCGATGTTGTCCGGCTGGGCTGAAGCGTGAAGCCGCCGGAGACGGCCCCGCACCACCGGCGTTTCTCCCGCAACGGCCCGCATCAGGGTCGATTTCCCGGCGCCGTTGGGCCCCAGGACGGCCCAGTGCTCGCCGGCGCGGATCCGCCACGAGGTGTTCTCCAGCAACAGCCGGTCCCGCAGCCGCAGGGCCGCGTTTTCAAATGCGAGAAGGGTGTCCGTCATGAAGCGTTCCCAATGGCCCGAATCCGGCGATTGACCCGCGGCCGGATTTGATATAAAAGAATCCTTTTCCGTTGACGCCATTAACCCTAAGCATTCATCATAATGAAATCCATCAATCTGATCAAACCCTATTTCCGCGAAAACCGACGCTACATCGCCATCGGGCTCGCCAGCCTGATCGTGGTGGATTTCGCCCAGCTCTATATCCCGCTGATCATCAAACGGGCCGTGGACGACCTGACCGCCTACGATATCGACGTGCCGGGGCTGCTGCTCTACGGCCTCTACATCGTGGGGATCGCCCTGGTCATCGCCGGGTTCCGGTACGTGTGGCGCAAATGCCTCATCGGGTTGTCCCGCCGGGTGGAAGAAGGGCTGCGCAACCGGCTCTTTTGGCACATCCAGACCCTGTCGGCCGGCTATTTCGACCGGACCCGGACCGGCGACATCATGGCCCACGCCACCAACGACATCCACCACATCCGGATGGCCTCGGGCATGGGGATGGTGGCCCTGACCGACGCGGTCGTGCTGGGCGCGGCGGCCATCGGGTTCATGCTCTACATCAACGTCCGGCTGACGCTGTTCGTGCTGATTCCCATGCCGCTTATCGTGTTCGGGGCCCGGTTTTTCAGCAAGCGGATGCACAAGATGTACGGCGAGGTCCAGGCCTCCTTCTCCGACCTGACCGAGACCGTTCGGGAACGGTACGCCGGCATCCGGATCATCAAGGCCTACAACCGGGAGGCGGCCTCGTTGTCTCATCTGAAGGAAGCGTCCGAGGACTATATCCGGAAGAACATCGGCCTTGTCAAAATCGTCGGATCCTTTTTTCCCATGATGGTCTTTTTCACGAACCTGAGCCTGACCATCGTTTTGTTCCTCGGGGGCCGGCAGACCATCCGGGCGGTCATCACCCCCGGGGATTTCGTGGCCTTCATCAGCTACCTGGGGCTGCTCACCTGGCCCATGATGGCCCTGGGCTGGCTGACCAACCTGATCCAGCGGGGGAAAGCATCGCTGGATCGGATCGACGCCATTCTCCAGACCCGGCCGGCTATCGCCGAGCCGCGCGACGCCCGACCGCTTTCCGGCCTCGGGGAGGGCATCCGCTTCCAGGATGTGTCCTTCGCGTTTCTAACCGATGATGAAGACCGCGGCGTGGTTCCGGCCCTGGAGGGAATCGACCTCCGTGTGGACCGGGGCGGAACCCTGGGGATCATCGGTCCGCCGGGGGCCGGGAAGACGGCGCTGCTCAACCTCGTCCCCCGGCTCTACGACCCCCAAAAAGGGGCGGTGACCGTGGGCGGCATGGACACTCGGAAATGCTCGCTGTCGGATCTCCGGGGGCTCATCGCCTTCATCCCCCAGGAGCCGTTTCTGTTCGCCGGAACCATCCGGGAGAACATCACCTTCGAAGACGAATCCGTGACCGAGGACCAGCTCTGGAAGGCCCTGGACCGGGCCGCGATTTCCGACGCCATCCGGTCTTTCCCCAAGGGGCTGGACACCATCGTGGGGGAGCGGGGGGTGGTCCTGTCCGGCGGGCAGAAGCAGCGGATCGCCCTGGCCCGGGCCCTCCTCCGGGAAGCGCCCATCCTGCTGCTGGACGACCCCATCAGCCAGGTGGACATGGAGACCGGCAACGCCATCGTTGGCACCATCCGGGAAATGGCCGCGGACCGGACCACTTTCATTGTGTCCCACCGACTGTCGGCGCTCTCCTTCGCCGACCGGATCATCGTGCTCAGGGAGGGCCGGATCGCCGAATCGGGGACCCACGCCGAGCTGATGGAA
>CAZZBE010000272.1:3745-6447 GCA_964652715.1 uncultured Desulfobacteraceae bacterium
CCTATCGCCTTCAGGAGATCGAAGAGGCGTTCAATGCATGATTTCGGATATTTCGAAGAGGACAAGCTCGGCAAGCCCTATGACGTCCGGATGCTGCGGCGACTCTTCCCCTATGCCGGCCCCTACTGGCGGCTCTATGCGGCGGCCATCGTTTTCGTGGTGCTGATCACCCTGGTGGAACTGGCCATCCCCTACGTCACCAAGATCGCCATCGACCGGTACATCGTGCCCGGTTCCGCCAAAACCGAACGGTCCGGGCCGGGGATGGGGGCGATGGGGGCTCCGTCGGGCGATGCGTCCGGAGCGGAATCGAAGGAGGGACGGTTTCTGACGGTGCGTCCGGTCACGCCGGAGATCCGGGAGATCCTGGACCGGTACCCGGGGATCGCGACATTCAGGACCGAGCCCGATACGAACGAGACGGCGGCCCGCATCCCCTACAAAGACCTGAAAAAGATCGAGACGGCCGACCTGACCCGCCTCCGGCGGGACGATATTTCCGGTGTGACCTTCATGGCCGTGATTTTCCTGGGGCTCATCGTTTTCCAGTACGTCTTCAATTTCTGCCAGGTGATGATCATGGAGTGGGCCGCCCAGCGGGTCATGTACGACATGCGGCTGAAGCTGTTCTCCCACATCCAGGAGCTGTCGGTGGCCTTTTTCAGCCGCAACTCGGTGGGCCGGCTGGTGACCCGGACCACCAACGACATCCAGAACCTCTACGAGATGTTCACCTCGGTGATCACCTTTGTCTTCAAGGACGTGTTCCTGCTGGTGGGCATCGCGGTGGTGCTGCTGTCCATCGACTGGAAGCTGGCCCTGGTTTCGTTTACCGTCATCCCCTTCGTGCTCTGGGCCGCCTTTGTCTTCGCCCACCATGCCCGGGACGCTTTCCGCACGCTGAAAATCAAGCTGGCCGAGATCAACACCCGGTTTTCCGAGACCATCGGCGGGGTCAAGGTGATCCAGGCTTTCCGGCAGGAGCGGCGCAACTATCGCCGGTTTAAGGTTCTCAACCACGAGAACTACGAGGCGGGGATGCGCCAGATCCACGTGTTCGCCATCTTCATGCCGGTCATCGAGCTGCTGGGGTCGGTGGCCATCGCCATCGTGATCTTCTACGGCGGCGGCGGGATGCTGGACGGGAGCATCACCCTGGGCGCCCTGGTGGCTTTCATCTCCTACATGAAGATGTTTTTCCGGCCCATCCGGGACATCGCGGAAAAGTACAACATCATGCAAAACGCCATGGCCTCGGCCGAGCGGATTTTCCTGATCCTCGACAGCCGGGACCGGATCCCGGACCCGCCCGTCGACCGGGCCGCGCCGCCGCCGGAGCGGATCGATTCCCTCCAGTTCGAGGACGTCTCCTTTGAATATATCGAGGGCGAACCGGTGCTCAAGGGGATCTCATTTTCCCTCCGGGCCGGCGAGTCGGTGGCGGTGGTGGGCCCCACGGGCGCCGGCAAGACCTCGCTGATCAACCTGATCACCCGGTTCTACGATCCCCAGGGCGGCCGGGTGCGGGTCAACGGGCGGGACATCCGGGAGATGGCGACGTCGGCCCTGCGGTCCCGGATGGCCCTGGTGACCCAGGATCCGTTCCTGTTTTCCGGCACGATCCGCGGCAATATCCAGCCGGTGGAAGCCCCCCTGTCGGACGAAAAGATGGCATCGGTGCTGGAAGCGGCCAATTGCAAGGGGCTGGTGGACCGCCTCCCCCAGGGGCTCGACACGGAACTGTCCGAGGGGGGCGCGTCGATTTCCAGCGGGGAGCGGCAGTTGCTGTCCATCGCCCGGGCGTTCGCCCGGGACCCGGACCTGATCCTTTTGGACGAGGCCACGTCCTACATCGATTCCGAAACCGAGGCCCACATCCAGGAGGCCCTCTGGAACCTGATGCGGGACCGGACGGCCATCCTGGTGGCCCACCGGCTCAGCACGGCCCGGCAGGCGGACCGGATTCTGGTGGTCCATCGGGGGCGGATCATCGAATCCGGGGCGCACGAAACGCTCATGGCGACGGGGGGTTTTTACTATCGGCTCCATCAGCTCGACGGGGGATGATTTTGCCTCGGGATATCTCTTGCGCTAGCGGCTCAAACATGATATGGCCTGATGTCTTAAGATAGTGAAGCGGATTCAACGGTTGGACCGTTTGATATAATGTGGCGGGGCGAACATTAACAACCATTAAAATGAAGGAGTGTTATCGATGGCTTACGATGCAACGAAAATGGCAGACTGGCAGATTTCCGAAGCAGCCGAACCGAACATGCCGACCCCGGATCAGTGGGTGGAAAAACTCGGTCTCCAGAAAGACGAAATGCTGCCCATGGGGCGTCTGGGCAAACTCGACTTCCTGAAGATCATGAACCGGCTCCAGAACGAGCCCGATGGAAAGTACATCGAAGTGACCGCCATCACCCCCACCCCCCTGGGCGAGGGCAAAAGCACCACTTCCTGCGGTTTGATGGAAGGTCTGGGCATGCGCGGCGTCAACGTCGGCGGCGCCCTGCGTCAGCCCTCCGGCGGCCCCACCATGAACGTGAAGGGCACGGCGGCCGGCGGCGGCAACTCGCTGCTGATCCCCATGACCGAGTTCTCCCTGGGTCTGACCGGCGACATCAACGACATCATGAACGCCCACAACCTGGCCATGGTGGCGCTGACCGCCCGCATGCAGCACGAGCGCAACTACA
>CAZZBE010000273.1:0-6441 GCA_964652715.1 uncultured Desulfobacteraceae bacterium
CCTTTGCTGCCCGGCTTCAATTGATCCAGCGTCTTCATGCGTCCTCCTTTTCATTTTCCATAAAAAAAGGCGCAACCCGGACGCGCGCGACGCGCCGCCAGTTGCGCCTTCACTTTCTTCGCGCCATATCTAATGGCCGAAGACCGTAAGGCCGCCCTTTTTTTATTAGGGCGCTCTATTAAGTTAGGGCTGAGTAAATCATCCCCTGTTTGTTTTGTCAAGGCTTTTTTTTGGCCCTGATCATCCGCCGCTCAGCGGCAACGACAGGGTTGCTTTACCGATTTCCTGTAAAGCAGCACCCGGCTGCCGTCCGGGCCGATCTTAAACCCGTTCTCTCCCTTGAAATAGAGTCCGTCTTTTGGGAGCCGGTTGGGCGTCATATATCTTTTAAACAGCTGAACGCCCTCGTCGGCGACCTCCGCGACATCATGGGTGTTGATGAACACCTTTCTTGAGGCAGGGTATTGACGTAAAAGCTTGAGGAGTTTCCAGGCGCACACATCTGTAAAGTCGCCCCACAGTCTGATATGAAGATTGCGGGCGCTGCGGCGGTAGTGGATCTGAAATTCCGGATTCAATGAGAGCCTCCTTTTTTAGAGAGTCCTGAGGATGCGCAACGGCGATGTCGATTGAGTGGATCGATTGTTCGTCGAAAAGGGAAGACACAGCTTGATGCGCGCGTCCAGAACAATGCACCGGTCCGGCGTGCAGTGGACAGGATCGAGGATCATCGCCTCGATGCCCGGCGCGTGTTCCGCCAGGATGCGGACGGCGTTGATCAACATCCGTTCGAATTCTTTTTCATTGATGATCGGTTCGCCGCCCCTGCAGGCGCAACAACGGACGCCGAGCTTTTTCAAACCGGCCCGGATATGGCATTGACCGCATCCGGAAAGCAGACACCCCCTGCAGCCCGCAAACCAGCGGTCGGCGACGCACGGCTCCAGAAACACCGCCGTCCGGCTTCCGTAATCGATCCGGACGACCCCCACCTTGAGGGCGGTTCCCTCGGAACAGTGCTCTTCCACCAGCATGCCCATGAATTTCGGCAACCGGCTGAACCGATGGAAAGCGGCGCGAAGTTGCGCATCGTTGCCGATTTCCGTTTCGACGCCGCCCCAGTCCGATTTGCAGTAAATGGCGGGCGACACCACCTTGACCGTCAGGGGATAGCCGATGCGCCGGGCGAACCGGGCGGCGTCGTCCGCTGTCCCGGCCCATAGGAACCGGGGCACGTCGATGCCGAAACGCCGCAGGATATTCTTGGCCCGGGGTTCCAGGTAACGGCCGGGGTCGCGGATTCGGCGGCTCATGTCACGGGTCCCCGCCATCCGATCAGTTCCGACTGTACAGGACGCCGGAAACGGCGCTCAGGCTGGATGTGGGCAGCATCTTGAAGGGTTTGCCGTGTTTTTTGCACAGCCGTTTCACCTGCTCGCAGGCGCCGTGGCTGTTGCAGTTCACCGGGCAGATGACCAGGTCGGCCCCCTGAACCTTGGCGTCGATGGCTAGTTTGCCGGAGCGCATGTACCCGTCATGGTAATCGAATTCGCCGCCGCTGGATTCCACCAGGTCCCGGTACAGGTGCTTGATGCGGGTGATGCCGCCCACGATCAGAACCCGGCGATCGCAAACCGGGTAGTGCCGGCAGTCGTCGTTGCATTGCTGTTCATTGCACTTTGACAGAGCGGCAAACTGGCCCATCAGCTCCTTGATTTCCCCCGCGAGCGTCTGGTTGGTCGAGCGGAGATCGAACAATTCGATCTGGAGCTTCCGTTTCTCCCGTTCCAGCCTTCGACTCTCCCGGATCGACCCGCGGTTCTCGACCTCCAGGCGCCGAACCCTGTCCCGCAGTTCCCGCTTTTCATGATCGATCCCGGCGGATTCCCCTTGCCGGCGCAGGCGGGCGTTGTCTTCGCTCAACTGGGCGATGCGCCCATAGGCGTCGGCCAGGTCGGATTTCGCGGCCGACAATTCCTTCTTCATGGCCCGGCATCGGTCCTTTTGCTGTTTTAGTTTTTCCTGAAGCGCATGGTCGTGTTTTTCCATGGCGGACATTGCGGCACGCACGCGCATGATGTCCCTGGTGTGTGCGTGGCCCAGCATGTGGACATCCCCGAAGATTCTACGGACGGATTCCCCGGACAGATCGGTTCTTGCACAGGCGATATAAAAAAGGTCGTCGAACTCGCCGGAAACAAACCGTTCACCCCAGAGGGCCATGAAGGCATCTTCATCCATTTGGGCGCAGTCGGCTATGCTCCGCCGGTATTTCCCCTTGAGATAATTGTCGGTTGCCCGGGAAATCGGGTTTTCGTCGCAGAGTCTCGACATGATGCAGGCGTGAAGGTCGTAGCTGCTCATCCCTTTCGCCGTTTTGCACTTGGCCTTTTTCAGGATTTTGACGATTTCCTTGTCGCCCAGGCAGGTTCCGACCACCGGGCATTTCATGCTGTCGGGAAGCTCCCAGCTTCGGTGGAGGGGGGGCGGGGCCGCGCCGGTCGCGGCCTCGGAATCGGTGGAACGAAATGTGGGGTGAAAAACGGGCCCCTTCACTTCGTTGAACGGTATTGTCCCCGCGCCGCCGGGGGTCATGTCGCTCAAAACATCGGATACTTGAATCGCCAATTCTTCTCTTGCCATGGGAGGCCTCCTGTCTCGGAGATATGTTGTCTAAATGGATTCAGGCCCTTAACGGCAGCCGATCAATGCCTGGGTAAGCCTCTTGCGAAGCAATTCCAGTTGCTTGGATTTAAAAGATTTCCTGCTTTGCTCCAACGTCTGGATGGCATCCTCGATGGCATCCCGGAGTTCGAGTTCACGCGATTTCGACGGCAGTTGCTCCAGCAGCGGCATCAGGTTCTGTTCACCGGCGCCCGACGCCAGGATCGACGCCACGAGGCAGCGGTGCTTGTCGATGCCCTCCTGGAGATCGTTGATGCTGGCGTTGAATGCATCCATCAAATCGCTTCTGTCCAACCCCATCTTTAGCTCCTCCTTTCTTCATTAGGATGTCCAAACTCTACATCGCTAAAAAAAACCGGCCCCGAAACATTTCCGGGGAACGGCATGGTTTGCTGTTATGGGTTCAGCGGCAAAAGGGCTTCGCGACCGCGCCGCTTTCCGTCACTGCCTCCCGATCTAATCGTCCGGGGCCATGGCATCGACCTGGGCTTTGAACTCCGAGGAAAAACAATCGATCCGGGACCGGCATTTTTCCGGGCACTGGCCCTGGGAGCGGAATTCCGTGAAATACGAAAGCCAGCTGTCGCCGGCCCTGGGACAGGTCTGGACAAACTCCATGAAGTCGGTCAGGCTTTCCAGGGTTTCGACGCTGAGGACATGTTCCATCTTGCACGCCTCTTCGTCGGCGACCCCGGCATCGATCTGCAACAACTCGGTCAGAAATTTGAAGATGGCCTCGTGCCGCCGGCGCATCTCCTTGCCGACGCCGGCGCCGTTTTTGGTCAGCTCCACATATTCATATTTCTCATAGTGGACCAGCCCCCGGTCGTTCAGGGTTTTGAGCATGCCCGACACGGTGGGCATCTTGACGTCCATCCGCTTGGCGATGTCCTTGACCCGGACGACCTTTTTCTCCTTGTCGAGATCGAAGATGGCTTCGAGATAATCCTCCATGGCGGTCGTCAGCGGTTTTGGGGCCGTCTTTTCTTTGATGGGAGATGCCATGGTCGGCTCCTTTGTTAGTGTGTCCAAACTCGATTCATAGTCTCTTACTAATAAAAGCCGTCCCTCCTGTCAAGATTTTTTTATCGAGCCGGTTTCTTTTTTCATCTGGCGGGGTAGATTTCGCGACATTGATAGGGGAGGCGTCTCAAAATTTGAAAAGCGTTGCGCATCACGGAGAAACCCTATGCTGAAAGCGGGCGTCCAGGTTGTCCAAAAGGGGGATTGTTTTTTGGGTCGAATGCGGCGTCTTTTTTGATATGACGCCGTCCGGAGCCCCCTCCGGGGGATGTCGCGGACCGAAGCCGGGACCGGGGACCTGTGCCGGAAAAACGGCCTTGATTTCCAAAGCCTTCCGGCCAGAAACAGCACGCCGCCGTATTTCAAGGCCGCGGCTGGCTGAGACGGCGCATTCTGCCGGCATCAGACCCGGAACATCAGCGTTGTCGTCAAAAACAGGGCCCCGAAAACGGCAATGGCGGCGCCGGAAAGGAGTCCGATGGTCGCCTCGACCCGTTTCAGTTTCCGCTCGGGAAACAATGCCAGCACGCCGGTTTTCCCCAGCACCGTCGCGGTGGTCACGGCCGACAGGGTGACCGCCATGCCCAGGGAGATGCAGGCCGCCAGGATCAGGCCGAGCCCCATGGCGTCCATGGACATGCAAAAGAGCATCGTCATCACCACCGCCGGACAGGGGACCACGCCGATGGCAACCGCCCAGGGCAGGACCCCGAACCGGTTGGGCGGGGTCCGGGCCGGTTCGCCGGCGCCGCGCGTTTCGACCGCCAGCTCGCGGCCGTTTTTGGCGGCAAGGACGGCGCCCAAAAGGACGATCAGCCCGAAACTGACGATTTGGGTGGTCGTTGTCACGGAGGCCAGGGTCTCCCCCACGCCCCGCTGAATCACCCATCGCAATCCGAGAACGCCCACCGCGCCCGAAGCGCCGTGGACCGAGGCGATAAAAACGGCGAACAGCAGTCCGCCCTTGACGGCGGCGTTTCGGGACGCCATGTAGGAGATGGCCACGAATTTGCCGTGACCCGGGCCGGCCGCGTGGATCGCCCCGTACAGGAGGGCCAGCATTGCCAACAGGATCGGCGGCGTCCACCGATGGCCCGCCTTCGCCTCCCGGACGAGGGCCGACATCCGCTGTTTCAGGTGGTGCTGCCACTGGACGATCTTGACGAAAAACCGGCTTTTGATCACCGGCGCCGGCGATTCCGGCCGCGGGGCCGCCTTGGAGGTGAACGGATTGCCCGCGGTAACGGGGCCGCTCCACGCCCACATGCCGCCCAGGAGGACCGCCAGCGCCAGGAGCCGCCTTATGATTTCCATCGAAACTCCAGGAAAAGCGTCCAGGGATGAACCATGTCGTAATAGATAGTGGTGTCGGGATCTTCCTTGATCGATGTCTTCACGTCGAAGGCTTCGGCCGAAGCAAGGGAGACAGGGGCGTTTGCTGCAAAGAAAATGGCCGTATAATAGGTGGGATCATACGTGCCGACGGCGATCGTTTTCGCACGATCCGTCGCCCGCACATGGCAGGGGATGAGGAATTCATACACCAGCCGGTTATCGGCCAGATGGGCGTTGAAGTCCTTGATGTACTTCACCTCGAACGGCTTGTCGTTGATCTTGATAAAAGTGAAATAGCTGAACTGGGACAGGTTCGAAAAAGCGTTTTCCTTAACGACCTCGACCTCTCCGGGCTCCAGGCGCCCGTTCCGGTTCCGGTCGTAATCCTCCGCGATCATGCTGGCGAACATGTCGTCGAATTTCCACCGGATCTTCACGCCCGCAAGGCCCTTGTCATCGAACACCACTTCAATCCGCTGGACAATAAAGGCATGGGGATGCGCCCAGGAGACGGTCGCCGCCGCGAATAACGCGGCAAGGGCGATCAGGATGGAAAGAATCTTTCGGTGCATCAATACAATCCGGTCGGCCCGGCCCCTCTGGAACGGACCGTGTGCAAGGTTCGGCAAAACGCCTATTATCTCCCGCCTTCAATTCGAAAGCGTTTTCAGAGCCTAAGAAAAAGCCGACCCTTTGTCAAGACCGCATGCCGTCCATGGCAGAGGCAGGAACGGAGCGTGCGTTTTTCCCGTTAAAATGCGTACCGGAACGCAACCCCCACCAAATAATTGCGCTCCGGCAGATGCCGGTCGATGTCGGTTTTGGCCCGGTCGTCGAAGAGGTTGAAGCCGTCCGCGGTCAGGGTGATCATCTCCCGCCATTCCACGCCCAGGGACGCGGTGTGGAACCAGTAGTCGCCCACGGTTTCGGTGACCGGCGGGGCCCCCCAGCTGGTGGTGTCCCATTCGCCCCGGTATCTGGCTGAATAGGACCCGAAAATCCGCCAGTCGGGCGAAAGCGGGTGGTTGCCCCGCAGGCCCAGGGCGCCGCTGTTGCGGGGGTAGCCGTCGAGGATGTCGCCGGTGTTGTCGTCCCGGGTCTCGTTGTAGTTGTAATTGGCGAACAGGGTGAGGCCCGGCGGGGCGCGATAGGAGATTTCCAGGTCCACGCCCCGGATGTCCACTTCGTCCACGTTTTCCGGCTGCATGAGCTGGCCGCCTTCGGGATTCAGGGGGTCGGGATACCGGACGCTGGTGATGAAGTTCTCGGCGTCGGCGTAGTAGGGGGTGACGCGGAAGAAGAGCCGGTTTTCCAGGGCCCGCTGCTCCAGGGAGAGTTCGTAGGACCAGAGGGTCTCGGCGTCCAGGTCGGGGTTGCCGTGATAGACGATGAAGGGGG
>CAZZBE010000274.1:0-3407 GCA_964652715.1 uncultured Desulfobacteraceae bacterium
TACGACGACGCCGACGCCTACGAGGCCCTCATGGAGAAGATCGGCGGGATGATGATCGACCACAAGGATCTCGTCAAAACCTACTGGACCAACGGCGACGCCCTGCTCCAGTCCATGCGATCCGGCGAGGTCTTCGTGGCCATGGCCTGGGACAACGGCGGGTGGAAGCTCCACGAGGAGAACCCGGACATCGACTTCGTGGCCCCCAAAAGCGGCGCCCTCGGCTGGATCGACACCTTCGCCCTGCCGGCCAAGGCCGAAAACCTCGACGCGGCCTACAAATGGATCAATTTCATGCTGACCCCTGAAAACGCCGCCATCTTCACCAACAAGGAGAAATACGGCGCCGCATCCCAGGGCGCCACGGCCCTGACCGATCCGGACGTCCGGGGCAATTTCGAACGCTCCTTCTCGGCCGCCGACATCGACAACATCAAATGGTATCCCCCGGTGCCGGCCAAGCTGGAATCCATCGAAGGGAAAATCCTGGACAAGGTCAAGGCGGCCCGGTAGGCGGGCGGTCCCGGTTCCCCCATCCGCACGGGGCGGGCCCCGACGCCCGCCCCGTCTCCGGAAATCCTTCATGCAAATCGACCTTTCGGTTCAGGACGCGACCAAGCGCTTCGGGACGTTCACCGCCGTTGACGCTGTCTCCTTCGATGTGGAGACGGGACGGTTTTTCTCCATCCTCGGCCCGTCCGGGTGCGGGAAGACGACCCTGCTGCGCATGATCGCCGGGTTCGAAGCCCCCACGGCCGGCCGCATCGTCATCGGCGGCGCGGACATGGCCGGCATTCCGCCCAACCGGCGGCCCGCCAACCTCATCTTCCAGCACCTGGCGCTCTTCCCCATGATGACCGTGGCGGAGAACATCGCCTTCGGCTTGAAGCGGCGGCGGGAGCGCAAATCGGACATCCAGGACAAAGTGGCCGCCATCCTCGACCGGGTCGGCCTGCCCAGCTTCGGGGACAAGAAGATCGACGGGCTCTCCGGCGGCCAGAAGCAGCGGGTCGCCATCGCCCGGTGCCTGGTGCTCGACCCGGCGGTGCTGCTCCTGGACGAACCCCTGGGCGCCCTGGATCTCAAGCTCCGGGAACAGATGAAGGTGGAACTCAAGACCCTCCAGTCCCAGGTAGGCGCCACCTTCGTCTACATCACCCATGACCAGTCCGAAGCCCTGGTCATGTCGGATTTCGTGGCGGTGATGAACCGGGGCCGGTTCGAGCAGGTGGACGCGCCCATGGCCCTCTACCGTCATCCCCGGACCCCCTTCGTGGCCCGGTTCGTGGGCGAGAGCAACGCCTGGACCGGGGAAGTGGCGGACCGGGACGAGACCACGGCGACGGTCGCCACCGCCGACGGCCGCCGGTTCCGGTCCCGGGCCCCGGAATCCCTGTCCGCCGAATCTCTGTCCATCGGGGACCGGGTCGAACTCTTCGTGCGGCCCGAGGCCCTGATCCTCCAGCCGGACCCGGGCAACGACCGGCTCAACCGCTTCACCGTGACCGTGCGGACGATCCTGTTCGACGGCGCCAACAGCCGGGTCCTGGCCCGATGGCCCGGCGGCGACGCGGAGGTGACGATCGCCCTTCCCCAGAACCGGCAATTCGATCACATCCGGGCCGGCGACAGCGTCGAAGCGGGGTGGGACCCGGCGTCCGGCATCCTCTTCCCGGTGGAAACGTGACGCCCATGGCCCGTTCCTCCCGCTGGTATCTGCTGTTTTTCCTCCTGCCGGTGATCCTCTGGCTGTTTCTGCTCATCGTCCTGCCCCACATCGACCTGATGGTCATGTCGCTGCGCATCGAAAACGACAACGGGGAGATGATCTGGAGCCTGGCCAACTACCGGAACTTTTTCGACGAGCCCATCTACTGGCGCACCTTCGCCCGCACCGCCGTCTATTCCATCATCGTCACCCTCATCACCTTCGTCATCGCCCTGCCCGTGGCCTTTTACATCACCAAGGTGGTCGCCCCCCGGCGCCGGGGGTTTCTGATGCTCCTGCTGCTGCTGCCCTTCTGGGTGAGCGAACTGGTGCGGGTGTACGGCTGGATGATTCTGTTGCGGGAAAGCGGCGTGATCAACCACCTGCTGCTCCGGATGGGGATCCTGGACCGGCCCGTGGAGATGCTCTACAATGACGCCACCATGATCATGGGGCTGGTCTACACCAGCATGCTCTTCATGGTCGTCCCCCTGGTATCGGTGCTGGAAAGCCTGGACGACAGCCTCATCGAGGCGGCCTGCGATCTCGGCGCCAACATGTGGACGGTGCTGTTCAGGATCATCATCCCCCACGCCCTGCCCGGCATCGTGTCGGGCGGCATCGTGGTTTTCATGCTGACCCTGGGCAATTACCTGACGCCCAACCTCATGGGCGGCAAGAACTCCCTCTGGTTCACCGAACAGATCTACAACCAGTTCATCGCCAGCTTCAACTGGAACCAGGGCAGCGCCTTCGGGTTCCTGTTGCTCCTGCTGTCGTCTTTGATCATCTGGGTCGGGTTGAAGCTGACGCGCCAGAATCTGAGCCAGGTGGCGCGATGATCCGGACCCTGCCCAGAAGCCGCCTCTACACCGTCGCGTTCAAATCCTACATCATCGCCTATTTCCTCTTCCTGTTCGCCCCCCTGGGCATCACCTGCGTACTGGCTTTCAACGATTCCCAGTTCCCCTCGCTGCCGTGGAAAGGGTTCACCCTGGACTGGTTTTTCGCCGACGGCCCGGAACGGATCGGCATCTTCCACGACCGCATCAACCTGGACAGCATCTGGGTCAGCTTCCGGGTGGCGTTCTTCGTGGCGATTCTGTCCACGACGGTGGGGACCCTGGGGGCGTTTCTCTTCGAGCAGGAGGAATTCCGGTTCAAGGGCGCGCTCTATTTCCTCATGCTCGCGCCCCTTGTGGTCCCGGGCGTCATCCTGGGCATCTCCATTTTGCTGTTCTCCAATACATTGGGGCTGTTTTTCGAAGAGCGCTGGTCCATCGACGTGGCCCTGTTCCGGCCCGGCTTCTGGCTGGTGGTGCTGGGCCAGTTCTCCTTCATCGCCACCTTCGTCACCCTGGTGGTGTCGGCCCGCCTGCGGAAATTCGACCGGACCCTGGAGGAAGCGGCCCTCAACCTGGGCGCCAATCGCTTCGAGGTGATCTGGCACATCACCCTCAAATTCCTGCGCCCGGCCATCCTGGCGTCGGCGGCGGTGGCGTTTCTCATGTCCTTTGAAAACTTCAACACCACCCTCTTCCTGGTGGGCTCCGAAGCCACCCTGCCCATCAACCTCTACCTCCAGGTCCGCGACGGCAGCACCCCGGTGATCAACGCCATCTCGTTTTTGCTGATTCTGGGGACGTCGTCCATCGCCCTGGTCAATCTTTATTTCAGCCGGGGGCCGGAGGGGCGGTGA
>CAZZBE010000274.1:3507-6433 GCA_964652715.1 uncultured Desulfobacteraceae bacterium
CATGAACCTCATCCTTCTCGGTTTCATCGCCAGTTTTCTCGCCGGTCTGGCCAGCGGCCTCGGCGCGCTGCCCGTGGCCTTTTTCAAGAAAATCCCCGACAAGTTCGTCAACACCCTGCTCGGGGGCGCCGCCGGCGTGATGCTGGCGGCCACCTCCTTCTCCCTCATCGTTCCCGGCATCGAAGCCGGAAACGCCGTCTGGCCCGGATACGGGGTCTGGGTGGTGGTCTTCGGCATGCTGGCGGGGGCGGTGTTTCTGGACCGAATGGACAAGTGGCTGCCCCACGAGCATTTTATCATGGGCCACGAAGGCCCGGACAGCTCCCTGCGGAAAATCTGGCTTTTCATCATCGCCATCACCATCCATAATTTCCCCGAGGGACTGGCCGTGGGCGTGGGGTTCGGCACCGGCGACATCGGCGCCGGCACGAGCCTGGCCATCGGCATCGGCATCCAGAACATGCCCGAAGGTTTGGCGGTGGCGCTTCCGCTGCTCGGTCTGGGCTATAACAAATGGAAGGCCATCGGCATCGCCACCCTCACCGGTCTGGTGGAGCCCGTCGGCGGCCTCCTCGGCGTGGCCGCCGTCACCTATTTTCAACCGGTGCTGCCGATTGGACTCGCCTTTGCCGCCGGGGCCATGCTCTTCGTCATCAGCGACGAGATCATCCCCGAAACCCATGCCAAGGGCCGGTCCCGCATCGCCACCTTCGGCGTCATGGTGGGGTTCGTGATCATGATGGCGCTGGACAACCTGCTGGGGTAGGGGGTCAGGCCCCGTCCAGCACCCCCCGAATCGCCTCGGCCATATCCCTGCGCACCACCGGCTTCATCACCAGTTTTTTAATGCCGATGGCGGCGGCGCTCTCCTCGCTGATGAGGGCGCTGAAGCCGGTGCAGAGGATGATGGGCAGATCGGGGCGGACGTCCAGCAGTTCCCGGGCCAGTTGGACGCCCGTCATCTCGGGCATGGTCATGTCGGTGATGACCAGGTCCACGGCGTCCGGGGCGTCGAGGAAGGTCCGGAGGGCCTCCCGGCTGTTCTGGCGGCAGGTGACCTCGTAGCCCAGGGAGGAGAGCATCCGGTTGAGCATCCGCAGCAGCACCGCTTCGTCGTCGATCACCAGGATGCGCTCCCGGCCGCCCGCGGGCGGTTGCCCGGGGGGTTCGGTCTCCACCGGAACCCCGTCGATGACGGGCAGGTAGACGTGGAAAGTCGTTCCCTCTCCGGGATGGCTGAAGACCTGAATATCGCCCCCATAACTTTTGACGATGCCGTGAACCACGGACAAGCCTAACCCGGTCCCCTCTCCCTTGCTCTTGGTGGTGAAATAGGGGTCGAAGATCTGATGGCGGGTCGCCGCATCCATGCCGCCGCCCGTATCCGATACGGTCAGCAGGATATAGGAGCCCGGCCCCAGGCGGCCGCCGGCGGGGATGTTTTCGTCGTCGAGCGCCACCTCCTCGAGGCCCACATCCAGGCATCCGCCGGTCTCCTTCATGGCATGGTAGGCGTTGGTGCATAGATTCATGACGATCTGGTGGACCTGGGTGGGGTCCGCCAGGACGGGCCGCCCGGTCTTCTCGATCCGTTCCCGGATCTCGATGGTGGTCGGCATCGTCGATCTCAGCAGCTTCAGGGCTTCTTTCACCACCAGTTGGAGTCTGAGGGGTTTGACTTCCTGCTCCCCCTGGCGGCTGAAGGTCAGGATCTGGGCCACCAGATCCCGGGCCCGGTGGGCGCCTTTGAGGACCTCTTCCAGATTCTTTTTCTCCCGGGAGTCCGCTTCCATCCGATCCAGCGTCATCTCGGTGTAGCCGATGATGGGGAAGAGGATGTTGTTGAAGTCGTGGGCGATGCCGCCGGCCAGGGCGCCGATGGCCTCCATTTTCTGGGCCTGCTGAAGCTGGCCTTCCAGCCTTTTCCGTTCGGAGACGTCGGCGAAAATCGTCGCGAACCGACCGGGCTCGGGGCTGTAGGCCGTGACGTCAAAGTGGCGCTTCAGCGGCGCGGAGTACATTTCAAACCGATGGGGTTCGCCCTTGAGGGCCACGTCGCCGAAGATCCGGATCCAGTCGGGTTCGACCTCCGGCAGCACTTCCCTGACCCGTTTTTCCAGGATCTCGTCGGGCTTCAGCCCCGTCATGCCTTCGAAGGCCGGGTTCACCTCGATGAAACGATAATCCACGGGCCGCTCCGATTCGTCGCAAATGATGTCGTGGAGGGCGAAGCCGTCGTGCATGGTGTTGAACAGGGACCGGTACCGGGATTCGCTGTCCGTCAACGCCGAATTAACCGTTTCGAGATGGGCGGTTTGACGACGGACTTGGGTCTCCAGATCCTGCCGCCAGGTGTTCTGCTCGGCTTTGTACCGCTGGATGGCCGCGGACATGGTCTCCATGTTCCGGGCCAGCTGGCCCAGTTCGTCGTCCGCCTCGATGGGGATGGTTTGGACCGCGCGACCTCTGGCGATGTCGGTGGCCGCGGCCATGATCCGGGTGATGGGGCGGACGAAGAATTTCTGGAACACCAGCAGGATCAGCAGGATCGACGCCACGGCGCAGAGGGCGGCCACGCCCAGAGTAGCCGTTTTTATGTGGGTCTGGGCCTCGTGAACGACGTCGTCGGGCATGGCGAAAAAGATCACCCAGCCCCAGGGGGGAAATCGCCGGGCGGCGTAAACGTGGTGGTCCGACGTGGCCGTGTGATGGGCCCGCATCGTGGCGTCCATTCCACCGGCGAGGTCTTTGGCGATGCGGCCCCATCGTTCGGTCATGGATTCGGCCGGCATGTCGAGACTGCAGAAGACGAAATCCCCGGATTCATCGAAGGCGAAAATGTGCGATCCTTCCCGCAAATGGAAGCTGCCCGCGGCCTCCGCCGCCCGTTTCTGGTAGTCCTCTACATAGGAGGGGACGGCGGCGA
>CAZZBE010000275.1:0-6427 GCA_964652715.1 uncultured Desulfobacteraceae bacterium
GCTTCCTTCTGGCGCATGCAATTTTCGCACAGGTCCCGGTCGCCGGTCAACTGGGCGACTCCCCGGGTGCGGCGTCTGACGAAATCGAGGTATTTGGCCGGCCCCAGAACCGCGCCGCACGCTTTGCAGTACTGGAGCTTCTGCCGGTTGAGGACCGTGCCGCAAAGCGACAGGACCCGTTCGCCCTCCACGTCTTCCATCCGCATGGCGTCGTTGGGGCAGTTGGTGGCGCAGGCCCCGCAGAGGATGCAGACATCCTCGGTGTGACGGAAATCGGTGGGTTTGGGATGGTCGAAATCGAGGTGGCCGAACTGGAGGGCGTCCACCCCCATCTTGTCCCGGCAGACCTCCACGCATTTGCCGCACCGCATGCAGACGTCGCAGCGCAGGCAGCGCCGGGCCTCTTCCCGCACCTGGTTTTCCGAATAGCCCAGTTCCACCTGCTGGAAGGTGACCCGCCGACGGTCGAGGTTCAACAGCGGCATCTCGGGGCGCTTCAGGGCCATTTTGGTGGACGCCGGCACGATCAGTTGCTCGACCCGGCGGCGGCGCACCGGCACCGGCGGCATCTGGGGCTGGGGGATGCCGGCGAAATACCGGTCGATGGCCTCGGCGGCCCGCTTTCCGGCGCCGATGGCCTCCACCACCGTGGCGGGTCCGGTCACCGCGTCGCCGCCGGCGAAAACGCCGGGCTCGGAGGTCTCCATGGAGACCCGGTTGACATCGAAGGTGGTCCGGCGGGTCCATTTGAGGTCGCACAGCCCGTCGGTCATGCAGTCCACGTCCACCCGCTGGCCGATGGCCACGATAACGGCGTCCACGTCCATGACGAAATCGCTGCCTTCCACCGGACGGGGCGACATCCGGTCGCTTCCCTCCCGTTTCACCAGTTCCGCCCGCAGGCATTTGAGACCGGTCACATGGCCGTTTTCGCCCATCACCTCGATGGGGACGGTGAGGAAGGAAAACCGGATGGCCTCCTCTTCGGCCTGCTCCACCTCCTCCACGTCCGCCGGCATCTCGTTGTGGGTCCGGCGATAGGCGACGGTCACCTCCTCGGCGCCCAGGCGGAGGCTGGTCCGGGCCGCGTCGATGGCCACGTTGCCGCCCCCGATGACCGCCACCCGCTTGCCGGGCAGACGCCGGTCCCCCAGGGCCACCGCCTTGAGGAAACCGACGGAGGAGAGCACCTCGGGGTAATCTTTTTCGCCGGGGATGTTCATGTCGAAGGAGCGGTGGGCCCCGATGGCGAAGAAGAAAGCCTCGAACCCCTCTTCCCTGAGCGATTCCATGTTGACGTCCCGGCCGAACCGGGTATTGAACCGGAATTCGACCCCCAGATCCCGGATCATCTCCACCTCCCGGTCGATCACTTCCCGGGGGAGACGGTACCGGGGGATGCCCACCATCATCATGCCGCCGGCCATGGGCAGGTCCTCGATCACGGTCGCGCCGTACCCCTTGAGGGCCAGGTAATAGGCGGCGGTCATGCCGCCGGGGCCGGCGCCGATGACGGCGACCTTTTTTCCCTTGTCCGGCGCCTTTTCCGGATTTTTGTACTCCCGGTGGGAGAGGGCCCGCTCGGCGGCGAACCCCTTGAGGAATTTGATGGAGATGGGGGTGTCCATCCGGCCCCGGACGCACATGAACTCGCAGGGCCGGGTGCAGACCAGGCCGCAGACCCAGGGGAAGGGGTTGTCCTTCCGGATGACCTCGATGGCCTCGGCGTCCTTGCCGTGGCCGATGAGGGTGACGTAGGTGGGCACGTCGATGCCCGAGGGGCAGGCCATCTGGCAGGGCGCCGGGGCCAGCCGCAGGCAGTCGCCGGTGGCGCAGTTGTGGGTCTCCACGTGGCTCCGGAAGACCTCGCCGAATTCGGACAGCGTGCCGAAGATATCCTCGCCGGTTTTAACGGCGGCGGAGTCCTTCCCCTTTTCCCGCACCTCGTCGGCGAGGGTCTCCAGGGCCGGGACATGATCGTCGCCGGCCCGGCCCTGGGCCACATCCTTGAGCAGGTCCAGGATCTCTTCCACAATCCGACGGTCCCGGGGCGTTTGCAATCCGCCGGCGTCGAGGGTCTTCTGAACATCCATTACGGCCCTGCTCACCGGGCAATTGATCGTTTCAGCCATTGTTCGTCCCTTGTTTTGCTAGTAGCTGCTGTGTTCCAGGGAGGCCACCTGATGGGCGTGGCGTTCCCGTCGGATCTGGGTCATTTCGTCCGTCCGCCCGAAGTGGAGGCAGTGGGTGGTGCAGATGGTGACGCAGGCGGGTTTGAGGCCCCGGTCGATCCGGTCCATGCAATAGTCGCACTTGACCACCTTTCCGGTCTCGGCGTTCCACTGGGGCGCGCCCCAGGGACAGGCGGAGATGCAGCTTTTGCAGCCCACGCAAAGGTCCTGGTCCACGAAGACGATGCCGTCTTTGGACCGCCGCTGCATGGCGCCGGTGGGACAGGCGGGGACGCACCAGGGGTTTTCACAGTGGTAGCAGGGCATGAAAATATAGGAGGCCCGGGGCGATTCCGCGATCATTTTCGGCCCCACCGCGATGACCTGGCACAGCCGGGGCCCCGCGGGCAGCGACTTGTTGACCTTGCACTGGACCTCGCAGGCGTGGCAGTCGATGCATTTTTTCGTATCTTGAAGCAGGTAGTAGTGGCTCATTTGTATCCTCCGAATATTAGACGTTTCCCGCCGCTTTTTTCACCGAGACGAAATGTTCCTGAAAGGCCACGGCGCCGCCGGCTTTGTCGTAGATGTCGCAGCCCTCGGGCATGAACTTGTTGTCGGCCAGCCCCCGGCCGAAGGCCCGGCTTTCCACCGGCAGCTTGTGGCCGAACCCGTGGACCACGAAGACCGCTTCGGGGTGGATCTGATCGGTGACCTTGGCCCGGATCTGTTCCGTATAGCCGTTGTTGGAGACGTCCACCAGGTCGTTGTTTTCGATGCCGAGCTTCTTCGCCTCCTTGTCGTTGATCCAGAGGACGTTTTCGGGCATCTGCTCGAACAGCATGGGGTTGTTGACCGTGTGCCCCTGGGTGTGGACCCCGCACCGGCCGAAGGTGAGGCGGAACTTGCCGGTTTCAGGCTCCGTCGGCGACTCGTAGGGCTTCAGGGAGGGGAGCCCCTGCCCTTCCAGGGTTTCGTTGATCATCTCGATCTTGCCCGAGGGGGTCTTGAATTTGAGTTCGGAAACGTCCCGGTATTTGGGTTCATCGCCCAGCAGGACCAGGCCGGTTTCGTCGAAATCCTCGATTGTAACGCCGGTCCCTTCCAGTTGAAAATTCCACAGGTCCTCCGCGGTGTCGAAGACCAGCTTGTCGAGGCCCATCCGTTGGGCCAGAGCCGAGAAAATTTCCCAGTCGCACTTGGTGTCGTACCGGGGTTCCACCACCTGGCGGCGGATGAAGTGGTAAGGGAGCAGGTCGTTTTTGGTGGCGATGACGCACTGCCGCTCCAGGTAGGGGGACAGGGGCAGCACCACGTCGGAATACCAGGCGGTGTCCGACCAGGAAAAGGTGATCGACACCATGAGATCCAGTTTGTCGAAGATCCCCTTCAGATGCTCGGGATCCGGAAATCCCATGAGGGGGTCGTGGCGATAGCAAAGGTAGGCTTTGATGGGGTAAGGATCTTCGCTCTCGATGGCCTTGTAGGCCAGGTGGGTCAGGCCCGGCCCGGATTCGAAATGGGGATATTTCCATCCGGCGCCGTCCACCCGCTTTTCAGAGGGTTTTTCGTAGAGGTCCATCAGCTTGTTGAGCCCCTCGCGGCCGTAATCGCCCGGTTTGTTGACCAGGGGCAGACCGCCCCTGGCCCCGACCGACCCCAGCAGGGCGTTGATGATGTAGATGGTGCGGGACATATAAAAGGAATCTTTGTACCGGGCGTTCATCCACCCCGGATGCCACAGCACCGCCGGTTTGGCCTTGGCCAGCTCCCGGACCCAGGCCTTCAGCCGGTCGGCCGGGATGCCCGTCTCCTCTTCGGCCCATTCGGGCGTGTAGGGTTTGATGAAGTTTTCCAGCTCGTTGAAGTCTTTGAAATGGCGTTTGACGTAATCGGCGTCGTAGACCTTGCTGTTGATGATTTCGTTGATCACCGCCAGGTTGAAGGCGTAGTCCGTGCCGGGGCGGACCTGGAAAAAATGGTGGGCCTTGGCGGCGGAAACCGTGGATCGAATGTCGATGACCGTCAGTTCGCACCCCTTTTCCATGGCCTCGGTCAGTTCGTTGACCTCCCGGACGTTGATGGCCTCGAAGAGGTTCCGGGTCTGGAGGACGACGTGCTTGGCGTTTCTCAGATCGTAGACCACGCCCTTGCGCCCGAATCCGAAGACCGACAGGGCCGCGTGCTGGACGTTTCGGGCGCAGGAGCCGTCGTGATTGCAGTAGTTGGGGGTGCCGAGGCCCCGGAGGAAGGCCCGGTGGAAATCCCGGAAGGGGCCGCCCCGGTCGGTGAGGAGCAGGCTGCGGGGACCGTGTTCCGCGAAGATCTCTTTGAGTTTATCGGCGACGTAGTCCAGGGCTTCGTCCCAGGAGACCTTTCGCCAGTCGCCCCCTCCTCGCTCCCCGTTCCGGATCATGGGGTGCTGGGGGCGTTCCCGGTCGCTGATCAGGGCGGTTCCCGCCGCCCCCCGGGCGCAGATGGAGCCTTCGATGCCCGCCGCATAGGGGTTTCCCTGAAGAAACGCGATCTCGCCGTTGTCCACTTCCGCCATGATGGGGCAGCGGACCGTACACATGCCGCATACGCTGAATACCTTTTTTTCGGTCATGCTGTTCTCCTGTTTCGTATATTTTCTCATATCTCAAGCACGGTGTCGTTTTTCGATCATGGAAATGAAAGCAATATCCATACCATGGCAGGCCGTCCGGGTCAAGGGGCGGACGGCCTCGGAAGAATGTCTCGTTTCAACGAGACAGCGGATCGACGCCCTGCCGAACGGTCGGCCGGATGCCGGCCCGGGGTCGGGTCGGCGGGACGAGCGCAAAAAAAACATTGCGTTGCAAAGAATCTGTGGCATAGTGGCAATGACTTGAAAAAAAGATGTGATGAAACCCATTCCCGCCGCCGGCGCCATTTATTTTCTGCACTTGGCGGTTTCGGCATGGGACCACCAGAGGGAGCGTTCATACAGGAAAAGTTTTCGGAAGGCAACGCATAAGCACTTGAAATGGCGGGTAGACAGGTCGCAGGCGCCTGGTGATTCGCATCAAAACGGTTAGATGGCACGTGGATTGCAAGTTCTCATCCCGATTCGGTGAAGGCGGGAGTGTTCCGTACCCGGCATCCCGAAGGGTCGACGGGTTTCGGTGCGGTAAACGGATATCGGCGGTTTGGCAAAAGGATTTTTTTTAATCATGAAAGGAGGCGTGTAGTGAAAAGATCAACCTTTTTTGCGGCCACGGGCCTGATGGTGGTATTGTCGTTTGCGGCCCTGGCGTTCGCCCAGAGCGGTTCGGACCTGACGACGCCGGACATGCCCGACAAGATGAAAGCGGCCATCCAGGCCAGTCTTCAGGACGACGCCCATGCGGCCAAGACCCGCGAGGTGATCAAAGCCGGGGAAGAACCGGGTTTTCTGGGCATTCCCGGCGCCCCGGCGCCCAATGTCGTTTTGGGTCTGATCTGGGCCATCTGGGTGGGCTGGATTTTTTCCACCGTGGGGGCCTTTGGCGGCATCATGTCCGGCGTGGGTCACATCACCATCTTCGGCCTGGCCGATTACGCCAAGTCCTTTGGCAAAGACAACCCGGTGAACAATTTGCTCACCGACTCGATCCGGGTGTCCAACCAGTGGATGGTGGGCTTGAGCGGGGTCATCTCTTCATTCAACTATTATAAGATGGGCCGCCTGGTGGCGCCCCTGGGCGTCTGCCTGGCCATCGGCGGGGTGGGCGGTTCCTGGCTGGTGCCGGAGCTGACCGCCGGCAAGATATCCTTGAAGGCGTACCTTGGATACTTCGGCATCATCGTCTTTATCCTCGGCTGTTTTCTCGTCTACGAGATCACCCCGAGGGGCGCGGCCAAAAAGAAGGAAGCCAAGGCTTCGGCCCAGGCATTTGAAAAGGCTGTCCGGGAAAAAACCGACACCTCGGATCAGGGCGTCAAAATCATCGAGGGCAAATACACCTTCATGTGGATCGCCGTGGCTGTGGTGGTGGTTTCTGCCCTGTGGATCAATCTGGTTCCGGGCGCCAAGTGGGTGGCCTACCTTCTGGTGCTCATCGGCTGGGCACTCACTCTGATGATCGGCGAGATCCGCTTCACTTTCTTCGGGCAGGAGTTTTCGTTCAAGGCATGGATTCCCATGGTGGGCGGCATCGCCATTGCGGCCATCGCCTCGTTTATCGGCGTCGGCGGCGGATTTCTCTACGTGCCGTTCCTGACCTCGGTGGCCGGCCTGCCCATGTTTCTGGTGG
>CAZZBE010000276.1:0-6425 GCA_964652715.1 uncultured Desulfobacteraceae bacterium
CGCCACCTCGTCCGCCGGCAGGCCGGAAATCCGGAAGGTCCCCAGGGGCAGCGGCAAAAGCCCCTCCCCGCCGGAGAGGGTCGTGATAACGGCGACCGTTCGGGCCGGGGACCGGGCCGCCGCCAGGGGCCAATCGCCGCCGCCGGCCTTCCGGACCGTCTCGAATCGGGCCTTGACCGCATACCACCGGGAATGGCGGTAGGAATTGTAGCTGGTCTCCCGGAGCAGCAACGACCCGCCGCCGGGGTCCGGCCCCCGGACCCGGAACCGGATCCGGTCCGAGGGCTTCAGCTCCCCCACGTCGCCGATGGCGGTCACGGTCCGGAACGGGTCCGCATCGCCGTTCAGGTTGGCGAACCACTCCAGCCCCTTCTCCTCGATGATTCCCTGGAGACGGTGCAAACCCGCCTGGCCGACCCACGCCAGGGCCCCCGCCATTAGTAGGACCATCCCCCATAGAACCGGGGAAAACCGCCGGGACCGGCCGGGCAGGAGCGCCAAAGCCGTCAGGAGGAGCACCCCCAAAAAATAGCCGGGACTCCGGAGATTGGCGGCGCCGGCCGACAGGACGCAGAGGATCCCGTAGGGGTAGGTGAGATCGAGGACCACGGCCCGGTCCCGGCTTTTTTTCCCCTTCCGGAAGATCAAAGAGAGGGCCCGGAGATCGACGCCGGCGCCGGCGCTCAGTTTCTGGGCCAGGATGATGGGGAAATAGGCCATGGGCAGCCACTGGAGGGCGATGAAGACGACTTGGGTGGGGGCTCTCGTGGCCAGCAGCCAGAGGACCATCCCGATGAAAAGGGTGGTGCAGACGTCGGAGATCCGGTTGAAATCCGAGAGAGAGAGGTCCCAGCGCCGCCGCGCAAATCCGGCCCCTTCCACCGCCGCGGCCATGACGGCGGCGATCTCCCAAAAGCCGGCCTGCCACCCCCAGAAGAGGAGGCAGCCCCCCAGAAGCCACCGCGGCGGTTTCATGAAACCGCCAGATCCGCCCGGACCCGGTGGGGCCGGAGCCGGTGAAACCGGTCGGGCCGGTCCGCCATGGGGCCGGGGTCGATGTCCCGGGCCTCGGCGTCGGTCGCCAGGTAAACCCGCACCGGCAGGCCCATGGCCCGGAGCGATCCCACGAAGTCCCGGCGTTCCCGGTCCCAGGCGATGAGCACGCAGATGCAGCCGCTGAGGGCCGCGGCCCGGGACAGGGCCAGGGAGGCCAGCACGTCGAAGGGTTTGTCCAGGCAGGGGCCGACGCCGGCCAGGATTTCCAGGAGCCGGTCGGTTTGGGTCAACCCCCGTCCCGCCGTGAAGCGGTAGGCCTCGGCGCCCACGAACATCAGGTCCAGCAGGGAATCCCGGGGGCCGCCGGCGCAGGCGAAGGAGGCGGCCGCGGAGACGGCGGTCTCGAAGACCGGGTCGTGTTTCCGCCGGCCGAAGGTGTCCAGCACCAGGGCGTGGCGGACGAAGAACTCATCCAGATACTCCTTGACCACCGGCCGGCCGGTGCGGGCCCAGCTCCGCCAGTGGATCCGGCGCAGGGAATCGCCGGGCCGGTAGTCCCGGAGGGAGACGAACTCCTCCGACTCCCCCACGGAGGTGGTCAGGGCCACGCCCCCCGACTGATACCGACGGCCCGAGGGCAGGGTCCGTTCGGGGATCGGATAGCGCCGGGGCAAGATGGCGACCGCCTGGGGCGCCGGGATCCGGATCAGGGAATAAACCAGCCCCAGGGGATCGGGCCGGGCGATGGTCGCCCCTTCGAACCGGAGCCGGCCCCGTGCCGCGGGAACGATCTCCACGGCGATCTCCGCCGCCCCGCCGGGCGGAATGTCCGGCAGCGGGCTGACCCCGGCGCCGGAAAACCGGGGCCGCTTCAGGGAGATCAGCCACTGCCAGCGGTAGAATCGCACGTGCCGGTCGAACCGGTTTCGGTCCGCTTCTCCGGGTTCGGGGGTCTCCAGGAACCGTCGGTAGCCGGGCCGGGGGTCGGCCATGTCCTCGAAAAGATACAGTCCCCGCTGGGGTTTGTTGGATCGGTTCTCGACCCGGATCCGATAGGTCAGGGGATCGCCGGCCGTGCCGAACCGGGGCAGGCGGCGGTCCACCGTAAACCGGCCCCGAAAAAAAGGAATGAAGGCGAAGGCGATCAGCAAAAGAGACAGGAAGAGCGTGAAGGCCTGGTAGGCGAGGGTCCGGTTGGTGTCGATGCCCACCACAGCGGACGCGGCCAGCGCCCCAAGCATCAGGCGGCCGGCGGGGGTGAAGCGGCGGCTCATCCATTGATTGACCCCATAGAATTTGCGAAATCCGATGAACAGCAGGCGGCGCATGGCGGCGATCCATCCTTGAAAATCCCTTAAAGCCGCTGTTTACCATGGCCAACATCCCATTGACAACCCGTTCGTTTGGCGATAACAACTGAGTTTATGGCCGACATTGACAGGCAGTCCGAATGAGATTCCCTTAGAAGGAACGCATTTTTTGAAAAGGTTATCCCTATATTGCTTACTGGTCTTTTCTTTTTTTGCCCCGTTTGATTCCGAAGCCATCGCGAAAATCTTCAACGGCGCCGTTTTGAAAATCGAAAAGCCGTCCGATGAGGCGAAGAACTGACCCATGCAGGCCAATAAAAAGACGGAATCCGCGATCATCCTTTTAATATCGCTGCTTTTCGGACTGGCGTTCTGGCTGGTGGACGGCCTGTTCGAATACCAGTTCTTCCATGAAAACCTGAGCTTTCTGCTCCTTGAAGGACCCCAGACGATCTGGCAGTCGCTCTTTACAAAGGTCCCGCCCCATTCCCTCTTCGTCCGGTTTTCGTTCATCGCCGCGTCGCTCCTGGGCGGGGTCCTGGCGGCCTTGTTCGTCTATCGAAAACGCAAAAGCGACGAAGCCCTTTCGGAAAGCCGGCGGGAAAAAACGGACCTTCAGTCCCGGTTCAACCGGTCCCGGAAAATGGAATCCATGGGCGTCCTGGTGGGCAGCGTGGCCCACGATCTGAACAACATTCTTTCCGGCGTGGTGAGCTATCCGGAGATGCTGTTGAAA
Organism: uncultured Desulfobacteraceae bacterium; assembly: GCA_964652715.1. Taxonomy (GTDB): domain Bacteria; phylum Desulfobacterota; class Desulfobacteria; order Desulfobacterales; family JAABSP01; genus JAABTD01. Next base: position 3,043 of record CAZZBE010000276.1, read on the forward strand.
GACCGGTCCCTAAATGGCAATCACCGGGAACTGGTGGCGGCGACCCTGGACTCCGGTCAGCGGGCCGTGGCCGTGGTGTCGGATCTGCTGACCATCGCCCGGGGCGTGACGAGCCCGAAACCCCCGCTGGACCTCAACAATCTGGTCAGGGAGTTTCTCAGCTCCCCGGAATTCCTCGAACTCCGAAAGGCCCATCCAGGGGTGTCGGTGGAAACCGATCTGGAAGACAACCTGGCCCGGATCAACGGCTCGGCCCTCCACATCCGGAAAGCCCTCATGAACCTGGTGGCCAATGCCGCCGAAGCCGTGACCGGAGAGGGGGCCATCCGCGTCCGGAGCGGTCGGCGGAACCTGACCGAACCCCATTCAGGGTATACCGAGATCCCGCCCGGGGACTACGCGGTTCTGACGGTGTCCGACACCGGCGGCGGGATATCCCGGGAGGATCTGGGACAGATTTTTCAGCCCTTCTACACCCGGAAAATGATGGGCCGGAGCGGCACGGGGCTGGGGTTGACGGTGGTCTGGAACACGGTCCAGGACCATGATGGGTACATTGATGTGATCAACGGCCCCGACGGCGCGGTTTTCCGGATGTATTTCGAAACCACCCGCGCGCCGGCGGTCCGGCCCCGCCCCGCGGCAACCCCCGCCCTGGAGGAGTACCAGGGCGCCGGCGAAAAGATCCTGGTCATCGACGATGAAGCGACCCAGCGGGACATCGCCTGCCGGATGCTGGGCATCCTGGGGTATCGGGCCGAGGCGGTGGGGAGCGGGGAAGAAGCCGTGGACTATCTCAAGGTCCATTCCGCGGACCTGCTCGTCCTGGACATGTTCATGAAAGACGGGATGAACGGGCCGGAGACTTACGAAGCGATCCTGAATATCAATCCCCGCCAGAAAGCCATCATCGCCAGCGGTTATGCGGAGGACCGGTCGGTCCGGCGAACCCAGGCGGCCGGGGCCGGGGCTTTCCTCATCAAACCTTACGACATGGAGACCATCGGACTGGCCATCCGGAAGGAGCTGAAGGGGTCCTGACCTCGCCGTCCGACCCCTCGGCGAGGAGGCCCCGCCGCACCGCCCGAACCAGGCGCGCCATCCCGTCGGGACGGCGCCTCAAACGTCGTCGCAACGCGGCGCTGACCTCCATCTGGACCCCTTTCCCCGAACGCCCCCGGTTGCAGATGTTGGCCGGATGTTCCCCCGCCAGCCCCGCCGGCGGCGGCCGGACCGGGAAACCGGCCCGCGCCAATTCAGAGGCGATCCGCCGACGCCGCGAAGCGTCCAGCCCTCCGACCATCACAAACGCGGTTTCGGCGTTCCGGTGGCCGTGTACCGCGACCGCCATATCGGCCCGCTCCAGGGCCGCCAGGGCCCGGGGCTCGTCGAAGAGATGGCTGGGCAGATGAAGCCGCCGGTTGCCGCTTTCCAGACATCCGCGAAAACAGTAGAGGGAAAACCGGTCCCCGGCGATGGCCGCCGCCAAACGGTCGGTTTCCGGCTCGATCCGCCCGCCGTGGGGGGCCATCACCAGCACCGGCGAATTTTGGCGGCGCGGTTCGACGGTGAAATCCCGGCCTTCCGCGGCCCATTGGCGGAGGCGGGCCCAGGCGCCGCTCAGTGGACGTCCCGGCAGGGCCCTTCCCCCAACCGGCCCGCTTTCCGGCACAGCCGTGTGAAGTGATCTTTGATCCGTTCCAGAACCACGGCCCGGTTTGCCGGAATGTCGGAATAGACCCATCGTTTGACCAATGGCTTCAACGCGAGCATGTCGGCTCTTTCCCGGGCGAAGATGTCCCGCCATTTTTTCAAATAGGGTTTGTCCGGGGGGGAGAGTTCATCAATGCGGTGGAGAAGCCGGTCCAGCCGGCCGGTATCGATGCGCCGCCACTGATCGTCGGCGATCCGGTCGAGGATCCGCTTCAGGGCCGTCAACAGGGCCGCGCGATAGACCCGGACGGCCGTCGCCGCCCTGACGCTTTCCAGCTCCGCCAGATAGATGGGGTCCCGGCAGAGCCGCCGGACCACCCGGCCCGAGGGGCCGTGATGATCCGCCACATCCGGCGACAGGACCGCCGGCAAGGGCGACACGCCCCCGGGCCAGGCCCGGGGGGCGAGGTCGAAGAGGTAGTGCGCCCGGAGGACGGCGATCCCATGGTTCAGGAGATCCCGCTGCTCTTGGGGACCGATTCCCTCCAGGAGATCGGCCACCACCCGCTCCATCACAAACGACCGTTCCGCGGTCCGGCGGCGGATCTTGTCCAGGCCGTCCCGGATGGCGCGCCACAACTTCTCGTCGGAGGCGGCGAGGTTCTCGCCCCCTTCCAGCCGGTTGTGAATGAGGATCAGGGGAATCCGGACGGCCTCGAAATCGGCGACCGTCGGCAGCATATCCACCAGCACCGATTCCGCGTCGGGATTGGCCTCCAGGGTCATCACCGATTCGATGGTCTGGCGCAGGAGATAGCGCCGGGCCCGGAGGGCGTAGGCCGATTCCGCCTTCCGGGTGTGAGCGTTTTCGTTGACGGCGGACCGGATGACGGCCAGCCGCTTCCGGAGATCCCGGGTGATCCGGACTTCGATGTTGTGTTCCCGCCAGGATCGGACAAAGTCGATTTCGGCTTCCAGCTCCTCTTCCAGGTCTCCCCGCCACCATTCCCGTCCCCCCAGTCCCGGCAACGCCTCGGAAAAGGAGTGGAAGGTCGTCAGCCGGTCCATCCGCCGCCGGTCCGGCGGTCCCTGGGTTCCGAGGGTATCGGCGAGCTGATCCCGGTAAGCGGCCCTGAGCGCGGCCAGTTCCCTGTCCATCAGATCCATATGGGCCAGGAACCCTTCCTGGATCTTCCGGAACCGATCCATCTGCGCCGGGGTGATCTTCCCGATCTCCCCGGCGCGAAGCTTTCCGGCGAGGTTCCGGACGGTCTTTGCGTCCCGTTGATAGATGGCGTAGAACGGCAAAGTAATCACGACGCCCAGCAGGAGCAGCGCCGAGGGGATGATAATGAGGAGTTTTTTGGTCATGGGAGCGGATCTATTTCAGCTCTTCCGGACTGTACGGCGCCAGCAAAGATATCTTGTTCTTATCTATATCGCTCAGGTCGCTGGTTTCGATCACGCGCCAGAGCATGTCCAGCTTCTCATTTTCGCTTTTGCCGGAAAATTTACGCGAGACAACGACGATGTGGAGGTTGTCTTGATATCCATCCGAGACGTCCACCGTCGAATTCTCATTGAATTCTTCGCGGAGCAGCGCTTCTAATTTATTCTTTATTCGCACGTCTGCAACCATGGCTTTCTCCTGGACTAGTACCGATCGGCTCAAGTATTTGAACACCATTTCCAGGTCCGGATGTTCCCATTTTCAATGCACCGGCCTGTTC
>CAZZBE010000277.1:0-6419 GCA_964652715.1 uncultured Desulfobacteraceae bacterium
GACATCAAGGAACTGGATTTGTACATTACCCAGCGGGTTAAACAACTCACCGACGGGAAGCAGCACGCCACGACGGAAATTCCGAAGATTATGCCGAATTTTCCGATTGCGGTACGCTAACAACCTAACCCCCCCGGCCCCCCTTCCCTGGGAGGGAAGGGGGGAGGTTTATGGGCGATAGATCCTCGCCCCGAAACGAGGCGGTTGTCGAAATGGAATGGGGCGGAAAGAAGGATGGAAACCGGCGGGGACAGCGCCTGAATCTAAGAAGTTATCCTTTCATGGATCAATTGCCTCAAGTCTATAAAATCCTGTGGCTGAACGTCGTCATCTTGTTGAAGAAGATCTTTCGCAACATCATTGATCTTTTCCTTGATGTCGGTCACAACGGTTCCATCCGCCGTCTGAACGTGAAATGATGTCGAATTGATCAATTGGGACAATATTTTTTTGCCCTGGATCAAGCTCACCCATTGGCCGGCGCCAAAATCAAGCGTGCTTTGGTCGCCGGTCATTCTTTCGAGGCATTCGCGGAACCGGCGCGCCACTTCGTCCGCCGACACAGTCCGAGCGACCTTGTTCCGGTGATCTTCAAATTCTCTTGCGGCTTGCAATCTGCTCAAGGCCATTTCCGCGTCCTGGAATTCCTGGGGATTGGAAAATATCTCAATCCACTTTCTTTTCAATTCTTCGCGAATGGAGATGATTGCGCAATTGGCGGCGTCCAGGAAAAGCCTGTCGTTTGCAACCCGCAAAACCTGTTCCTTGAGTGTATCCCGCTCAACACGACAAAAGCGGGAACGAGACAGATACCCGGGTTCCAAAAAATAGTTTTCGATTTCCCTGCGCCGCCACACGAGAAGATTATGGGTGTCGGGGTCGGGAAAATTTCTCCAGCAACGCTTGATGAACGCCTCATCGTGGTGATCGCGATCCACCAGAAAATAGTAATTGGGGTGATAGACGTAGAGCGCTTCCGCAACGCTTTTCACTGAATATGAAGGACCAAGGGGCTCCACCCGAATGCCTGGGTCCAACAAATGGCTCAAGACATTCGGGTCGATTGCGTTCCTGTCCTTGCCTTCAACAAAAAGAACATGCTGTCCTCCGAAACGGACTTCATCGGGGCGAATTCCAGTCCTCGGGCTTATCATTGATCCCCCTCCCGATCATTCACCAAGAGTATTCGCCGGTCTATGCCGACCGAATCCATGACGTCCTCGGAATGGGTGGCCAGAATGTATTGATTGCCAGGGACGAGGCTCGCAAGCTTTTTTACAAATTTACCATGCCATTGGGCGTTCAGATGAAGCTCCGGCTCGTCGATCAATACAACCGATGGTCTGTCTTTTGTGTGAAGCCAAATCATAAACAACGTGGAAATGATTTCCTTTTGGCCGGAACTCAGACCATCGAAAGAGAAAGAACTTTCTCCATTGATTGGCGTGATGCGAAAATCAACCGTATTGTCGGATGAAGGGCGCAGTTTGCCGATTGTGCCGCCCGCGTAAAACGCGACAAGTTCGTTAAGCTTGTCCATGGCTTTGTCCGCATCCTGATCTTCAACAGACTCAAACAAATCGCCCTTTTGCATCAAGGATCGCAAAATTATAAGTTTAAATTCGTTCATCGCGAACTCAGACCGCGAAGCCTCCGGCAATCTGTTTTTTGAAAAATTTCGATCCACCACCATGCCGAGTTCCAGCTTGCCTTCCTGGATTTTTCGATAACTATGAAATAAAAGAAAAAAATGTCCAACGGCAGGGTTGGGATTGAATCCACATATTGTTTTTATAAGATTAAATCCAGCGGCTTCATCTGATCTTTTCTGATATTTGCTCTTGTTCGTTTCCTCGGGCGGGAAATCGCCGGATATTGCAATTTCCCCATTTTGATCTATTTTTAATTTAATTGTTTTCCGCTCATTGCCAATGTCGATGTCGCCAGAAATTACTACAGTTTCAGCCCCGGCTTTGATAAGCAAATCCGGCACGTCCACAAGTGGATGTTGATGGAGCAAACCAAAATGGAATTTAGTTCTTCCAAATCTGAGCGCCATCAGCAACAAGCTGCAACACTCCAATACGGAAGTCTTTCCAATGCCATTTTCGCTTCCCAGGGCAAAAATGTCCGGGTCGTTGGGCATCCGGGGTTTTGGAAAATTCAATTCAAGTTTATCGATGCCTTTGTAGTTCTCTATATACAACCGCCTGATTTTGACAGCCGCGTTTCGAGCGTTTCCCATTGCTCTCTCCTTGCTTTCGCGTGTTCTTAATTCATTTCAGAACACGAAATACCCCCTGTCCGATTTGTTGTCAAACGCTTCCTGAGACATGCACCTGAAGAAATGTTTCTGGTTCCAAGGGATTTTGTGTTTCACGAAGCATCCACCCGTCCCGTCCACAAGGGCGACAGCAAATAACCGAACAGGTACAGAAACGCCACATGGCCGAAATAGGGAGTGAAGACGAAGGCCAGGATGAGCAGGCCGCTGGCCCGCCCGAACCAGGGGCGTCGGCTCATGTAGCGGCCCAGATGGAGGTAGCGCACCGGGTAGAGGTTCATGAGGACGGCGGCGGCGATCATGATCCAGAAGCAAAAAAGGGCCCAGAATCGGGCCCAGTCGGGGGCGGCATCCAGGGACTGGCTGAAGATGATGAGGGGCGAGGTCGCCAGGAGGGCCGCCGCCGGCGTGGGCAGTCCCTTGAAAAAGCCGGGGATCGGCGATGTGTCGAGGGTGAAGTAGACCAGCCGGGCTATGCCCGCCAGGGTGTAGAGGACGGCGACCAGGCCCACGGGCAGCCCGGCGGCCGCTGTTGGTCCCTGGAGGGTGAGGTAAAAGATCCAGGCGGGGACGATGCAGAAGCTGACGGCGTCGGCGATGTCGTCCATGATGGCGCCCACGTTGATCCGGCCCTTTTCGACCATGCCCGGCAGCGGCTCGGTGAGCCCCAGACGCCGGGCCACGGCCCCGTCCAGTTTGTCGAACAGGGCCGCGCCGATGAGCAGAAGATAGGCCTCCCGGATCCGGCCCTGGTAGGCGAAAAAGACCGCCAGAAGGCCCATGACGGCGTTCATCACCGTCAGGGAGTTGGGAAAGACGGAAAGGATCCGCCGGCGGAGCATCTCGTCCCCCAGGCAGAGTTCGTCCAAACAGGGGGCGCCGTACTTCCGGCAGTACCGGGCGATGGAGCCGAAATTGATGATCAGGAAGATGATCTCGATAAAGAAGAGCACCCGGATGGGCAGGTTCCCCAGCCAGGAGAAGGCATAGTAGACAAAGGACGTGGGCCCCTCCGGGACGAAAAAGGCGTGGGCGTAGAGCAGCGCCCCCACCGGCGCCGCCACCGCGGTCCGCAGGCGGGTGAATTCGCTGGGCTCCGGCTCGGGCCCCCTGGGGCCGGCGAACCCGCGGATGAAGTGGGCGAAATTGTCCCGGAACAGGACCACGATGCAGATGATCAGCACGAAGATGGTATGGAGCATCTGGAGCCGGCTCGGCGCGGGGGTGTGGGACAGCCGCCACATCATGCCCACCGCCGCCAGCGGGAAGATGGTGGCGAAGACCACCTTGTCCATGATCCGGTCGGCCAGATGGGCCAGGGTGGGATGAGGGGTGAACCGGGCCGCGAACCAGCCGTCCACGATGTCGAAACTCATGGAGATGATCAGCAGGATCACCCCGACGGTGTAGACCTCCGGGCTGCGGGTCCACATGACGGCAAGGGCGCACAGCAGGCCGCCGAAGACCAGCGGCAGCCGCCCGTAAACCAGGACGGCGGTGACTTTCTGGGGGATGTGAAGATGTCTTGCCATGGCCTTGCCTGTGTGATTTCAGTTTGTTGGATGGTCGTCCCGGGGCGGATCATCGGTCTGTCCAAAGTTAATTTATATCAGTTCGGCCGGAGGTTGTAAAGACGCGGGCGAAGCGGCGGGAACGGGTCGGGATGGATAAAGTTTTTGACAACGATTCCATTTTATTATAAAGGGCTCTTTTTAAACCGGTCAATGCGGCGGTCGCCCTCCGCCGGCGTCGAGCCGTGGGGCGAAATGGTTCCTGGCACGGGGTTTTGGATGAATATAACGGAATAAGGCTGGAAAGAGGAGGTTCTACATGGACAGAAAATCCGTACTGTTAATCACCGGAGGTGTGGCGATCGCGCTGGCGCTGTTCGTTTCCATTGCCGTCGATCATCCCTTTCCGGATTTTTACACCCGGCCGGCCGTGGTCGGTCCCGAAGCCGCGCCCCATGGCGAGGGAAAGATCAAGATGTACGCATCGGAGGCCGTCGCGGCGGAGGAAGCGGCCCCCGCTGAACCGGAAGAGCCCAAGAGTCCGTATGCCGAGGCCGTCGCCGCCGCGGACGATGCGGCGTTCCCCAAAACCATCGCCCTGAAAACCGAGGCCTATCCGGAGCACACCAAGCCCATCGTCGAATTCACCCATGCGGCGCATGTGGTCGATTACATGGCCGGGTGCGGGGATTGCCACCACGACGAGGACGGCGAACCCCTGGACGACCTGGAGGTGGGCGACGACGTCGCCAAGTGCATCGACTGCCATACCAAGCCCAGCGAGCCGCCCAAGGGCAAGGACGCCCCGGATCTGAGCGACGCCGAAGAGCGGGAATACCATGCCGAGGCGCTCCATCAAAATTGCAAGAACTGCCACATGACCTACAACAAAGAGAACAACACCCGGGCGGCCCCCACCAGTTGTTCCAAGTGCCACGCGAAATAGCCGTTTCTACAGCTTTCCACCCAGTTGTCCGCAGGCGGCCATCACGTTTCGCCCTTTGATGGCGCGTCCGCGGACGAATATTTTATGGCGCGTCAGTCGCTCCCGGAATCCCTCCGCGGCCCCGGGGGCGGGCGGCCGGAAGGGACCATCCGACCGGGGGTTGCAGGGGATCAGGTTGACCTTGACCCGGAGAGGGCTCAGGAAGCCGGCCAGTTCGTCGGCGTGTTCGGCCCGGTCGTTGACCCCTTCCATGAGCACGTACTCGACGAAGATCGCTCCCTTGGGGTCCAGGGGATAGGCCAGAAGGGCCCGACGGAGATCCGCCATGGGATGAACCCGGTTGACGGGCATGATCCGGGACCGGATCCGGTCGTTGGGCGCGTTGAGGGAGACCGCCAGCCGGGGCGAAGGACCGTCCGGGTCGGCCAGCCGGCGGATGCCGTCCACGAGCCCCGCGGTGGAAAGGGTGATCCGGCGCCGGGCGAGGTTGAACCCGTGGTCGCCGGAGAGCACCCGGACGGCCTGCCGCACCGGACCGAAGTTGTCCAGGGGTTCCCCCATCCCCATGAAGACGACGTTGCCCACCGGATAGCCCAGCACGGATCGCGCCAGATAGACCTGCCCCACGATCTCCCCGGCCGTCAGGTTCCGGCGCAACCCCATCCGGCCCGTTTCGCAGAACCGGCACCCCATGCGGCATCCCGCCTGGCTGGAGATGCACAGGGTGGTGCGGCCGGCCATGGGGATGATCACCGATTCCACCGTCTCGCCGTCCCGAAGGCCCACGGCCAGCTTGACCAGGTCCCCTTCGGTCTGCATCCGAAGGACCTGCCCCGGGTTCAGATCCAGATCCTGAAGGAGCCGCCGGGTCAGCCGGGGCGACGCCCGGAAGGCGTCGGCGCGGCGCCAGTCCGGGTTTCCGTTCCGGTGGATCTCCCGGCAGAGGGCCGCGGCATGGTATCGTCCCTTTCCGTACCGGGCGGCCATCTCCGCTGCAAGATCGTCAACGGTCATCCCCAGAATGTCCACGCGCCTGTCTCCTTTTCCTTAAACGTCCGAAGGCCATTATGACAAAAACCGACCCGAATCACAACGCCGGACCCGCTCCGGAGGCCGTCGACATGCCCGGGGCCGGGCTGTCCGATGTCGATCCGTTCAATGTCGATCCGGCCGAGATCGCCAAATTCGAGGATGCGGCCCGTTACTGGTGGGACCGGAACGGGGCCCTCAAGGCCCTTCACGACATCAACCCCCTGCGGCTGGGGTACATCGACAACCGGTCCGGCGGACTGGCGGGAAAGCGGGTCGTGGATGTGGGGTGCGGCGGGGGGCTTTTGTCGGAGGCCATGGCCCGCCTGGGGGCCGAGGTGACGGGCATCGACATGGGACGCGCCCCCCTGGCCGCGGCCGAGGCCCACCGCCGGGAGGCGGGCCTGGACATCGCTTACCGCCGGTCCACGGCCGAAGACTTCGCCGCATCCCATCCGGCGGCCTTCGACGCGGCGACCTGCCTGGAGCTGCTGGAGCACGTGCCCCGGCCCGACTCGGTGGCGGCGGCCTGCCGGAACCTGGTCAAACCCGGCGGGGACGTCTTTTTCGCCACCCTCAACCGGAACCCCAAGGCGTTTCTCTTCGCCATCGTGGCGGCGGAATACATCCTGGGGTTCGTGCCCCGGGG
>CAZZBE010000278.1:0-4297 GCA_964652715.1 uncultured Desulfobacteraceae bacterium
AATATTTGTCGTTCAACACACAAAAATACATTTTATCCGACTGTCGGTCTTTTACGGCAAAGTCGGGGATTACACGGATATTAATGTTAACCGACAAACGAAAAATCAGCCATGATCGACACGCCTTTACTGGCGCCATCGCCGCTGATAAAAAGCATGGATTGTGCGGGAACAAATCGAAATTTCCCCTTCACCCCCATGTAGAAGTCGGCGCCGGGGATGAAGGGGATTTGGTTTTACACGTTGATTTAGAACGGAATATCGTCATCCGGCGGCTCCTGGGATGACGACGGCGTGCCGCCGCTGGATGGGGCCGGGGAAGACGGTTGGGAAGGTTTGTTGTAGGAACCGCCGCCTCCCGATGAAGACCCGGCGCCGTCATAGGCGTCTGCCCGGGTCCCCAGCATCTGCATCTGATTGGCGAGAATCTCCAGACTGAACCGCTTGTTGCCGTCCCTGTCCTCCCACTCGTTGGTTTGCAATCGCCCTTCGACATAAACCTGCTTGCCTTTTGAAAGGTATTCCCCGCAGACTTCGCCCAGCCTTCCGAAAGCGGCGACGCGGAACCAGAGCGTTTTGTCCTCGCCTTTAACCTTTTCGGTGACGGCCACCGAAAAATTCGTCACGGCCAGTCCATCGGGCGTGTAGCGCACCTCCGGGTCTCTGCCCAGATTGCCGATGATCGTCATTTTGTTTAACCCTGCCATCTACGTCCTCCTCTCCTGGAGATTTTTATTAACGGTCTTTGATTGGGTGATACAGAAATACGGGACCCCTGTCAATGCTTCGGTCCCCCCGATGGCTCCCCGTCCGGTGGAAGATCCGCTTCCGGGGACGACGTCGTGTCCTGCGCATCCGAACCTTTGTGCTTTCCGATGAGATCCGCCTTGATTTTAAGGAATTCGGCTTCGGTGACCACGCCGTCGTTTTTGAGTTCGGAAAGCGCCCTCAACTGTCCCACCACATCGTCCCGGGACCGGGGCGCCGGAGGTTCCGGCAACAGCCCCCTGGGGTCGGGCCCCTGGAGCGAAGGCGGGAATCCCCCGTTGCCCGGATAACGGCCCCCGTAGGTAAAAGTGAGCATCCCTTTTAAAACAGAAATTTGAACGGGTTCGCCCTGTTTCATCGTTTCCCGGACCGTCTGTCCCGTCCGGAATCCATCCCGCCGAACCCGCCGGTAGGATCGGATGACGTAACGGATTAAAAAGAAAAGGGCCAGGATGCCGACGGCGATCCCGCCGTAAACGATGGCGTATTTGAGTTCAAGCACCCCCTGGATCAGGACCACCACGAAGGCGGCCAGCAAGGGGATGGCGAACAACCCGACCAGTATGATATAAAAAAGCCCCAGGCTGGAGAGCATGTAGGTCTGTCGCTTCAGATAATCGCCTTTTTTTTCCGTCATAGATCCTCCAAAAGGGTTGACGCAGATCCCGACAGTGATAAAAAAAACAATCGGCCGACGCAACATAATTTTCGATGCGACGGGAAATGACCCGATGGGAACCCCGATGGGAACATTGAGCGGAGGTAAAGGGAAACCATGGAAAAAACCGACGACGAACAAAATATCAAACCGGAAATCGCGCCCGCTTTTCAAAGCCGCGTGGTCCGCCTGTTGACCCTGCTCTTCGCGGTGTCGATCATTTTCGCCTTCTGGCTCATCAGCTACGACGAGATGATCAAGGCGTTTATCGGCATCCTGATCATCAACGGCTGGTTTTTCACCATCCTCATTCTCCACCTTCAAGGCAAAATCCTGTTTCTCGACGACATTGAAAAGATGCGGAAAAAAGGCGACGGCCCGTCCGACGGCCGTCCTGAACCCCCGAAGGAGGGCTGAAATTATGAGCGACCTGTCCATGCATGTTGAAACCATTGAGGTCTCCCTGGCCGTGGGCGTGGATATCCAGGACATCACATCCGACCTGCGCCGTCTGGCGGCGTCCGCCGCTATCCGGGACGGCTGTTTGAACGCCGCGGTTGTCGGCTCCACCGGATCGCTGACCACCATCGAATACGAGCCCGGCGTCGTGGAGGATCTGCGGCGGGCCATCGACCGGATGGCCCCGCCCGGCATGGAATACGAGCACGAAAAGGCGTGGCGCGACGGCAACGGCCACAGCCATGTGGGCGCCGCCCTGATGGGGCCGTCGCTTTCCATCCCCATCCGGAATGGCGATCTCGTTCTGGGGACGTGGCAGCAGGCCGTGGTGATCAACCACGACAACCGGGCCCGGAAACGGCGGGTGGAGGTGACGGTGATCGGTCGATGAGAGGCGGTTTTGTTTCGACCCGAAAGGAGATTTCATGATTTATGGTCGCTTGCGGTTTATCTGGGCCATGGCATCGATCTTGATGCTGTTGCCGGCGCCGGTTTCCGCTGAAACCCGTTTGCTTCCGACCCTCCGGATTTCCACGGAAAACGTCGGGTCCCACGTCCAGACGGTGGCGGTCCGGCGGTTCGCCGAAGAACTGGCGCGGCTCACCGAGGGACGGCTGAACGTGACGCACCAGTGGGACGCCCGGATGTTCCGGGACCGGGAGGTCCTCTACGCCCTGAACCAGGGAAAGGTGGAGATGGCCGTTCCGGGCGCCTGGCACATCGGCCGGTTCCAGCCGAACGTGGGGATTTTTCTCCTCCCCGCCTTTTACGGGCGGGAGGCGTCGGAGATCCACGCCATTGTCGACGGTCCCGTGGGCGACCGGATCTCGGAATCCATCGAAACGGCGCTTTCCGTCAAGGTGATCGGCCGCTGGATCGACCTGGGCCACGCCCATCTGTTCACCGTCAACACGCCCATCGTCCGCCATGAAGACATCCGGGGGATGAAAATCCGGGTCGCCGGGGGGCTCGGCAACGCCCTGCGCATCGAGGCGTTGGGCGGCGATCCCATGATCATCGCCTGGCCCGACCTGCCCCCGAAGCTGACCCAGGGCGTGGTGGAGGGCGTGCTCACCAGTTTCGAGACCGTCGCCAGCGCCGGGCTCCAGGACAACGGCATTCGGTACGCCTTCGCGGACAGGCAATATTTCCCCCAATACGTGCCTATGATCCGCCGGGACTTTTGGGACCGGATGCCGTCCGATCTCCGGGCGATCATCCTCCGGACCTGGGAACAACATGTGGACGGGGCGCGAAAGGCGGCGGCCGAAGCACAGATGGCGGCCCGGACAACCCTTTCCAAAAGCGGCGTCGTCATCACGGAACCCGAGCCGGCCGACCTTCGGAAATGGCGGAAGATCTTGATGGCCCGTCAGGCGGAAATGGCCCGGAAGATGCAGATCGATCCCGATCTTCTGGACCTCGCGCTCAAATCGTTTCCGGGGGAATAACCGCCATGGCGACATCGGAAACGTCCCTGGAAAGTCTCGTGGCGCGACGCGGATTCATCGTCATTCTGCTCGTTTTCGTCATCTTCTGTTTGCTGATTCTCATCGCCTTCACGGCGAAATCGATGATCGACAGCCGGGCGCGGGCCCTGGACATCGCCGCCGTCACCTCCCAGATCCAGGCCCAGCTGCTGGCCGAACACGCCTCCAGCGAATTCCAAACCATCGACCTGACCCTCCAGGCCCTGCTGGAAAAAGTCCGCTACGCGGCGCGAAACGGCCGAGAGGAAGCGCCGGACGTCATGGCGTCCATCCGGCGCCGGGTCATGTTCATGCCCCAGATCGAAAACATCCTGCGGGTTGACGCGACCGGCGAAAAGCGGTACGCCATCGACCCCGGCGACGATGTGGCTAGCGTCGCGTTCGACCCGTCGTTTCTGCCCAAACACCGGGATGCGTGGATCGATTTCCAGATCGTCGGCGCCGCCGACGAACGGGGCCGGTTCCGGCTGGCCTTCAGCCGGCGCGTCGATGGGCCGGACGGCGCCTTCGGCGGGGCGCTGGTCGCCGTCGTCAACCCGTCCTTTTTCCGACGCCGGTATGAAGAATACGCAACCTCGGACGTGGACGCCGTGGCGCTTTACGATGCCTCGGGCCGCATCGTTTCCACCTTTCTCGACCCGGCGTTGGCCAATGGCGAGGATCATGCCCGATTCGACCGGGTCGGGGACATGCCGCTGCTGTCGTCGGTTCCCGCCAATCTGCTGTTCGAGGGCGGTTTGAGGGGCGGCGAGACCGTGGACGCGGTCTTCGCGCTCTACCAGTTGAACCATTTCCCGTTCCACATCGGCCTGGCCTACGGCAAAAGGCGGCTCCTGGCGCCGTCCCGCATCGAGACGCGGCGGCACGCGGCCGTGATCGTCTTCGCCGCCCTGCTGGCGGCGGGGCTCGCGTTCCTCGCCCG
>CAZZBE010000278.1:4397-6366 GCA_964652715.1 uncultured Desulfobacteraceae bacterium
GCCAACCCGGCGGCCTGCGCCTTTTACGGCTATCCCAAGCCGGCCATGCTGAAAAAGACGATTTTCGACATCAACACCCTCACGCGGGAAGAGACGGCCGCCGCCCTGTCCGACGCCCTGGACGGCCGGCGCGGCTATTTCGAATTCACCCACCGGCTTTCGACCGGGGAAACCCGTCATGTGGAGGTCTACTCCGGATCGATGGCGGTGAAAGGCAAACCCCTGCTCCATTCCATCATCCACGACGTAACCGACCGGAAACAGCTTCAAGAAGATTTGATCAAGGCCCGGAAAATGGAGGCCGTCGGCGTACTGGCGGGCGGCATCTCCCATGATTTCAATAATCTGCTTTCGGTCATCCTGGGCAACCTGGAAATGGCGAAAGACGACCTGGAGCCGTCTCATCCGGCGATGGACGTCATGGATGAAGCGGAATCGGGGGCGCATCGGGCCAAGGACTTGATCCGGACATTTCTGGTCCTGTCGGGGTCAACCGGCAAACAGCGGGAATCTTTGGATGTCGGGGAGACGCTCCATGCGGCGATCGCCCAGGCGCCGTTGGGCGGCGATACGATCTGTCGCTTTGAACCGGCCCCCAATCTCCCGTCGCTGTGGGCGGACCGGGAGAGCCTGCTCCTGGCCTTCCGGAACATCCTGACCAACGCCGACGAGGCCATGCCCGGGGGCGGAACGATATGGATCAACGCGCGGGTCGTCCCGGGGGCCGATATCCCCATGACCCAAACGACGCCCCCTCGGGGAACGTGGGTCCGCATCGACATCGAGGACGAGGGCGTGGGCATCCCCGAAGAACGGCTGCCGCGAATTTTCGATGCATACTATTCGACAAAGGAGCGGGGAAGCCAGAAAGGGATGGGGCTGGGCCTCGCCATGGTTCAGTCCATCGTCCAGGAGCACGGCGGGCGCGTCGAGGCGGCCTCGACGCCTGGGGGCGGCGCCGCCTTCCGGGTTTATCTGCCGGCGGCCGATTCAGCGGGTTGAGCGGTCGGGTCGGATTCATCCCCCCATTCCCGGGTGTGGCCGTAGGCCGCCAGGTCCGTGTCCAGAACGCGCTTCAGGGACGCGTTCCCGGCTTTCAGATCGACAATGCCGTCCAGCAGGCACTGGCGGTAGAAGGCCGTAAAGCCGGAGACGACCCGATCGGTCGCGGTTTCGGTCGGCTTCAGTTTCGCCCGCACCGCCCGTTCCGTGGCGTGGTTCCAGAGGCGCACATAGTCTTTGAGCAGGCGGTAGGAGCGGGGCAGGTACTGGTCCATGAACAGGGTGGTGCAGGGCATCTGGAGATCCTTGGGGTCCTGTTTGAATTTGGCTGAAATGTTTTTCAGCAGGATGATGATCCGCCGGATGGCGTCCCGGAGCGACTCTTCCCGGGACCGTTTCTTCAGTTCGTCGAAGGCGTCGATATAGACGTCGATGCGCTCCAGGGCGTCGTTCAACTGGGCCTGGGTGACGCCCAGGGCCAGTTTGACGTCCCGGGGATCGGGCGTATGGGGGAGCAGGATGTAGATGGCGAATCCGATAATCGCCGACATCAGGAGGTTGACGCCGAAGGCGTCGCGGGTCCAGTAGGAGAAAAGCCCCAGACACACCGACGCGGCCAGCCCGGCGATGATCTGTTTGTGGATCTCTTTCATGGACCGATCCATCCCTCCCGTCTCAAGAGTTCTCCTCCGCATAATCGCAGACCGCCCGCAATGGGCAGTCCGGGCACCGGGGATTCCTGGCGCGGCAGATCTCCCGGCCCAGGCGGATCATGTTCATGTGGAGGGCGAAGACCCGTCCCGCCGGAACCCGGTCCGCCATCTCCCGAAACGTCTTGTCGGCCGACGCCTTGTCCGCGACAAGGCTGAGATCCGAATTCCTCTTGTCGATTAGGAATGGCTGAACCGAATGATGGCTTCATTGTAAACCGGTTGGATATCCGGCGTCAACGGCGGATTGCATGACA
>CAZZBE010000279.1:0-2309 GCA_964652715.1 uncultured Desulfobacteraceae bacterium
GCCCCCTGCGAGTCGGTCTGCCCGGTCTACGCCCCCCACCATTCCAAGGAGGGGCTCAACAACCAGATCTACAACCGGTGCATCGGGACCCGGTTCTGCTCCCAGAACTGCCCCTACAAGGTGCGCCGCTTCAACTGGTTCGACTGGGAACGGCCGGCGCCCATGAACCTCCAGCTCAACCCCGAGGTGACCGTCCGGAGCAAGGGGGTCATGGAGAAATGCTCCTTCTGCATCCAGCGGATCAAGGACGCCCACGGCCAGGCCGAAAACGAGGGGCGAAAGATCCGGGACGGAGAGGTGGTTCCGGCCTGCGCCCAGACCTGCCCCACCGGCGTCTTCACCTTCGGCGATCTCATGGACCCCGACAGCCGGGTAAGACGGAGGGTCGACGACCCCAGGGCCTATCAGGTCATGGGGTATCTCAACACCAAACCGGCGGTGATCTACCTTAAAAAGGTCGTACAGGAAATCTAAAGGCGAGAGAAAAAGCGATGTCGGAACTCACCTACACCGAGATTGACAACACCATCCTCAACACCCTGACGCCGCCCAAACGGGCCTACTGGCTGACGGTGGGGGCCCTGTTCGTCGGCATCCTCATCGGGGTCGCCTGCTGGACCTACCAGATCCTCGTCGGCATCGGGGCCGGGGGCCAGAATCATCCCGTCAACTGGGGAACCTACCTCATCAACTTCGTCTTCTGGGTGGGGATCGCCCACTCCGGCACCCTCATCTCGGCCATCCTCTATCTGTTCCGGGCCGGATGGCGCAACCCCATCGCCCGGGCCGCCGAGACCATGACGGTCTTCGCCGTCTGCACCGCCGGCCTCTTCCCCTTCATCCACCTGGGCCGGGTCTGGCTGGTCTACTACATGCTCCCCTACCCGAACCAGCGGTATCTCTGGCCCAATTTCCAGTCTCCCCTGATCTTCGACCTGGTGGCCATCAGCACGTATCTCACCGTGAGCAGCCTCTTCTGGTTCACGGGCATGCTCCCCGATCTGGCCACGGCCCGGGACCGGGCGGTGGGCTGGCGCAAACGGTTTTATAAAATCCTGTCCCTGGGCTGGACCGGCGAGCACGAGCAATGGCGGCATTACACCCGGGGCTATCTCTTTTTCGCGGCCCTGGCCACGCCGCTGGTCATCTCGGTCCACAGCGTCGTCTCCTGGGACTTCGCCCTGGGGGTCGTGCCGGGATGGCACTCCACCATCTTCGCCCCCTATTTCGTGGCCGGCGCCATCCATTCGGGGTTGGCCATGGTGCTCACCCTGATGATCCCCCTGCGGGCCATCTTCGACTACAAGCGGATCATCACCGACGAGGTTTTGGAAAACGTGGCCAAGACGATTATCTTCACCGGCCTCATCGTCGGCTTCGCCTACGCCACCGAGTATTTCATCGCCTGGTACAGCCACAACGAGATCGAGATCGAATCCTTCCGGTGGCGGGCCGTGGGCGACTACAGCCTGGAGTTCTGGATCATGGTGGTCTGCAACAGCCTCGTGCCGCTGCTGTTCTTTTTCAAGAAGTACCGGCGGTCCGTTCCCTGGCTGTTCGGCATCTCCATTCTAATCAACATCGGCATGTGGTACGAGCGGTTCGTCATCATCGTGGGCGGTCCGGCCCACGACTTTATCCCCCACGCCTGGGGGCTGTATACGCCCTCGGCCATCGAGATGGGCATCATGCTCGGCACGTTCTGCCTGTTTTTCTTTCTCTTCCTCCTTTTCGTCAAGCACCTGCCCTCCGTCTCCATGACCGAGATGAAGGAAACCCTGGAGAAAGGATCGGCCCATGGAAGTTAAACGCTATGTGATGGGGCTGTTCAGGGACGAGGACCGGGCCGTGGGCGCCATCGAATCGCTTAAGCGGTCTTCGTTCAAGCTCCACAAGGTCCACAGCCCCGTCCCCAGCCACAAGATCATGGACATCCTGGACCGGGATCGCCCCCAGAGCAAGGTGGGCTATTTCACCCTGGCGGGCGGCATCATCGGGTTTTTCACCGGGTTTCTCCTGGCCATCTACACCGCCTCCGAATGGCGCCTCATCGTCGGCGGCAAACCCGTGATCGCCCTGGTTCCCTTTTTTATCGTGGGATTCGAGTTCACCATCCTCTTCGGCGTCATCGGCAACATCATCGGCCTGCTCACCCAGACCCGGCTGCCGCGGTGGAAAAATCTGAAGCAGTACGACGAACGGTGCTCCGGGGAGCATTTCGGCGTGGTGGCCCAGTGCGACGACGCCGACCAGGACCGGCTCATGGCGTTTTTCATCGAAAAGGGCGGGGAAGCTAAGCGGATTTATGT
>CAZZBE010000279.1:2409-6355 GCA_964652715.1 uncultured Desulfobacteraceae bacterium
GGAAAAAGACGCTGCAATCAACAAAGGGCTGTTTTACACGATCCTGGCGGCGATGATCGTTCTCGGGGCAGCCAGTTTCCTCTACCTGATCAACGGTCAGCACCCGGAAAAGGCGTGGCATGCCTACCATATCAATTTCCTCCTGTGGTCGGCCATCGCCCAGGGCGGGTTGCTGTTTTCCATTGTGATGCATCTGTGCAAAGCGCGATGGAGCGGGCCGCTGGCGGGCCTGTCCGAGGCGTTCGCGGGGTTTTTTCCCGTTTCCTTCGTTCTGTTTCTGGTTCTGTTTCTGGGACGGGAGCACCTCTTCCCCTGGCTCCACCATGACCTTCACGGCAAGGAGGTCTGGCTCAACATGCCCTTTCTCTTCACCCGGGATTTCGCGGGGCTTCTGGCGTTGTATGGCCTGGGGTTCGGGTATCTGTTCAATTCTTTGAAATTGAAGCGGGTTGGGTGGACACGGACGGGCACGGACGGGCACGGACGAACACCGACGGGCACGGACGAGGGAAACGCGGCGGCCATTCGGTCTAGAATGACGCTGTACGCGGTGCTCTACACCCTCGCCTACGCTTTGGTTCTGTCTCTCATCGGATTCGATCTGGTCATGAGCATGGATCCCCATTGGATCTCCACCCTCTTCGGCGCCTATGCGTTTGTCAAGGCCTTCTACATCGGGCTGGGGGCCCTGCTGATCCTGGCCTCCGTCGTCTACCTCGTCCAGGGGGAAGCGTCGCCGCTGCGGCCGTCCCATTTTCATGATCTCGGCAAGCTCTTTTTCGGCTTCTGCCTGGTCTGGGCCGACTTTTTCTACGCCCAGTTCGTGGTGATCTGGTACGGCAACCTGCCGGAAGAGACCCATTACGTCATCCAGCGGACCATGGCGCCGCCCTGGAACGGGCTGGCCTGGTTTGTCTTTATTCTGTGCTTTATCGCCCCGTTTTTCATTCTGCTCAACAAACGGGTCAAGACCAATCCGGTCTTCATGATGATCCTCTCGTCGGCCATCATTATCGGCATCTGGCTGGAGCACCTGCTGCTTTTGGGACCGGCGTGGGACGCCGGCGCCGCCCGCCTGCCCCTGGGATTGTGGGACGCCCTGATCTCCCTCGGCTTTCTGGGACTGATGGCCGCTTCGGTGGCCGCCTTTCTGAAACTCTTCCCTGAGCTGGTCCCCACAGCGCCGGCGGAGGTGAACTGATGGACCCGACCACCCGACTGAGAAACGCGGTCACGGCTGTTGGCAACAACAAGGGGCCGATTTTTTTCACCCTGTTGACTGTTTTTCTGACGGTGCTCTTCCTCTACCTGTTCTATGCGTCGCCGGCGGCGTCGGTGGGGCCGGCCCAGCCCATCCCCTTCAGCCACCGGGTTCACGCCGGGACCAAGGCCATCGCCTGCGAGTTCTGCCACCCCTATGCGGGACGATCCGATTTCCCGGGCATGCCGCCGGTGGAAAAATGCCTCTACTGTCACAACCACATCATCGCCAACCATCCGGAAATCAAGAAAGAGCACACCTATTTCGACACCAACACTCCGACGCCCTGGGTGAAGGTCAACTATGTTCCGGAACACGTCTTTTTCAAACACATCCGCCATATCAAAAAGGACATCCAGTGCGCGGAATGCCACGGCGCGGTGGAAACCATGGACCGCCTCCCGCGGAACAACTTCCTGATGGGGTTTTGCGTCGACTGTCATCGCCGGAAAAACGCCAATTTAGGCTGCTGGCTGAGCTGTCACAACTAGCGCATCTAAGGAGAACCGATCTTGCCGTCACAAGCGTCTTCGTCAACATACGCCACCGCCAAAGGATTCTGCGTCACCTCGGCTTTCTGGATGATGGTCGCCACCTTCATGGGGCTGCTGGGCGCCACGGAACTCATCGCGCCCGATCTTATGGAAAACGTGGGATGGCTGGTTTTCGGCCGGGTCCGCCCCATGCACATCAACCTGGTGCTGTTCGGCTTCGTCACCCCGGGTCTGCTGGGCGCCGCTTTCTACTACCTGCCCCGGCTCCTCCGGACCGATCTTTACAGCGAGAAACTCGGAGTGATCACGGTATTGATCTGGAACCTCTCCCTGGTCTCCACCGTGGTGAGCCTGTCGGCCGGATACACCCAGGGACGGGAATACGCGGAGATGATCTGGCCGGTGGACATGCTGGTGGTGGTCATGTTCCTCCTGGTGCTGTATAACCTGGTAATGACGGTGCGGCAGAGACGGGAACCGGTCCTCTATGTCTCGGTCTGGTACGCCTGCGCCGCCATCGTGCTCACCTCCGCCACCTACTGCCTGGGCAACGTCCT
The DNA here is from genome assembly GCA_964652715.1 of uncultured Desulfobacteraceae bacterium. Lineage (GTDB taxonomy): Bacteria > Desulfobacterota > Desulfobacteria > Desulfobacterales > JAABSP01 > JAABTD01. The sequence continues at coordinate 4,722 of CAZZBE010000279.1, forward strand.
CTGGCGGCCCGACACCGGCGCCCTGGCGGGGATTCCGGACGCCATCCTGCTCTGGTTTTACGGTCACAACATCTTCGGCCTCCTCCTGACGCCCCTGGCCCTGGGCGTGACCTATTACGTCATCCCCAAGGCCTGCAAGGCGCCCATCTACAGCCACACCCTTTCCCTTTTGGGGTTCTGGTCCCTGATAGTGGTCTACACCCATATCGGCACTCATCATCTGCTCCAAGTGCCCGTGCCCACCTGGCTGAAGGTGATCTCCATCGTGGACAGCGTCGGCATGGTGATCCCGGTGCTGGTGGTGCTTATCAACATCTGGTACACCGCCAGGGGCCGACTGGGCGAGATCCACGCGGACGTGGGCGCCAAATTCGTCTTCACCGGCACCATCATGTATTTCTTCGTCTCCATCCAGGGCTCCATGATGGCCCTGCCCCAGGTGCAGCGGGTCACCCACTTCAACAACTGGGTGGTGGGCCACGCCCATGTCGGCGTGCTGGGCTTTTCGGGAATGATCGCCCTGGGCGGGCTCTATTACGTGCTGCCCAAGCTCGCGGGCAAGCCCCTTTTCAGTAAATTTCTGGCCGACTTCCAGTACTGGATGGTGCTCATCGGGGTCTCCGGCTTCACCATCGTCCTGACCATCGCCGGATTGATCCAGGGCAACGCCTGGCTCAACGGCGAGACGGTCTACCGGGTTCTGCCCGAGGTCCACATGTACTATGTGTTGCGGGCCTCCCTGGGGTTGATGATCTTCACCTCCGCGCTGCTGGGATTTTACAACATTATCAGAACGCTCTATTTCAACACCCGGGAGCTTTCCTCATGAAGATGACGCCTTTAGCGATCCTCGTCGGCAGCCTTGTGCTCCTTGCGACCATTGTATTCGTGGTGGTGATCATGCCCTGGTACACCACCCGCGACGAAGCCCCGTCGGACATTTTCCGCGCCCGGACGGCCGCGGAGGAAGCCGGCCGCGATCTTTACATCGCCAACGGCTGCGTCTACTGTCACAGCCAGTCCATACGGACCATCGACTGGGGCATCGGCGCCGAACGCGTCGCCCAGGCCGGGGACTACATCGCCGACCGCCCCATCCTGCTGGGCTCCCAGCGGACCGGTCCGGATCTGTCCCAGGAGGGCGGCGAGCACCCCGACGACTGGCACATGGCCCATTTCGTCAATCCGCGGTATACGCGACCCCTCTCCATCATGCCGGCCTTCGCCTTCCTGGGGAACGACGGCATCCGGACTTTGACCGCATACGTCCAGAGCCTCGGCCTCACGGACGCCGACAAGCGGATGAAACGCCAGACCTTCTGGAAGGAAGAATCCATCATGGCCTACGAGGCCGGACCGGTGGAGAATGTCGACTGGCTCCACCACCAGGTCCCGGAGGGATGGCGAAACATTCCCAATCCCTATCCCACCACCGAGGCGGGGCTGGCCAGGGGACACAAAATCTACCAGGACTTCTGCCTCGGCTGCCACGGCCCCATCGGCGACGGCATGGGACCGGCCCAGCCCTACATCTACCCGCCGCCGCTGAATTTCACCATCTTGAAGGGGCGCGGCGTGTCCGGGGGCATCCTGTATTATCAGATCATGAACGGGATCACCGGCACCGCCATGCC
>CAZZBE010000280.1:0-2589 GCA_964652715.1 uncultured Desulfobacteraceae bacterium
TGTCCACCCCGTCCACCCCGTCCACTCAGTCCACGCCTGCGTCCATATAAAAAGACAAGCTTAGAGGAAAAAATACATGTCGAGCACATTTGGAACGCTCTTTCGGGCCACGACCTTCGGGGAATCCCATTGCAAGGCGGTGGGGGTGGTGGTGGACGGCTGTCCGCCGCGGATGGCGTTGTCCGAAGCGGATGTTCAGCTCCAACTGGACCGGCGGCGGCCGGGCCAGAGCAAGTTGACCACGGACCGGGACGAGGCGGACCGGGTCATCATCCTGTCGGGCGTGGAAAACGGCCTGACCCTGGGGACGCCGGTGGCCATGATGGTCCACAACAAGAATCAGCGGCCGGGGGATTACGGCGACATGACGTTCGTGCCCCGGCCTTCCCACGCCGATTACACCTACCAGATGAAATACGGCATCCGGGCGTCGTCGGGCGGCGGGCGGTCCAGCGCCCGGGAGACCATCGGTCGGGTGGCGGCGGGCGCCGCGGCCGGGAAATTCCTGGCGGAAACCCATGGCGTCCAAATCGTGGCCTGGGTCTCGGGCGTCGGCGAGGTGTCGGCCCCCGATCCGGACGAAGCGACGATCGCGCGTTCGACGGTGGACGACAGCCCGGTGCGGTGCCCCCACCCGGAGACGGCGGCGGCCATGTCCGACGAGATCCTGGCGGCCCGGGAGGCGTCCGATTCGGTGGGCGGAGTGGTCTCCTGCGTGATCCGGAACGTGCCCGCGGGTCTGGGAGAGCCGGTCTTCGACAAGCTGGAGGCGGCCCTGGCCCGGGCCATGCTCTCCATCCCGGCCACCAAGGGGTTCGAGATCGGGTCGGGATTCGCCGGCGCCCGGATGCGGGGATCGGCTCACAACGACCCGTTTGTGCGAAAAGGCGATCGGCTGGGGACCCGAACGAATTTCAGCGGCGGCATCCAGGGCGGAATTTCCAACGGCGAACCCATCCGATTTCGGGTGGCCTTCAAACCGCCGGCCACCATCGGCCGGGCCCAGGAAACGGCCGATTTCGAGGGCGAAGACGCTACCCTGGCGGCCAAGGGCCGCCACGACCCCTGCGTCGTTCCCCGGGCCGTCCCCATCGTGGAAAGCATGGCCGCTTTAGTGCTGGCGGATATGGCGCTGATCCAAAGGATGAGAGTTGCGAGTTGACGATCCCTGAAAGCCGGAGGTTCCGTTTGAAAGAAGAAAAACACATCCTGACCATGCTGGTGGAAAACGAACCGGGCGTGACGGCCCGGATCACGAGCCTGTTCGCGGGTCGGGGATACAATATCGAGTCCATCTGCGGCGCCCCCACCGCCGATCCCAAAATTTCGCGGATCACCATCACCACCAAGACGGACCCGTTCCGGCTGGAGCAGATCATGAAGAACATCCGCCGGATGATCAACGTGGTCAAGCTGCGGGACATGACCGGCACGGAGGCCGTCAAGCGCGAGATCGCCATGATCTGCGTTAACGCCCGGGCCGAAGACAAGACGGAGATCCATCGCATTGTCGAAGCCTTCCGGGGAAAGATCGTGGACATCGGGGCTTCCCACTACATCATCGAGGTCGCCGGCCGGGAGGAGAAGATCAACGCCTGCATCCGGCTGCTGGAGCCCATGGGCATCGAGAAGCTGACGCGGTCGGGGACGCTGGCCCTTTACCGGGAACCCGATTAGGCGCCGCCGGCCCTGGGCGCACCGAGCCCGCATCCTGATCTCGGCCGCGTCCGACGCCCGGATGGCCGGGGTCAACCTGCCGGCCATGAGTTCGGCGGGCAGCGGCAACCACGGCCTGACCACCATCCTCCCCGTTATCCTCCCCATCTGGGCCCTACGCGATTTCGCGGAATTTTACGGGGATTTGAGGTCGGTGCGGGAGGATTTTCCGGATTCGGCGTAGATCCTCAGAGCCAACGCCATCTGCCGTTCTGAGTTTTCACCTTGCGACTGAAACCATTCGTAAGTCTCGGGATCAACCCTTATCACGACAGTCCTTGGCGTCGGTGGAACGCGCCACCGGGCGTTTAAAAAAAAATCATCTGAAAGGGGCGGGATATCGGATGTGTCAATGTCTTCATCGGTTAAGGCGTCAACTCTCGCCCAGTCGGTTTTTGAGGTAGTGTTCATATTTTTTTCGTTCATGGGAGAGCGCCTTTCTCAAAGAAACAATTCGGATTGTTTCTTCATTGGGTTCGGTGTAAATGACAACGACTACACGTCCGTTTAAAAGACCAACGCCCTTCCACCGTTCTTCGCCGTAATCTTTACGTTCATCAGGGGAAACGAGCATTGGCAGCATAAAGATGCGGGGCGCGTCGCAAAAATCAAAGCCATGTTTGACGATATTGGTTTCGTTTTTATGACGATTCCATTCAAATTTCACGGACTCTCCATGATGTAGAATTATATTTATATCATTTTCCCCGACTGATTGCCATATCAGGCCAAAAAAAATCGAGCTGTGCAATTACTAAAAAAATCGCTTCAGGTCATCTGATTCCCATCTTATTCATCTTATACCGCGGCGTTGAATAGGACACGTTCAGGTCCCGGGCCGCCTGGCGGCGGTTCCAGCGGGCGGCGTGGGGG
>CAZZBE010000280.1:2689-6282 GCA_964652715.1 uncultured Desulfobacteraceae bacterium
CACGCAGGATGAAGGGGGGATGTTCAGCCAGGGAACGTCGGGCGTTTTCGCGCATTCGGTCCCCTGGCGTTCGGGTGGAGACGAGGCGATGGGCTCAGATCTTATCGCAGGGCAGCTTGGTCTCGTCGAACTCGCTCATGAACTGCAACCCGCCGTACCCGCCGCCGGAGCGCATCTGGCGGTAGCGGATCTTTCGGAAATAGCAATCCCCGCCTTTTTTATAGGCCACCTGGGTCGCGATGTGGCGCCACAGGATTCGGCCGGAGATTTTGTGGCGCTCCACCCACCAGTCCGGATCGATGATGACCACCTTCAGGACGTTGTAGCCCCGGGATTGGGCGATTTTTTTCATTTGCCTTTCCAGGGACGCGTTCCGCATCTTCGGCGGCTCCATGGCGTTGGCCACGGTGGCGGCGTCGGCCAGGGCCTCGGCCTGTTGGGCATAGAAGCCGTAGTCGTTTCCGGTGATGTCGAATTCGCCTTCGGCCCATATCTTATAGAAATAGACCTGGATTTTAACGCGGTGTTTGCCGGGCGGGAGGTCGCCCAGGACTTTGGCGAAGGTGATGGGGCCGGCCGGATCTCCGTAGGATTGCAGAACATAGTTGGTATCCTTGAACGCCGTCATCTTGTCGATTTCAGGCACGATGTCGAGAGCGACCTGGGTCTCGTTGAAGACCGGCTTCGTGGGCATCAGATAGAAGAATTCCTTATACTCATCGTCCACCCAGGTTTTGATTTGAATATTTTTGATCTTAGTGGCATTTTTAGACACATGGCCCTTAGTGAGATTGATGAAGGAGTCCGGCAGGGTGATGAACGAATAGATGTGGTCGCCCGTTTGGAAACTGGTGGCGGTGTTGCCGGCGTTGGACGAGGTGATGGGGGTTTTGGAAAAGACCATGCCCCGATTGTTGACAATGGGCGCCACCTTGCTCAGCATCCCGCCCGCACTGCTGGACGACGTGGTCGTTCCGGTGGGTTGCGGCGCCGACGGTTGGCTTGATCCCGTGGCGGTGTTGGTGGCGGTGGCGATCTGGTCCATGGTCCGCTGGACGTTGACGTCCTTGAGGCAGCCGATGCCGAACAGGATTGTCAGGGCCGCCAGTAAAACGATGAAAAAACGGATGGATTTCATGGGTTTCTCCTTATTTTGATGAGTTATTTGTCGATGTTCTCTTCCGGGATTGCGATCCGGTCGCCGGTGTGGGAAATGTAGAGCGGGCCGTAGCCGCCGGTGATCAGCCGATCCTTGTGGAAGGTTACCTTTTTATAGAAATGGCCGTTGCCGTCCTTGGACAGGGCGGCGGCGGCGATGTGGCGGGACTTCTCGGCGCTGTTGCCGCCGGCGACCCGGTCGATCCACCAGTCCTTGTCCACGATGTTGAGGCGGAGCACGGGATTCCACCCGGCGTTTTTCAGGAGGGCCGTCATCTCCTTTTCCAGGGCGGCGTTCTCCATCTTGGCCCGGGGCAGGGTGACCGCCCCGGTCATGGCCTGACCGGCCTTTTTGTTCATGTCGGCATAATAGCCGAACCCGTCTCCCGAGATGGTGAAGCCGCCTTCGGCCCAGGTCTTGCCGTAGTAATAAACCGACATGGCGACCGTGTGATCGCCCGATCCGAGCTTCGACAGGTGATGGGTCATCTCCTGGGGGCCCTGCTTCAGGTTGGGTTTGGACGTGCCGTATTCGATGTCGGGATTGCTGTAGGCGGTCATGTCTTCAGGTTTGGGCGCGATCTCGAACAACAGCGTCTTGCCGGCCCGGTCGTCGGCGTTGTGGAGTTTGACGAACTGGGCGTGGATTTTCTTCCCGTCGATGGTCGCGTTGATGCGGATCCAGTCTTTCTTGAAAATCTCCCCGATGGATTTCCGGGTCCGGATCAGGCAATAGATGGGGTCGCCGGCGGCGAATTGAGTCGTCAGGTTTTGGGGATTTTCCGGGTCGATGGGGGATTTGGAAAAGAAGATCCCTTCCATCGTATCGCCGGCGGCGGCGACTTTCGACTCCGTCTCCTTCAGCATCCCGGCGGCCGCGGCGTTGTCCGGGTCCAGGGTGTGGGCGATGGCGAGCAGGGCGGCGTGGGTTTTGGCGGACACGTCGTCCCCCTGGGTCTTGGCTTGGCTGACGATCCATTGGGCCACGGCCTTCCGGGTTTTGTCCGTGTTTTCGACGCTGTGCTTGAGTTCTTCGAAACGGTTGCCGAACCGGTCCGAAGAGGGGAAATCGATGGCGTGGAGGGCGTTGTCCACCGCCATGGCGGTGGTTCCGAACAGCTCTTCGATCTCCGCCAGCACCGGTTCGATCTCCGGAATCGCCGCTTTTTCCACCGCGTCGATCTTGGCTTTTACCTTTTCCGCCGCGTCGATGGCATACTTGTACAGAATGTTCTGGCCGTAGATGCCCTCGAACTTGGCGTAGTGGGCGTCGTACAGGTTCTGGACTTTTTCGCCCAGGGCTTTGGCCTTTGGGGTCAAGTCGTCTTTTTTAGCGGTCTCCGCCGACTGGATCTCGTCAAGTTTGGCGCGATAAACGTCGAGTTTTTCCCGGCGGGCGGCGATCTCGGGATGGTCGGTCCCCACCTGCTCGCCGTAGTATTTCAGAACGGACGCCATTTCGTTTTCTGCGGCCGACAGGGTCGTGCCCGTGAAATCGACGAGGGCGTCGCCGGGATCCTGTGCAATCTTGGCGAACTGCTCTTCCAGTTTATTAAAGGACCGGTCCAGCCCCTCCAGACGCCGGACGAGGCCGCCGGGCAGCTTGCCGCTTTTGTCCGGCTTTTTGGCTTTGGCGGCCGCCGGCGCCGCTTTGGACGCCGACTTGGGGGCACGCCGCTCCAGGTCCTTTGCCAGTTTTTTGTATTTGTTCTCCAGGGTCTTCAACCGGTTGTTGCCGGGGTCGGCCGCCGCCAGGTCGTCGATGGCTGTTCGGGCCGCCGAGAGGTGTTCGAGGGCTTTGTCGATTTTGCCGTTGAACATCTGGCGCTGCCCCTGCCGGAGTTCGTTTTTGGCCGTTTTTTGAAGGGCTTTGACGTCGGCGGAAAGCACGCCGGCGGGCGTCAGCAACAGGAAACAGAAAGACAGAAGCGTTGCCGGGATGAGGACGGATACCCATCCCATGGACCGGATTCGAAATCGAGTTGCCATTGGATCTCCTTTTTAGGTTCATAGGGTTAAAAAAAAACGAATTAGAAAACGGGGCCCGACTTGGCGACGTTGGCCCCGGGTTCGATCTTGAACAGCCGATAGCCGCTGGTGGTTCCGTAGGCGTTGCCGTCGGCGTCGAAGGCGAACCCCTTGAAATATTCGGGCCAGCCCGAGAGCCGGTCGGTCTTGAAGGAGACCGTGGCCAGGCCGTCAACTTTGGTGTACTGGCCGTCCCGCATGCCGCCGGTGGCGATGAGATTCTGGTCCCGGGAGATGCCGATGCCGTAGTTGGAGCCGCCCAGTTTGAACAACTCGATCTCCCCCTCCGACGGGATCTTCGCGTTGACGTCCGAATAGTTGACCACCATGACCGTATCGCCCTGGAAGAAAACGACGGCGCCGTCGCTGGTGGTGTAAAACATCTGCGTTTCTCTGAGTATTTTGCC
>CAZZBE010000281.1:0-6236 GCA_964652715.1 uncultured Desulfobacteraceae bacterium
GTCCAGCCTTCCCTGGGGCTTCACGGTCCGGCCCTGGTTGTCCATAACCGGCCCCAGATTCTGGATCAGGTCCAGAATGGCCTGGTAGTTGCCCGGCTGCGAAAGTTGCAGGTGCTGGTTCTTGTCAAAAATGGGATGGGACTCCCCTGTGTCGTCGGTAACCACGTAATTGGGATGGCCCTTGAAATGCTCGAAAGCCGCCTGGATCTCCGCCACGGCCTTCTTTCCCTTCTTTTTGACGTACTCGAACGTGAACACATCCGCCAGATTGAGTTTTGTCCCATCCTCCATCTTAAAATTCAGTTCCTTGCGGTCACGGTGCAGGCGGAACGATTCCAGAAAGAGCATCTTGGCGACCTCCAGGATGATGTCGTTCTTTCCGGAAACGCGGTCCTTGTCGATCTGGTACACCCGTTCATGGAAAGCGTTGAAGCCGTTCATCAGCCGGTCGTACATGGCCATGGACCAACGGTAGGAGGGATCGGCCTTGATGCGCTTGTATTCGTTGATCTCCGCCAGGCCCGGCAGCCGGTCGATTTCATGCGGGGGAAAAAAGGACAGGTCAAAAAAGCGCTCATGCTCGCCGTCGGAAACAGACCCGAACTGGGGGAATTCGTCTTCGGGCGTATCCCGAGAAGGCATTGTATAGGAGAGCCGATAGACTTCATCAGCGTTCGCCCGCTCCCAGGCATCCTTGGGAAGGGCCAGGGCGAAAATGCGCGGGGTTTCCACCCCTTGGTGCATACCCCAATGCATGGCCGCCGCCACGCCTTCTTCCTCGCTCTTCAGCGCCGCCGCCGATGAATACCCGCTTGCCTTGAGTTTGGCCGAAATCGCCTTCAAGGCTTCCGCCGCCTGCTGATCCGGGGTGGGATCCTGGGCTTTTTCCTTTTTTTGGGTCATATCACAATCTCCACAAAAAAAATTTTTGACCACAGAGAGCACAGAGAGCACAGAGAAAAAAGTCTAAAAATACTAAATGCCCTCTCTGTGTTCTCTGTGTCCTCTGTGGTGAATTCATACTTATTTCTTTCGAATTAACCCCGGACCCCACACTTCAAGCACATCCGAAATCCTGGCCGTAGCCTTAATTTGCTCGTTTGTCGTGGTGTAGTCAGCCGGGAGGCGTTTTTTGATCTCCGATGCCGGCGCCGGCTTTCCCGAAAATGATTCAACCACGCTCACGATGTCCGAAAGAAGCCGGTCTTGAGAAGATGCCTCTCCCGCATGGACCATAGTCTGATCTCCGGTTCCCTCCATTTTGAACCCGTCAAAAGCGAGGAAGAAAAGGTGATGCTGGAACTCCGACCAGGCGCTGCCGGCCCTTTTCAGCCGATCATGGAGCTGGGTCAGCGGCATGGGACCCGCGGCCAGCGCGGAGCACGCTTCTTCGAGAATCTCCTGGTTCATTCCAGCGCCCTTTCCTTTATTTCGTTCGTGGGGATGTCCAGCACCGAAGCGACCATCTGTCGTCCCTCAAGCCGCAAAACCTCCCATTCCTTATCCAGATGCCGGCGATCCGCCAGCAACCCGTCCAGCCGGTTTTGCCAGCGATTGCGAAGCGCCCGGTCAATACCAGGAACGCACAATTCCATCAGGCGTTCGGCAGTGGCGAATTGGAGGGCCGACCCTGTCGCCATCCTTTTAAACTGGCTGGTCACGGCGGGAGATGCCAGAACAAGCGCCCAGGCCCCCGGCGTTTCCCTGAAGGAAATGCGCAGCCAGTGATCGGTGGGGTGCGTGTCCCCGGAAAGGCTGGGGTCCGCATACGCAACCTTTGGATTTGAAACCAGAGATGAGATCAAAACCTCGCTATTCTGAACAGGCTCGGAAAAGAAACGCCCCAGGCGCGTTTCCGGGATGGAGGGCCGCACCGTCGGCAAATAAATGCCCGTGACATTCTTCAGGCCAAGAAGGCGAAAGGTTGATGATTTCCCGTCCTTCAGACGGGCGGATGCGGAGGCCGCCCTCGTCACAAGATCCTTCAGGCGAAGCATGCCTTTTTCCAAAAGGAGGTGTTGCTGGTATTTGGCCTCAATGTGCTCCGGCAGCCAGCTCTTGTCATCCAGCAGAGCCGCGGGCTCTCGAACTCCTGGAAATAGACGTTGTTCTCGATTCTCTTCTTCCGGGAGGCTCCTGGAAACATGGTCGGAGACTTCGGCCTTCAGGGAAAACAATCTGGCGGCGTTTTCGGCATGAGCCTCCACCCATGAAAAAAGACGCGATGACCATCCGAGGGCATTCTGCGGAGGTTCGGGAAAAGGACATTGCCTCAGATCCTTGAGCCCGATACGCGGAAGCGCCTGGCTGCCGGAGCGTGCGACAAACCAGGCTTCGTACTCTTTTTCGTTCAGAAGGGCCAGGAGCCATGCCGCATCAAGCGGGCTAAGCCCCCTCACGATGAAGCAGTTGCCGTCAATGGGGTGCCGATGGTGGCTGTCCGATACCAGGGCGGCACGCAACGGGGGGATTCGAGGCGTCAACACGTCGCCTGGCAGAACGCAGTAAGGCTGGTTTTCCACAATGGGTCGAAGGCAGTGATGCGCATCCATATTAATGGCAAAGATGCCGATGTTGGCCTGCCGGTACCGTGGGGAGTCTTCGGCAAGCTCGTCATAAAGGGGCGAATCAGGATCGGAACTGGTTCTCCAACCGTCCAGACATTTGATAGCCGCCTCACCAAGCCGCCGTGAAGATATCGTCATCCGGGCAACACGCCCCGCTTGACCACAAAATAGCGCGGGCAACCAGCTTTCCGCCGCGGTCATTTCACTGGGGGTTGCCATCCGAAAGGCTAAAATTGAATCCATGCAGACTCACATTTATAAAACTTTAATGTTAAAATCAAAGTATACTATCGCCCCATGGATGTCCAGAATTTATTTTGTGAGTATACATGGATGATATTTTAACAGGCGTCCTTGCCCGGAAGGGGGGTTTCAGCACGCATATCGACGGGTTCAATCCGTGGAACCGATAGACGGTACGCACACACTCAATTTCAAATCCTCTTCCATATTGCGGCGATCTGTTGTACAATTTCTAAAATGCTTCTCTTCCAAAGAATGAGAAAGCGTTTTGCTATTCGAGATAGAAGGTGGGACCATAGTGGGGCAAAACAGGAAGGAAGGAAATAAAAAGGGGCCAACCATAATGATGATCAGCCCCTCTCGACTATTTGGTACGCCTGAAGGGATTCGAACCCCTGACCTACGGATTAGAAGTCCGTTGCTCTATCCATCTGAGCTACAGGCGCTGAATGCCGTATGTAAACTATTCGCCTAACACACTTCGGGCGGAAAGTCCATAGAAAACAGATTACAGACCCCGTTTAAGATAATCGAAAGGAACACCCCATATCCAATGAATCAGACAGCCAAAGCCGCCGGTTCCCGAAAGGCGAAAAAAACCGACCGCAAGGATCCCAAGAAGGATCGCAAGATGGGCCGGGGAGACAATCGCTCCGCAACCGCACGGGGCCAGGACAACGACAAGGCCCTGGTCAAATTCGATCCGCTCCAGCGCTATCTGGCGGAGGTCAGCCGCTACCGGCTCCTCACCCGGGACGAGGAACGCTCCCTGGCCCTGCGGGTCTGGGAGGAAAACGACCGGGACGCCGCTTACATGCTGGTCACCTCCAATCTCCGGCTCGTGGTCAAGATCGCCCTGGAATTCCAGCGGGTCTGGATGCAGAACCTGCTGGACCTGATCCAGGAGGGCAACATCGGCCTGATGCAGGCGGTCAAGAAATTCGACCCTTACAAAAACGTCAAGTTCTCCTACTACGCCTCCTTCTGGATCAAGGCCTACATCCTCAAGTTCATCATGGACAACTGGCGGCTGGTCAAGATCGGCACCACCCAGGGCCAGCGCCGCCTCTTCTTCAAGCTCAAGAAGGAGAAACAGAAACTCATCGACCAGGGGTTCGACCCCAAGCCGCGCCTTTTGTCGGAACGACTGGGGGTCTCGGAGCGGGAGATCATGGACATGGACCAGCGGCTGGACAACTGGGACCTCTCCCTGGACGCCCCGCTCAAGGAGGATTCGGATACGGAGCGGATGGATTTTCTGAGCACCGACTCCCAGTCCGCCGAAGACACCATGGCCAAAAAAGAGATGGACGTGCTCCTCCATAATAAGATAGAAGACTTCCGCAAGGGGCTCACCGAACGCGAACTGGAAATCTTCGATCAGCGGATTTTCGCCGAAAGCCCCGCCACCCTCCAGGAGATCGGGGACAACTACGACATCTCCCGGGAGCGGGTGCGCCAGGTGGAGAAGAACATCGTCAAGAAAATGCGGGAGTTTTTCAAGGAGAAGATGCAGGATTACGAGGCTTACGCCGCCGAGGAAGAGATCGCCGCGAGAGAATAGACGCAGAGCCGAATGGAGCGCTCAAATCAAAAAGAAACCGGAAGCCGGCGCCGACCGCCGGACCTTCCGTTGATGGAAGTATCTATGGAATCGTTCAACCGCGAGGCGCCGCGGCGGGGGATCGCCCTCCCCGCCCTTTTTCTGATGATTCTTTGCGTCATGGGGGCCGTTGCGCTCTTTTCCGGGTGCGCCCTGGATCGACAGGTCCGACCGGATGAGGCGGCCTCCGCCCCCCAGGCCCAGACCCCGACGCCCGGGAAACCGGCGGCCGAATCCCCGGAACCGGAGGCGGGGGACGTCCCGCCCGGCGAGCTGCTGGACGACCGGGCCCTGCTCCCCAACATCCGCATCTCCGCCGACCGGCACACCGGGCCCCCCAATCAGTTTTTCTACTACCTCGAGTCCCAGCTCCGCCGGCGGCGGGGCGATCTGGACGGGGCGATTCTTTACCTGAAAAAGGCCCTGGAACGCGACCCGGACGATTCCTTTCTGAAGCGGGAGCTGACCGACCTCTACCTGCGCAACAAGGAAAACGACAAGGCCCTGTCGGTGATGGCGTCCCTGGTCGAGCACAATCCCGAAGATGCCGAACTGCTCACGCTTTACGGAAAGCTGAAACAGGGGGCGGACGACCTTGCCGGGGCCCGGGAGGCCTACGAGAAGGCGCTCGGACTGGCGCCGGAAGGAGAGGAGATCTACATTCTCCTGGGCAACCTCTACCTGGAGGAGGAACACTACGGGAAGGCGGCCCGGGTCTTCAAAAAGATGGTCGACCGGTTCCCGGAATCCTATGCGGGCCATTACCTCATGGGACGGACGGCCCAGAAGCAGGGCCGGTACCGGTCCGCCGCCGCGTCTTTCGAGCGGTCCCTGGCCCTGGAGCCCGAGCTGAACGAGGCCCGGTTCTCCCTTATCGACATCGCCGAAGCCCAGGGGATGCACGAGCGGTCCGAGATCTTTTACAAGGAGATTTTGGCCGATGATCCCGACAACGTCCGGGCCCTTTTCGGCCTCGCCCTGCTCTACCATAAAACCGGCCGGGAAGCCCGGGCCCGGGCCATCCTGGAACCCCTCGGCGACAAGGCGGCCTCGGAACCGGACATCCTCCGGAAGATTGTCCAGATCTACATCAACGAAAAGGAATACGCGGACGCGGCGGTGCTGCTGGAGAAGATGCTCGAAACCGCCCCGGAGAACGACGACGTCCACTACGTGCTGGGGGTGGCCCTGAGCGAGATGGACCGGGGATCCGAGGCCATCGGGCACCTGCTGAAGGTGGGGCCCGATTCCATGTTCTACGGGAACGCGTCGGTCCACATCGCCTTCCTCTACCAGGAGGCCGGGGAGCTGAAAAAAGCCGTCGATTTCATGGAGAAAGTGATTGCTCAACGGCCGGAAAACCTCGATTTCCGTCTCTATCTGGCCTCTTTCCATGAAGAGCTGGAGGACTACGACGCGACCCTCCAAACCCTGCGGAACGCGCTCGAGATCGCGCCCGAATCGCCCCGGGTCCACTTCCGCATGGGGGTGATCCACGACAAGATGGGGAACAAAGACGCATCCATCGCCGCCATGCGAAAGGTGATCGAGCTGGAACCGGACAACGCCAACGCCCTCAACTATCTCGGCTACACCCTGGCCGAAATGGGCCGGGACCTGGAGGAGGCCGAATCCCTCATCCGGCGGGCCCTGAAAGAAAAACCCGAGGACGGCTACATCACCGACAGCATGGGATGGGTCTATTACCAGCAGGGACGATACGAAAAGGCCGCCCAACTGCTGGAGCGGGCGGTCCGTCTGGCGCCGGACGACCCCATCATCCTCGAACACATGGGGGACGCCTACCGGAAGCTGGGCCGGGA
>CAZZBE010000282.1:0-6172 GCA_964652715.1 uncultured Desulfobacteraceae bacterium
ACGGAAAACGCCTTGAATCCCCTTCTCACGGTAGAAGACCTCAAGATCCACTTCCCCATTAAAAAGGGGCTTCTCTCCCGCACCGTGGGCTACGTCTACGCCGTCGATGGCGTCTCACTTACCCTCAATCGCGGGGAAACCCTTGGCCTGGTCGGGGAGAGCGGCTGCGGCAAGACCACCGCCGGATTGGGGATTTTGCGCTTGATCACCCCCACGTCGGGCAAAGTGGTCTACGACGGCCGGGACGTGACGCGAATGGGTCGCTCGGATCTCCGAAGTCTCCGGAAGGAGATGCAGATCATTTTCCAGGATCCCTATTCCTCCCTCAACCCGCGGATGACCGTCAATAAGATCATCGGCGACCCCATGGACATTCACGGACTTTACACGGGACGGGAGCGGGAAGAACGCGTGGCCTACCTTCTTGAAAAGGTCGGCCTGTCTCCGGAGCAGGGTCGCCGGTACCCCCACGAGTTTTCCGGCGGTCAGCGCCAGCGCATCGGCATCGCCCGGGCCCTGGCCCTGGACCCGGCCGTCGTCATCGGCGACGAACCGGTGTCGGCCCTGGACGTGTCCATCCAGGCCCAGATCGTCAACCTGCTCATCGACCTCCAGGGGGAGTTCGGCCTCTCCTACATCATTATCGCCCACGACCTGGCGGTGGTGGAATACATCTGCGACCACATCGCGGTCATGTACCTGGGCAACATCGTGGAGAGCGGCGATTACAACGAGATCTACACCGACCCGAAACATCCCTATACCCAGGCGCTGTTGTCCGCAATTCCGGTGGCCGATCCGCGGCGAAAAACTGAACGGATCATCCTCCACGGCGACGTGCCCAGCCCGATCCATCCGCCCGGCGGGTGCCGGTTCCATCCCCGGTGTCCCCGCCGGATGGAGATCTGCGACAAGGAAATCCCGGAGCTGAGGGACAGGGGGCGCGGCCGTCCGGTGGCGTGCTATTTGTATGATTAGAATCGAAGCGAAGCATACAAACCGAAAACGAGCGACGGCGGTTTTCGCCCTGCTGGTCCTGCTTCCGGCCGTCGCTTTCAACGCATCCGCCCGGACGCCCGACGCCATCCGGGTGGCCAGTCCGGTGCTGGACGGTTTCGCCAACGCCGACGGTTCCGGGCTCTGGTTCGAACTGGTCCGGGCGGTCTACGAACCGCTGGGGATCATGATGCAATATGAATTGCTCCCCCTGAAGCGCGCTCAAAAAGCCCTTGATGAAGGAGAGGCGGACGCCATACCGGGCCTCAAGTATGAACCGGAGCGGCTCATGCCCCGCTACCCGATCCATGTGAAACGGCCCACCGCGGTTTTCAAGCGGAACCGCATTGGCGACTGGCGGGGCCCCGAGTCCCTCCGGGAGAAGACGGCGGTCTGGATGCGCGGCATGAATTACGAGGAATTGATCGGGGAACGCGGCATTAACCTCCAGTGGAACGCGGTGGACGACTGGCGGCAGGCCTGGGAGCTGCTCCGCAAGGACCGGGTCGATGTCTATATCGACGCCATCGGCGCCGTCTCCACTTACGTGTTCATCAACGACGTCGACATGGACCGGTACCGAATGGAACCTCTATTCTCGGTCCGGGTCTATCTCAGCTTCTCCGAGACAGAGAAATCGAAAAGGCTGATCGACATCTACGACCGGCGGATGCCCGAACTGCTCCGGACCGGCGTGGTGGAAGCATTGTACAACCGATGGGATGTGCCGTTTCCATCCTTTGAACCGAGAACGGAATAGGACGGCGGGCGCCGATCGGGTGATGGGCGCCCCTGACGACAACACGAAGAACAGCAGAAGAAAGGAGAGAAGACGGATGAGAAAAACGATGCTTTTAGTAACCCTTTTGGCGGCCATGGGCATGCTTTTTGCCGCCGCCGGTCCGGCGGCGGCCCAGCACCTGAAGGTGGCGGTGGACAGCCCCCCGCGGACCATGAATCCCCACGGCTCGGACGCCGACGCCAACCTGTCCAAGATGGCCAACATCTTCGACGGCCTGCTGCAACGCAAAGGGGCTGAAGGGATCCTTGCCCCGGCCCTGGCCGTGAAATGGGAACACCCCGACATGCTGACCTGGAAATTTTATCTCCGGGAAGGGGTCAAGTTCCATAACGGCAATTCCTTTACGGCGGCGGATGTGAAATTTTCCTTCGAGCGCCTGGGGAATCCCGAAGTGTCGGAGTTCATCAACACCGGAAAACAGATCGACGCCATCGAGATCATCGACGATTACACGGTGGTCATAAAAACCAAAAAACACATCCCCTGGTTCGCCAACAACATGCACCAGATTTTCATCATGGACAAGGAATCCACCGAATCCCGCGATCCGGGCGAGGTGGGCGTCGAACCCGTCGGCACCGGGGCCTACAAGCTGACCGAATGGGTCAAGGGCTCCTACATGAAGCTGGCCGCCAACGCGGAGTACTGGGAAGGCGCCCCGGCCATCAAGACCATCGAGGTGCGACCCATCACCGAGTCCTCCACCCGGTTCGCGGCCCTGGTTTCCGGGCAGGTGGAATTGGTATCGGGCGTGCCGGTGGAGTTGTACGAGAAAGTGGCGACCAACCCCCAGCTCAAGGTGATCAGCCGGCCGGCCCGACGGTCCATCTTCCTGGCGCTCCACAACCGTCCCGACACCCCGCCCGCGGATATCCGGGTGCGGCGGGCCATGTACATGGCCATCAACGAGGCGGAGATCATCGAGAAGATCATGCGGGGCCATGCCGCGCCCGCGGCCCAGGTTCCCGATCCGCCGACGGTGGGTTACAACGAAAAGATCGAGCGGCTGTCCTATGATCCGGAAAAGGCCAGATCCCTTTTGAAGGAGGCCGGGTATCCCGACGGGTTTGAAATCACCCTGACCGGGCCCAACGACCGGTATGTCCAGGATGCGAAAATCGCCGAAGCCGTGGCCAAGTATCTGGCCAAAGTCGGCATCACGGTGAACCTGGATGTGAAACCCAAGTCGGTGTTTTTCCCCGAGGTGGCCGAGGGCGTCCTGGATTTCTATCTCATCGGATGGTTCGACGGCACCTTCGACATGGGCCGGACCTATTTCAAGCTGGCCCATTCCCGGGACACGGATGAGGGATACGGCGGTCTCAACGGAACGGACTACGCCGACCCGGAACTCGACAAGCTGCTGGAATCCACCGCCGACATCGTGGATCCGGCCGAGCGAAAGGCCACCCTGGAAAAGCTCAATTACATGGCCATGGTGGAAAAGGTCGTGTGGATACCGCTGCATTATCAGCAGGATCTCTACGCGGTCCGGAAGGGCGGAGGCATTGAGTTCACCCCCCGGCCGGACATGTGGATGGTTTACAAGGAAATCTCGAAATAAGGGGAAGATTGATCCGGCTCGTTCCGGGGCGTTCGGTTAACGCCCCGGAATGAGCGGATGCATCCACTGCCATGGCTACTTTTATCGCCAGAAGATTCCTCCAGGGGATCGTCGTTTTGCTGGCCGTCTCCCTCCTGTGCTTCATCATTTTTCGATACATGGGGGATCCGGTGCTGACCCTTGCGGGCCGATACGCCACCCAGGCGGAGCAGGAGGAAGTCCGCCGGTCCTTCGGGCTGGACAAGCCCTTGTACGTCCAGTACGTCCGGTTTCTCTGGAATGCGGCCCACGGCAATTTCGGCAAGTCCTACGTCAGCCGCCTTCCGGCCCTGGACCTGATCGTCGAGCGGCTTCCGGCCACCTTCGAACTGGCCGCCTGCGCCATGTTGATTTCCTTCAGCCTGGGGCTGACCCTGGGAGTTCTGGTCTCGCTGAAACCCTATGCGTTCCAGAACCGGTTCATCATGGCCTTGTCCCTGGGGGGGATCTCCGTGCCCACCTTCCTGACCGGCATCCTGCTCATCATGATTTTTTCGGTCTATCTGGGGGTGATGCCGTCGTTCGGCCGGGGCGACACCGTTCAGATCGGCTTCTGGCGCACGGGACTGCTGACGCCTTCGGGGCTCATGCACATCATTCTGCCGGCCCTGACCCTGGGGACCCACCAGCTGGCGGTGCTGCTTCGGCTGACGAGAGCCGGGATGCGGGAGGTCCTGACCCAGGAATACATCAAGACGGCCTGGTCCAAGGGGCTGTCGCCCATGACGGTGATTTTCAAGCACGCCCTGAGAAACGTCCTGATCCCGGTGGTGACCATGGCCGGCCTCCAGTTCGGCGAACTCATCGCATTTTCCATCGTGACCGAGACCATCTTCCAATGGCCGGGGATGGGCAACCTGCTGCTCACCTCCATCTATGAATCGGACCAGCCGGTGATCGTCACCTACATCATGCTGGCGGCCGTGATCATCATCGTCATCAACATCGTCGTGGATATTCTCTACGCTTTCTTGAACCCGAAGATCCGTTATGAGTGAACGCCGCATCAAATCCAGGCTGCTCCATTCCTACCTGCACGACCTGCCCGCCATCGCCGGCAGCGTTGTTCTGGCGATCTTTATCCTGGCCACCCTCTTCGCTCCCTGGATCACGCCCCAGGACCCTTACGACCTGGAGACGGTGAGCCTGGAGCATTTCCTGACGCCGCCCATCTGGATGGAGGGCGGCACATCGCCCTACCTGCTGGGCACCGACGACCAGGGCCGCGGGATTTTGAGCACGATCATCTACGGGTGCCGGACGTCGCTCATCGTCGGTTTCGGGGTGGTCTCCATCGCCGGGGCCTTCGGGGTCATCATGGGGCTTCTGGCGGGGTATTACGGCGGGATCCTGGATGCGGCCATCATGCGGCTGGCCGACACCTTCTTCTCTTTTTCCACCACCCTCCTGGCCTTTCTCCTGCTGGGCATCTTCAAGGAAGGGGGCATCGGGACGGTGATCATCGCCATCTGCATCGTGGACTGGGTGCGGTACGCCCGGACCATGCGCGGATCGGTGCTGGAGGTCAAGGAGGAGGCCTACGTCATGGCCGCCAAAGCCACCGGCGCCTCCGACTTCCGGCTCCTGCTGAAACACCTGCTGCCCAACGCCATCCCGCCGATCCTGGTGGTGGTGGCGGTCGATCTGGCGGTGGTCATCATGCTGGAAGCCACCTTGAGCTTCCTCGGCGTGGGCGTCCCCATCACCGAACCGTCTTTGGGGATGATGATCGCCATCGGGAAAAACTACATTTATGCGGGCATGTGGTGGATGATCGTATTTCCCGGCGCGGCGCTGGTGCTGCTGGTGGTGGCGATTAATCTGTTCGCGGACTGGTTGCGGGAGGAGTTGAATCCGAGGATTGAGCGGAAGGAGGCGTGAGGGGATGAAGACTGAAGACGCCATAAATCAAAGAGACATCCAAAAAGAGTTTGCCGCCTTGCACCCTGAAGCAAGAAGACAAGTTTTAGATTTCATGGAGTTTTTAAAACAAAGGTACGCGAATGTTCCACGCGAAGGACATTTCGATTTTTCAGGCGACCCATTCATCGGGATGTGGCGGGATCGTGAGGATATGATGGACGCCAACGAATGGGTTAGAAATCTTCGGCGCAGTGAATGGGCGATGAAAGGTGATTGACTCCATTATCATCGACACGGACATTCTGATTGACGCCGCTTTGGATATCGGCGAAGCAAAAGAATGTCTTTCGAAAATTTCAAGAAAAGGCCTGCCCGGGGTCAGCGTTATCACTTGGCGTCAAAGAACCAACGTGATTACAGGTTTATAGAAAAGCTACATTTGTTGCCTTACCCGAATCCGTTTGCTTGAGTGTTTGGCGACAATTTGTGAGTCGAAGATATGGCGATGCTGAGATTGGGGATCAATCTGTTCTCGGACTGGTTGGAGGAGGAGTTGAATCCGAAGATTGAGCGGAAGGAGGTGTCAGGGGAGCGGCGGGTTGATGTGAAGTGGGGAATATCGTGATATACAGAATCAGTGGATATCGGATATCCTGGAATATGGGGATAACAGGATATACAGAAAATAAGGCTCGATCATCTGACATTTGTCGGAGACCGGGTCTTTAAAATTTTATGGTTGAGGTCCCATAGATTTATAAGATAGAGAATTTAAATTGAAACTTACTTTGGTTTTTCGATTTGGACCGCAAGACTCATCTTTGGAATAGAGAATAGGAATTCGGATTCTGGTATATCCGATATCCACTGATTCTGTATAAACCTACTGATATATTTAAAAGAAAGAT